>NZ_BPQL01000170.1 GCF_022179225.1 Methylobacterium goesingense
CCGACGCGGCCCGGCCCGACCTCTGGGTCTCGGGCCGGGCCGCGTCGGGGAGGTCCTCCAGAACGGTGCTTGCGTAGAAGGCCGGCACCCACCAGGGGACGCCGGGCGCGTGCCGGAACGCATCGGCTGCGCGTGGGCTCGCCGGATGATGGGTGACGCAGACGGTGGGGCCGTCATGCGGGCGTGACAGGGCGGCGATCAGGCCCTCGCGCTCCCGCGCATGGGCCTCCATCGCGTCGGCCGGCGACCAGGCCGTCCCGTCGCCGTTTCGGATCGAGCCTCGGAACTCGCGCGAGCCCGTGACCGGGTCGGTCATCCGTGCCGCCGCGTAGGCGACCGGGTCGTCCGGAGCATCGGCCACGCTGCCGTCGAGCCAGCGCCCGGCGAGCGACCAGTCGCTCCACAGGGTCGTGCCGACGAAGCGGACACCGTCGCGGATGATGGCCGCGCCGCGCTGGAGCAGGTGGATCTCCGCGCCCTCCCCGTTGAGGCGCAGCACCTCGGCTTCCAGGGCGGCGAGGAGTTGCGGCGCCGTGCGCCCGTCCCCGGTCGGCGCGTAGTGCTCGTGGTTGCCCGGCACCAGCACGATCGGGCGGCCCTGGGCCAGGGTCATCAGGGCCGCGAGACCGGATTCGGGCCGGCCCTCGTGCAGGTCGCCCGGGCAGACCAGCACGTCGAAGGGCCGGCTCGGGGGCGCAATGACGTCGAGGCGTCGGCGCTCCAGGTGCAGGTCGGAGATCGGGAACAGGTGCATGGCGGCTCGGAGGCTCTCCCGGGGCCTGATTCACGGGCCCGGCTTCGTTCTAGGATCTTGCTTCGTTCTCGGGCCGGGCCTCGGCCGCGCGCCACTCGGCCCGTGCCGCCCGCAGGATGTCGCCCGCCGAATCCGCGTTGAGGACGGCGATGCCCGCCGCCGCGATGAGGTCCGGCCAGGCCGACAGGGTCAGGGCGGTGGCGAGGCCGGCGGCGATGATCGCGAGGTTGGCGAAAGCGTCGTTGCGGGCGGAGAGGTAGGCTGCCCGGGTCAGGCTGCCACCCCCGGAGCGGTGGCGGGCCAGCATCATCGCACAGGTGAGGTTCACCGCCAGCGCCCCGAGGCCCGTGAGCGTCAGGGGGATCGGGGCCGGCGGCGCCATCGTGGCGAATTTGATCCAGGCCGCGTAGGCGGTGGCCAAAGCCGGCAGGAGCAGGATACCGGCGAGCACGATGCCGAGCCGGGCCCGGTTGCGCACGCTCCAGCCGATGCCGGCGAAGATCAGCAGGTTGATCGCCGCGTCTTCGAGAAAATCGAGGCTGTCGGCGATGAGCGCCAGGGAGCCGATCGCCAGGGCGACGCTGACCTCGATACCGAAATACGCGAGGTTGAGCCCGGCGACACGGGCGACCACCGGGCGGAGCGCAGGGTCGGGGGCTGGCTGGTTCACGGAGTGTTCCTGAGCCGATATCGCAAAGATGGCCGTCGGTTTTGCGATCGGCGTTCGCGACACAACGATGTCGGGAACGGACGAAGCGTCGGCGGGCCAACCTTTCGTCCGTTCGGGGTCGGCGCGTCTTCGCCGATGCCTGCCGCCCTGTCGAGGGGGCGGCAGGCATCGCGGATCAGGTCCCCCGGGCGATGCGCCGATTGCGTACATCCCTCAGGGCGCGTCGGCTCACGGCGCCCGTGGGCGGTGCCACGGGCGCCGGCGGAAGGGGCGCCGCCCCAGGGACTCTCGCCATGAGGGCTGGGTGAACCTTCGGCTCGTTCCGGAACACCGGCTGCGCCGCCACCGGCACGGGCGCCGTGGTGCGGGGTGCGATGGGCTGGCGCGCCTTCCGGGACCGTTTCGGCTTCGGTGCGTGGCAGAGCTGGATTGTGAAGGCGACGAGGGACGCCGTGAGGCACCCGAAGGCGAGGCCGAGGATGTTGGGTTGCACGCTCTCGCTCGTCATCAGGGCGACGAGGCCCGTGAGCGAGAGCGCCGACCCCACATGCCCGGGCGTGATTGGATGGGGATCGGCCATGCCGGGCACCATGCGGGGGCGGGATCACGGCCGCGTGAAGACGACCGCTCAAATTGTCCGCAAGCGCCCTCGTGCCGGTCGCGATCCACCGGGCCGGAGGCTGGATTTGGCCGCGCACCTGTGCGAGGCGAAACAGGATCTTCGGCGCGACGACCGTGCGTGCCGTCAGCGTAGCAAGAAACCGACTGTCAGGGAGAAGCCCCCAATGATGCCCGAACTGCGCGTCCTGTACTTCGAGGATCTCGAAGTCGGCCTGTCCGAGACGCTGAACAAGGTCATCGCCTCTTCCGACGTGGTGGGCTTCGCGGAGATCACCGGCGATCGCAACCCGATCCACCTGTCCGAACATTTCGCGGCGCGCACGCCCTTCGGAACCCGGATCGCGCACGGCCTCTACACCGCCGGCCTGATCTCGGCGGTGCTCGGCACCCGCCTGCCCGGCCCCGGCGCGGTCTATATCAGCCAGACCCTGAACTTCCGGGCGCCGGTCCGCATCGGCGATACGGTCGAGGTCACCGTCGAGGTGGCCGAACTGGTGCCGGAGCGCCGCCGCGCCCGCCTGAAATGCACCTGCTCGGTGGCCGGCGAGGTCGTGCTCGACGGCGAGGCCCTGGTGAAGGTGCCGACCAAGGCCGAGGCCGATCCCCTCGCGGTGCGCATGGGCGGGCGTCCGGCGAGCGCCTGACGCCGTCTTGACCGCCGCTCCCCGGCCTGCGCCGGTCGCCATCGACGATCCCGCCGACCCGCGCCTCGCGCCGTACACGGCGATGCGCGAGCGCGACCTCGTCGGGCGCGCCGGCCGCTTCATCGTCGAGGGCGAGGTGACTCTGCGGGTCATGCTCTCGGCGCGGGCGCGGTTCGGCCTCGAATCGGTTCTTCTGGCGCCCGAGCGCCTGGCCGGCTTGGCGGAGGCCCTCGCGCGGCTGCCCGGGGACGTGCCGGTCTACACGGCGACGAAGCCGGTGATGAGCGCGATCACCGGTTTCCCCATCCATCGCGGTGTCCTCGGCGTCGGCCTGCGCGGAACGGAAGCGCCCGGTGCGCCGCTCCCCGGCCTGCCACCCGCCCTGGCGCCGGCCCTCGTGGTCGGCCTCGTCGGCCTGACCAACCACGACAATGTCGGGGGCCTGTTCCGCAACGCCGCCGCCTTCGGCGCCGACGCCGTGCTGCTCGACGCCGGGACCTGCGACCCGCTCTACCGCAAGGCGATCCGCGTCTCGGCCGGCGCCGCGCTCATCGTCCCGTTCCGGCAACTGGCCGATGCCGACGCGATCCTGGCCTTCGCGGCGCGCCACGCCCTGGAGCCCCTGGCCCTGAGCCCCGGCGGCGGCGAGACACTCGCGGCCCTGTTGCCCCCCGCCCGTACCCTGCTGCTGCTCGGGAGCGAGGGGCCGGGTCTCCCGCCGGACCTGATGGAGCGCCTGCGCACCGTCCGCATTCCGATGGCGCCGGAGTTCGATTCCCTCAACGTCGCGACGGCGGGCGCGATCGCGCTGCATCACCTGTCCCGATCGGCGTAGAGCAGCAGGGCGGGCGACCCGCTCCGAGGGCCGCCACCACGCGCGACACTGCGCCCCCATTGCCGCGCGCCCCACTACGGTCAAGATTATGCACCGGGTCGCACGGGCCCTGGACGGACCATTCTTGCGCACCACATGCGCGCAGAGATGGGAGCATAGACGAGGGAGTTGCGAGCGTTGTTGCAGTCACGGGACGGCTTGCGGACCCTGTCCGGACGCCGCGTCATCATCGTCGGTGCCGGTCCCGGCGGCCTCGCCACCGCACTCCTCCTCGCCCGGGCCGGCGTCCACGTCACGCTGCTGGAGAAGGATCCGGCGGTGGGTGGTCGCACGAAAACCTTCGAGGCGCCGGGGGGCTTCCGGTTCGATATCGGCCCAACGTTCTTCCTCTATCCGCAGATCCTCGCCGATATCTTCGAGACTTGCGGCGAGCGCCTGGAGGATCACGTCAAGCTCGAGCGTCTCGACCCGCAATACCACCTCGTGTTCGAGGCGGGCGGCGAGATCCGCGCCACGAACGTTATGGACCGGCTCGAGGCCGAGGTGGCGCGCATCGCGCCGGACGACGCCCGCAACGTGCGCAAGTTCTTCGCCGACAACCGGGTCAAGCTGAAGTTCTTCAAACCGGTCCTGGAGCAGGCCTTTCACACCCTGCGCGCCATGGCCTCCCCGGCGATGATCGCCGCCCTGCCCCACCTCCATCCCGGGCGCAGCGTCGACAAGGACTTGCGCCGCTACTTCAAGGATCCGCGGGTCCGCCTCGCCTTCGCGTTCCAGACCAAGTACCTCGGCATGTCGCCGTTCCGGTGCCCGAGCCTGTTCACCATCCTGTCGTTCCTCGAATACGAGCACGGCGTCTATCACCCGGTCGGCGGCTGCGGCGCCGTCTCGGAGGCGATGGCGGGCCTCGCCCGCCGGATGGGCGTCGACATCCGCCTCGGGGCGGGCGTCGAGCGGGTGCTGTTCGAGGGCAAGCGCGCCAGCGGCGTGGTCTGCAACGGCGAGACCCTGCAGGCCGATGCGGTGGTCATCAATGGCGACTTCGCCAAGGTGATCCAGGACCTCGTGCCGCAACAGCACCGGCCGCGCTGGCGCGACGCGAAGATCGAGAAGGCGCGCCTCTCCTGCTCGACCTTCATGCTCTATCTCGGCCTCGACGGGCCGATGCCGGAGGCGCTGGGCCACCACACCATCCTGCTGTCGGAGGATTATGCCCGCAACATCCGGGAGATCACCGACGGCATCCTGCCGATGCAGCCCTCGCTCTACGTGCAGCACGCCGGCTTTACCGATGGCGGCATGGCGCCGCCCGGCCAGACCAGCCTCTACGTGCTGGTGCCGGTGCCGAACCTGAAAGCGGGCATCGACTGGAAAAGCCTGCGCGAGACCTATCGCCGCCTCGTCCTCGACCGCCTGAAGCTGCTCGGCCTCGGCGACATCGAATCGCGCATCCGTTACGAGCGCATCGTCGATCCGACCGAGTGGCGCGACGAGTTCTTCGTGCACGAGGGCGCGACCTTCAATCTCGCCCACGACCTGATGCAGATGCTCTACTTCCGCCCGCACAACCGCTTCGGGCCAGGCCTCTACCTCGTCGGCGGCGGGACCCATCCGGGCTCCGGCCTGCCGGTGATCTACGAGGGTGCGCGCATCACCGCCCGCCTCCTCATCGAGGAGCTGTCCGCCGGCCGCGTCGGCGCCGCCAGCGCCGGTATTCCCACGACCGCGCCCCTGGCCGCTTCGGGCGACGCCACTTGAGGCGGCGGGCGAGGCTCACGGCCGTCATCTGCACCCTGTTCCTGACCACGGGAGCGGCACGGGCCGCCTCCGTGGCGGTGGAGGTCGAGGGCATCGAGCCCGGTGGCCTGATCTCCGTCGCCTTGTGCCAGGACGGGCTGACCGAGGCCGATTGCCGGACGGGGCAGCAGGCCGAGCCCCGGGCCGCCGCGCAGCGCTTCGTGTTCCCGAACGTGCCCCCCGGATTCTACGCGGCCCTGGCCTACCAGGACACCAACGGCAACGGCCGCCTCGACCGCACCGGCCTCGGCCTGCCCCTCGAACCCTACGGGTTTTCCGGCGAGTCCGTCCGCTCCGCCCGCCCGGACTTCGCGCGCGCGCGCTTTACGGTGCGCGAGCCGGCCGCGAGCGTGCGGGTCCGCCTGTCGCGCGCCCTGCCGCGCCGCTGAACGCCGCATGACCACTCCTCCCGCGCCGCTCCTGAGGGTGGCCGGCGCCGCCCTCGCCTATCGGGGCAGCCGCGTGCTGGAAGGCGTCGACCTCGCCCTCGGCGCCGGCGAGACCCTCGCGCTCCTCGGCCCCAACGGCGCCGGCAAGACGTCGCTGATGCGCCTCATCGCGGGCCGGCTGGCCCCTGGCGCCGGCAGCGTTCGTGTCGCCGGCGACGACCCTCACCGGACGCCGGCCGCGCGCCGGGCGATCGGCTGGGTGCCACAGGAGATCGCCCTCTATCCGCGCCTTTCGGTGGCCGAGAACCTGTCGGTCTTCGCCCAACTCGCCGGCATCGCCTGGCGCGAGCGGGCCGAGGCGGTGGCCACGGGGCTCGCGCTCTGCGCCCTCGCGGAGGTGGCCCGGCGCCCGGTCGGGCTGCTCTCGGGCGGCTACCAGCGCCGCGTCAACATCGCCGCCAGCCTGATGGCGCGGCCGCGTCTCGTCCTCCTCGACGAGCCGACGCAGGGCGTCGACCTGCATGCCCGGGCGGCGATCCACGCGGTGCTCGGGCGCCTGCGCGAGGCCGGCACGGCCCTCCTCGTCGCCACCCACGATTTCGCCGAGGCCGAGCGCCTCGCCGACCGGGTCGCGATCCTGGCGCGGGGCCGGATCGTCACCGACGGCCGCCTGTCCGATCTCCTCGCCCGCATCCGCGCCGACGCCCCCGAGCACGAGGCGGCACTCGTCGCCCCCGCCGACGCGGCGGCGGAGGCGGTGCTGCGCCGGACCGGGTTCCTGCCCGTCGACACCGGCTCGACCTGGCGGGCGCGCCGCCTCGCCGGGACGCCCCGCGACGGCGCCGACCTCCTTGCCGCCCTGCGCAACGCGGGCGTGCCGATCGCGGAAATCCGCATCCGTGCGCCTGGCCTGGAGGCGGTCTATCGCGAGGCGTTGGCGGAATTCGCAGGCGATGGCCGGGACGGCGCCGCCGGGACGGGAACCGCCGCATGATCTCGGCCGCCTTCCGCGTGATGCTGCTCGGCCTGGTGCGCGACCGGGCCGCCCTGGTCATGGCCTTCGTGCTGCCCACCGTGATCTTCACGATCTTCGCCGCGATCTTCTCCGGTGCGCTCGGCGAGCGAATCCGCATCCATGTCGGCCTCCTCGATCTTGCCGGGACGCCGACGACGCAGCGGCTGATGCAGGCCCTGGAGACGGACCCATCCCTCCGGGTCGGGCGCCTCTCGGCCGCCGACCTCGATGGCGCCGTCGCGGCGGTGCGCCGCGGCGAGGTCGACGTGGCCATGGTACTGCGCGGCGACCTCGATGCCGGTTCGACAGGCGCCGACCAACCCGTGGTGCTGATCGAGAATCCCGCCAAGGCCCTGGCGACCCCGATCGCCCTCGGCCAGCTCCAGCGGGTCCTCAACGAGGCCCTGCCCGACGTGGTGCTGGCCCGGATCGTCGCCGACGTGGAACGCTCGGGCAAGATCGGGCCGGACGAGCGCGCCTTCCTGAACCAGGCCTTCGCCGAGCAGCGGGCCCGCAAGGAGCCCTTCGCCTTCGCGTCGCTGGTGGAGCGACGCAGCACCGCCTCGGGCGCCACCAACGACCGCGTCAGCTACTATGCGGGGGCGATCACGGCGGTGTTCCTGCTCTTTGCCGCCATGCAGGGGGCGCTGTCCCTCGTGGACGAGCGCCAGTCCGGCCTCGCCGACCGGCTGATGGCAGGCCCCGGCGGGCTCGGTGTGGTGGTGCTGGGCAAGTTCCTGTTCCTGGTGGGCCAGGGCCTCGTCCAGGCCGGGCTGATCTTCACCGCCGCCGCCCTGCTGCACGGGGTCGACATCCTGCCCCATGCGGGCGCCTGGCTGGTGACCACCCTCCTCGTCTCGGCCATGGCGGCAGGCCTCGCGCTGGCCGCCTGCGCGGCCTCCGCCACCCGCCAGCAGGCGCATCTGGCCGCCACCTTCGGCGTCCTGCTGCTGTCGGCGGTGGGCGGCAGCATGGTGCCCCGGTTCCTCATGCCGCCCTGGCTGCAGGAGGCCGGCTGGCTCACCCCCAACGCCTGGGCCATCGAGGCCTACCAGAACGCGCTGAGCGAGGGCTGGGCCGCGGCGCTGCCGGCCTGGGGCGTGATGGCCGCCGTGGCGGGGGCGGGTCTGGTCGTCGCGTTAGCGCTGGTGTCGCGGCGGGCGATCTAGGAAGGTGCGTGCGAAGACGGCGTCCGTCCGCGCCGCGACCGGTTAGCGCGTTGACCGCGCGGCCATCCGGTCTAGCTTCATGCAGGGAATGGGCTTTCGGACCGGCCCGGGGAGTGTAACGAACATGCGGGCTGGGTCTTCGGTCGCCGTCGTCGGCGCAGGGTTGGGCGGCTTGGCGGCCGCCTGCGTGAGCGCCGCGCGCGGCCACAAAGTCACGCTCTACGACAAGAACGACTGGCTCGGCGGCAAGGCCGCGGTCCTGCACGAGGGCGGCTTCCGCTTCGACATGGGGCCGACCATCCTCACGGTGCCGAAGGTGCTGGAGCGGATCTTCCAGGAGGCCGGGCGCAACATCCACGACTACCTGGACCTGCGCCGCCTCGATCCGCAATGGCGCTGCTTCTTCGACGACAACACCCATCTCGACCTCATGGCCGACGTGCCCACCATGGCCGCCGACATGGAGCGCTTCGCCCCCGGGACCGGAGCCGGCGAGGGCTACAAGAAGTTCCTCGAGATCTCCGAGCACCTGCACGACGTCTCGAACAAGTTCTTCTTCTGGAAGCCGGTCGAGGATCTGTTCGACACGATCAACATCCGCGCCAACATGAATCCCGGCACCCTGCGGGACGTGCTGTCCCTGCGCATGGGCTCCTCGGTGGCGGGCACCATCCGCTCGAAGGTCAAGGACGCGCGCCTCGCGCAGATGCTCGACCACTTCGTGCAATATGTCGGCTCCTCGCCCTACGGTGCTCCGGCCGTGCTCTGCGCCATCGCGCACATGCAGACGGCGGAGGGCGTCTGGTACCCGATGGGCGGTACCCGCGCGGTGGCCGAGGCGCTGACGAAGCTCGCCGGAGAACTCGGCGCGACGTTGCGTCCCGGCGACGAGGTCACGGGCCTCGCCATCGAGAAGGGCACGGTCAAGGGCGTGAAGACCGCCTCCGGGATCACTCCGTTCGACGCCGTGATCTCGAACATGGATTCGGTGCGCACCTACCGCGAACTCGTCGGCGGCGACGTCGGAAAGGCCTACGAGAAGAAGAGCTTCGAGCCGGCTTGCTCCGGCGTGGTGCTCTATCTGGGGCTGAACAAGCGCTACGAGCACCTGAACCACCACGACTTCGTCTTCTCCCGCGATCCGGAGGAGGAGTTCGACTACATCTACCACAAGGGCGAGCCGGCCCCGGACCCGACCGCCTACCTGGCGGCCCCCTCCTGCACCGATCCGTCGGTGGCGCCCGAGGGTGGCGAGGCGCTCTACGTCCTCGTTCACACGCCGTATCTCCGCCCGCACCACGACTGGTCGAAGATGTTCCCGGCCTACCGCCAGGTCATTCTCGACAAGCTCAAGCGCACGGCCAACATGCCCGACCTCGAGGAGCGCATCGTCGTCGAGCGCCACCTCACCCCGCAGGACATTCACGAGCGTTACAAGGTGCTCAACGGCGCGATCTACGGGCTGGCCTCCCACGGCAAGTTCATGGGCGCGTTCAAGCCGGGCAACCGCTCGCGGCAGGTGCGCGGCCTCTACCTCGCCGGTGGGGCCGCCCATCCGGGTCCGGGCATGCCGATGGTGATGATGTCGGGCTGGATCGCGGCGGACGCCCTCGACACCGATGCCAGGGGCGAGGAGCGCGCCAGCGCCTGAAGGCCCGACGCGTGTCCCGCAAGGACGGCCCCGCCCGATCGCCCGCCCTGTGGCGGTTCATGGTCGGGTATTTCGACCGCTACGTCCGACGCCACCTCAACGCGCTGCGGCTCGCCCGCTGGGGCGTACCGGCCTGCGCCGACCATGCCGGCCCGGTGGTGGTCTATTGCAACCACCCGGCCTGGTGGGACGCGGCCGTGGTCATCCTGCTCGCCGGCAAGCTCTTCCCGGCGCGCGAGAGCTATGCCCCCTTCGACGCGCGGATGCTGGAGAAATACGCGGTCTTCGCCCGGATGGGCGCTTTCGCGGTGGATCTCGAATCGGCCCGCGGGGCGGCCCAGTTCCTCAAGGCGACCCGGCGCATCCTGGGGGCGCCGAACCGGATGATCTGGATCACCGCCCAAGGGCGCTTTCAGGATGTGCGGGCCCGGCCGCTGGCCTTGCGCGCCGGCGTCGGCCGCCTGCCCGAGATCGCGCCCGACGCTCTGTTCGTGCCGCTCGCCCTCGAATACGCTTTCTGGGAGGAGCGCGGTGGCGAGGCCTTCGCGGCCTTCGGCACGCCCGTGCCGGGGGCCGCCCTCCTCGCTCTGCCGCGGGCCGAGCGGCTGGCCCGGATGGAGGCGGACCTAACCGCGACCCTCGACCGGCTCAGCGCTGACGTGATCTCGCGCGAGGCGGGGCGCTTCGCGCCGCTCGCCTCCGGCGCCAAGGGCGTCGGCGGGGTCTACGACCTCTGGCGGCGCCTCGGCGCCGTCCTCACGGGGCGGCGCTTCGAGCCGGCCCACCGCCAGAAGGGAGATCCGGTTCCGTGATGCTCGGTCTCGCGATCCTCGCCCTGGCCTGCGCCGCGCTGCCCGGCCTGATCGCCTGGGTCAACCTCTCGATCCTGCGCACCCCCGAGCCGGATCTCGATGTCCGCTCCCGGATCTCGGTCCTCATTCCGGCCCGCAACGAGGCGCCGGTCATCGCCACGACGGTGCGCGCGGCCCTGGCGAGCGCCGGGGTCGCCCTGGAGGTGCTGGTCGGCGACGACCATTCCACCGACGACACCGCCGCCATCGTGGCCGGCATCGCCGCCACCGACCACCGCCTGCGCCTGATTCCGATCCCGCCCCTGCCCGAGGGTTGGACCGGCAAGAACCACGCCTGCGCCCGGCTGGCCGAAGCGGCGCAGGGAACCCACCTCCTCTTCGTCGACGCCGACGTCACCCTGGCGCCGGCGGCAGCCGCCGCCCTCGTCGCCCATGCGCGGCGGACCGATTCGGCCCTGGTCAGCGGCGTGCCGCGCCAGATCATGGGCACGCTCGGCGAGCGCCTGACGGTTCCGATGATCAACTTCCTCCTCGTCGGCTACCTGCCGATGGCGATGATGCGGGCCTCCCCGCGCCCCAGCCTCGGGGCCGCCTGCGGCCAGCTCGTTCTCGTCGCCCGCGCCGCCTACGAGGCCACCGGCGGGCACGGCGCCGTGCGGACCAGCCTGCATGACGGCGTCGTGCTGCCGCGCCGGTTCCGCCGGGCCGGCTACCGCACCGACCTCGTGGCCGCGCACGCGCTGGCCACCTGCCGGATGTACCGGGGGTTCGGCCAGAGCTGGGCCGGCTTCTCGAAGAACGCCCGCGAAGGCATGGCGACGCCGCGCGCGCTGCCGGTCTGGACCCTGCTGCTGGCCGGCGGCCACGTGCTGCCCTGGCTGCTCCTGCTCGCCGCCCTCCTGGGCTTCGGCTCGGGGGCCGCCGTCTTCCTGGCCGCCGCGGCGGCCCTGGTCTCCCTGGCGACGCGGGCGGCGATCACCCTCGTCACCCGCGAGCCGGCGGGGACGATCCTCCTCCATCCCTTCACCGTGCTGGTGGCCCTGGCGATCCAGTGGCGCGCCCTGCTGCGGCGCCGGGGCGCCGGGACGCCGGCCTGGAAGGGGCGCAGCTACCCGGTCGGGGACTCCTGAGGCGCCTCCGTGCCGGTCCCGCCCGCGGTCTCGGCCAGGATCCAGGCCGCGGTGTCGGGGTCGGCGCCCGACACGGGCAGGTGCAGGATGATCGGCGTCTCGTAGGGGTGGCGCGCTTTCAGGGCGGCGCAGAGGGGCTCCGCCAGGCCCTCCCGGCTTTTCAGGATCGCGACGACCTCCGATCCGCGTTCCACCGCACCCTTCCAGGCGTAGACGGATTGCATCCCCGGCAGGACGTTGACGCAGGCCGCCAGTCGCAGCCGCACGAGGTCTTCGCCGACGCTGAGCGCGGTGCCGGCATCCGGGAAGGTGGTGTAGACGAGAAGCGGCCGCTCCATGCTATGGGTCTCCGACCAGGGTGCTGCCGCTCCACCGGCGGGAGCGGGCCGACGGGGATGCCGGCGGGACTGGAAACGGGACGCTGGAGCGAACGCTCCGCGTCGGCAAGGTGGTCGGCAAGGCGGATGTGAGCCCATGGCGCGGCGTTTCGAACGGCTTGCCTTCGTCGCGAGTCCCACGGAGGACGCCCGCCAGGCGGCCGCGACCCTGATGCGCCGCTACGACCACGTGCCCCCGGACGAGGCCGACGTGGTGGTGGCGCTGGGCGGCGACGGTCTCATGCTCCAGACCCTGCACCGCTTCATGCATGCCGGCACGCCGATCTACGGCATGAACCGCGGCACCGTCGGTTTCCTCATGAACGAGTTCCGCGAGGACGGGCTGATCGAGCGCCTGGAAAGCACCAAGCGCAGCATCATTCACCCGCTGATGATGGAGGCCGAGGACATCGAGGGGCGCCGGCACCAGGCCCGGGCGCTCAACGAGGTCTACATGCTGCGCCAGACGCACCAGACCGCCAAGCTCCGGATCTCCGTCGATGGCCATGTCCGCCTGCCCGAACTCATCGCCGACGGCGTTCTCGCGGCGACCCCGGCCGGCTCCACCGCCTACAACCTTTCGGTGGGCGGGCCGATCCTGCCCCTCAACGCCCGTCTCCTGGCCCTGACGCCGATCTCGGCCTTCCGGCCCCGGCGCTGGCGCGGCGCGCTGCTGCCCGATTACGCCCGCATCGAGATCGAAGTGCTGGACGCCGAGCACCGCCCCGTGGCGGCGGTGGCCGACCATACCGAGTTCCGGCGGGTCAGCAGGGTGCAGACCTGGCTCGACCACGCCACCAACCTGACCCTGCTGCACGATCCCGGCCACAGCCTCGACGAGCGCATCCTGCGCGAACAGTTCGGCTGAGGACAATCGCTCAGGCGGCGATCCGCTCGCGATCCGCGCGGTAGCTCGCCACCAGAGCTTCCGGGATGGCGTCGAGGACGACCTCGACCGTGAGTTTGTGCGCGTGCTCCCGGCTGCCCTGGAACTCGGCCAGGATGGCGTCGGGCAGGGCGTCGAGGATGACCCCGACGGGATCGGTGCGGGGCTGGTCGGCCTCGGGGGCCTCGGCCTGCGCGACCGCAGCGGCCGTGGCCGGCTTCGCCATCGGGTCGGCTTCGACGCGGGGGGCGGCCTCAGCGACAGGCCCCTGGGTCACGAGACGCTGGGCCTCGCGCCACTCGCCGTCGAGGATCTCGTTCTCGATCCGCAGGGCGTCCGCGCGTACGGCGTCCGCGGCGAGTTCGCGGGCGAGCACCCGCGCCTCGTCGCGCGCCGCCTCGGCCTCGAAGCGGGCGAGAAGCGCCATCACGCCCTGCGCCTCGGCGAAGGGCATCGTCTCGCAGGCGGTCAGCGCCCGCTCGATCATCAGGCGCGACAGGCTGGCGCCCGCGCTGACGATGGCGCCCTGCCCGGCCTCGCGCCAGGCCGACAGGGCGGCGCCGAAGGCCGGCAGCAGCACGGGCGACAGGCCGGCCTTGCGGTGAAGGGCGGCGAAAGCGGCGGTGGAGCCTTCCTGCATCAGCCCCGCCACCCGGCGCAGCGGCAGGCCCGAGAGGTCGGCCAGCGCCGCCTCCGCGAAGGCCATGTGGCCGGACAGGATGGCCCGCAGCAGCAGGCCTGCATTAAGCTGGCCTTGCGTCTTGAGATGGGTCACGAGGCGGGCGAGGTCGATCGGGTGGGCCTCGGCGCTGAAGGCCAGGGTCGCGCGCTCCTGTGCCTCCCGGCTGGCGCGCGCGCTCCGGGCCGGGGTGAGCCAGCCGGAGGACACCGCGAAGGCCGAAAGAGCTTCGGCGAGGCGGGTCGTGATGCTCTGGCGCACCTCGAGGGGCAGGTTCGGCCGCGTGAGAATCGCCTCACGCACGGTGGCAAGGCCGCCGTGGCGCTCGACCATCCGCATCAGGCTGCCGGTGGTAATCCGGGCGCTGCGGTTGCGCGCGAGAGCGACGAGGGCCGGCGCCTCCCCGATCTCCGCGATTGCCCCGGCGACGCCCGCGGAGAGGTTCGCGCGGCCCGCGATCGCGCGGCGGACGGTAAGGCAGCCGATGGCGACACCGTCCACGAGGTCGGCATCTCCGAG
>NZ_BPQL01000171.1 GCF_022179225.1 Methylobacterium goesingense
CCGCGGCCGGGCTCGACACCATGGCCACCGTGACGATGCCGGACCTCGACCCCGTCGTGGCGCCGATCGTCTACGCGGTGCCGATCCAGCTCATCGCCTACCACACCGCCGTCTTCATGGGTAAGGACGTCGACCAGCCGCGCAACCTCGCCAAATCCGTGACGGTGGAATAGCGACCCAGCCCGGGCTGAAACTTTTGGCCGTCCGCGTCCGTACCGCGCCCCGAAGCCCCCTTCCGGGGTCGGGTGCGGACGGTCCGGTCCAGCGCCGGATCCCCCTTGACCGGACCTCGTCCTGAGCGAAATTTACTTTCAAATTCAGGAACTTGCGTAGTATTCAGCGCTTCTCCCAATGCCCCGGAAGGTCGATCCTTCCCTCAGCAGGAGACGACGCATGAAGACCACCACCCTGGCCCTTGCCGCAACGATCCTCGGTTCCCTGGCGCTCGGCGCCGGTGCCGCCACCGCCGCGCCCCTGGCTGTCAGCGGCCTGCAGACGGATGGCGCGAGCGTCACCCAGGTCCGCATGGACCGCAGCGAGCGCATGATGATGAAGAAGCGCATGATGCGGAAGCAGATGATGAAGCGCCACATGATGAAGAAGCGGATGATGAACCGCATGTGAGGCCCCGGCCCAAGAAGATTCTCGGAGGGGTCCGTGCGGACCCCTCTTCGACCGGTCACGACGGGACCCGCAGCGCACCGGAATCCTGATGAGACCCTGATGCGGACGGCCCCGTCCCCCGCTCGAACCCTTATGCGTCGGAGTCCAGATTGACGGAGCGGTCCAGCGAGGGATCGCGCGAACCCCTAGCGTTCCATGCCCGTCCCCCTTGCCGCCGCCATCCGCACCGAGGCACCAGCGTCACCGAACCGCTACATCGTGGGCCAGGACCCGCAGGGGCGCTGGGTCGCTCTGGAGGTCCACGGCTTGGGCGGCGGCCTGTTCCGCACCCGCCACGACGCCCTGCACTACGCCACCGACCTCACCGGCCGGCGTCCGGGCGCGGTCGAGATCGCGACGGACCGGATCGAGCTCCGGCTCTGATCAGGGCCGGCCGTCGTCGTCCGGTGCGCGCAGGCGGTAGCCGATCCCGGTCTCGGTCAGGAGGATGCGCGGCCGCTCGGGATCGGCCTCCAGCTTGAGGCGGAGCTGGCGCATGTAGACCCGCAGGTATTGCGGGTCGGACGAGGTCGAGACCGCGTTCATCAACTGGGCGTGGGTCAGCGCCTTGCCGGCGTGCTGGACCAGCACGCGCAGGAAATCGTACTCGCGCGGGGTGAGCTTCACCTCGGCGCCGCGGACCCGGACGATGCGGCGCACGAGATCGACGCTGAGGCCGTCGACCGCGAACAGCGGGCGCTCGCCCTGGACCGCGAGCTGGTGGCGCAGGGCCGCGCGGATGCGGGCCAGGAGTTCGCCCATGCCGAAGGGCTTGGTGACGTAGTCGTCGGCCCCGAGGTCGAGGGCCTCGACCTTGCCGGGCTCGTCGTCGCGGCTGGAGAGGACCACCACCGGCAGGTCGGGGTGATCCGCCCGGATGCGGCGCAGGAGGTCGTGCCCGCGCATGTCGGGCAGCCCGAGATCGAGGATGATCAGGTCCACCGTCTCGCGCGCCAGGAGATCGAGGGCGGTGCGGGCGTTCGGCGCCTCGAAGACCCCGTAGCCCTGGGTGGCCAGACCCATGCGCAGCAGCTTGCGGATGGGGGGCTCGTCGTCGATCACGAGGATGCTGTGGGTCATGGTCTGGGGATCATGGTCTGGGAATCATGCGGCGATATCCGCGCGGCCACGTCCCGGGACCGGCAGCAGGATGGTGAAGGCGGCGCCGGGGCGGTCGCCCCGGTTGCCGGCCGTCAGGGTGCCGCCCATGGCCTCGACGAAGCCGCGGGCGATGGCGAGGCCGAGCCCCGTTCCGGCCCGGACGCTGTCGCCCTTGGCGGCCCGGTAGAACTTGTCGAACACGCGCTCCACGTCGGCCTCGGGCAGCCCGTCCCCCTCGTCGAGCACCGCGAGGCGGACCCGGCCGGGTCCGCAGTGCCCGGGTTCGACTTGCCCGGGCTCGGAGCGCCCGCCCTCGCGCCGGCCCCGGATCGTCACCGTCGAGCCCTCCGGCGCGTATTTGGCGGCGTTATCGAGGAGGTTGACCAGGACCTGCTCGAACAGGACGGGGTCGAGGCGCAGGGGCGGCAGATCGGTCGCGAGATCGAGGACGACGCGGTGTCCGGCCAGGATCGGCCCGAGGCGCCGCAGGGCCGTATCGACGGCCTCGCCGACATCCTGCGGGGTGAGGTTGGCCGCCACCGCCCCGGCCTCCAGGCGGGTCATGTCGAGGAGGTTGACGATGAAGCGGTTGAGCCGCTCGGATTCGGCGATGATGGTGGCGAGCAGGTCGGCCTTGGCCTCGCGCGGGAGCGCCGCGTCGAGGTCGCGCAGGGTGGTGGCGGCCCCCAGCACCGAGGCCAGCGGCGTGCGCAGGTCGTGGCTGATCGAGGTGAGCAGGGCCTGGCGCAGGCGGTCGGTCTCGGCGGCCCGCTCGGCCCGGTCGAGATCCTCCACCAGGCGGACGCGCTCGATGGCGAGCGCCGCCATGTCGGCCAGCGCGTCGAACAGGCGCCGGTCCTCCGGCGAGAGGATCGGGCCGGTGCCGTCGGCGTCGAGGCCGATCACCCCGACGATGCCGCGGCCCGTGCGCATCGGCAGGAACAGCCGCCGGGCCCCCGGCAGGGTGTCGGCGCCGCGTCCGGCCGGGCGCGCGTTGTCGAAAGCCCAGCGCGCCGCGCCGAGATCCGCCTCGTCGAGCCGGTCCTCCGGCGGGTAGCCGGCCCGGACCGCCAAAGTACCGGCGTTCAGGGTGCCGGCGGTCAAGGTGCCGGCCTCCGGGGGGGAGGGCTCGGTCAGGAGCAGGACCACGCGGACCTTCAGCATGGCGGCGATCTGGGCCGAGGTCGCCCAGAGCACGTCGTCGAGGGTGCCGCATCCGGCGAGCTTGCGGCTGAAGCCATAGAGCCGCTCCGTGGCCCGGGCGCGGCCCTGGCTCACCACCGCGACCGAGCGGGCGCGGGCGGCGAGGTTCGAGACGAGCACCGCCACGAGGGTGAAAAGCAGGAAGGCGGCGACGTTGGTCGGGTCGGCGATGGTGAAGGTGTAGACCGGCGGCAGGAAGAAGAAGTTGTAGGCGAGCGAGGACGCGCCCACCGCCGCGAGCGAGGGCCCGAGCCCCCAGCGCACGGCCACCGCCACCACGGCGGTGAGGAGAAAGAGGTCGGCGTTCTCCACGCCCGCATAGGGCTGGGCGAGGAGGGCCGCGCCGAGCCCGGCCGCGATCGACGCGAGGGCGAGCGCATAGGGCCAGGCGTCGAAGGGGCGCGGCGGGGCGGCCCGGGCGGCGCGCGGGGTCCGCGTCTCGCCCGGCATTCGGCCCGGCGCCGCGTCGCCCGGCACCACGTGCACGCCGATGCTGCCGCTGCGGCGCACGAGGTCGTGCACCACCGAGCCGTTGACGAGTTCGAACAGCCAGGAGCGCGAGGCCTTGCCGACCACGATGTGGTTGACGTTGTCCGAGCGGGCATAGGCCAGGATGTCGTCGGCGATGCGCCGGCCGCCCGGCAGGGTGACGGCGTCGCCTCCCAGCCGGTCGGCCAGCCGCAGCGCCTCGGCGATCCGGTCGCGCGCCGCCTCGTTGAGGCCGGCCATGCGCGGCCCCTCGATGCAGAGCGCCGTCCAGGGCGCGTGCAGCCGGTCCGCGAGCCGCTTGGCGTAGCGCACGAGGCCGGCGGAGCGGGGGTCGTCGCTGACGCAGACCAGCACCCGCTCGCCCGCCGCCCACGGCCCGGCGATCGCGTTGGCCCGCATGTGGCTGAGGAGTTCGTCGTCGACCCGGTCGGCCGTGCGGCGCAGCGCCAGTTCCCGCAAAGCCGTCAGGTTGCCGCGCGAGAAGTAGTGCTTCAGCGCCCGCTCCGCATGGCTCGGGAGGTAGACCTTGCCGGCCTTGAGGCGCTCGATGAGGTCGTCCGGGTTGAGGTCCACCACCTCGATGTCGTCGGCCCGGTCGAGGACCCCGTCCGGCACGGTCTCGCGCACCCGGATGCGGGTGATGGAGGCCACCACGTCGTTGAGGCTCTCCACGTGCTGGATGTTTAGGGTGGTCAGGACGTCGATGCCGGCATCGAGCAGCTCCTCCACGTCCCCGTAGCGCTTCGGGTGGCGCGAGCCCGGCGCGTTGGTGTGGGCGAGCTCGTCCACCAGGGCCAGCGCCGGCCGCCGGGCCAGCAGGGCGTCGAGGTCCATCTCCTGAAGGACCGTGCCGTGATAGGGCACGGCGCGCCGCGGGATCGTTTCGAAGCCGTCGAGGAGGCCTTGCGTCTCCGCCCGGCCGTGGGTCTCGACCACGCCGACGACCACGTCGATCCCGGCCTGAAGCCGGGCGCGCCCGATGGTGAGCATCTCGTAGGTCTTGCCGACCCCGGGGGCGGCCCCGAGGAAGACCTTGAGCCGGCCGCGCGTGCGCGCCTCCCGGCGCGCGGCCTCCAGCAGCGCGTCGGGCGAGGGTCGGTTCGGGTCGCGGCCGGTTGCGCTCATCTGGTTCGGGTCGCGGCCAGTCCCGCTCATTTGGATCAGGTCGCGGCCAGTTCCGCTCATGCGGCCTCCTCGCGCGGCGCTCAGCGACGGGCCAGATCGTCCAGGGCGAGGTTGAGCGCCAGGACGTTGACGCGCGGCTCGCCGAGGAGCCCGAAGTCGCGGCCCGCGACGTGCGCCGTCACGAGGTCGCGCAGGGTGTTCTGCGCGATGTTGCGCGCCTTGGCCACCCGGGGCACCTGGAACAGGGCGGCCTCCGGCGAGATGTCGGGGTCGAGGCCGGAGCCGCTCGCGGTGACGAGGTCCACCGGCACGGGCACGCCCGGGTTCTCGGCCGCGCGGGCATCGCGATCGGTCCGGACGCGCTCGGCGAGCGCCGCGCTGGTCGGCCCGAGGTTGGAACCCGCGGAGTTCGCCGCGTTGTAGGGGGCCGGCACGGTCTTGGCGGCGTCGGCCGGATCGGCGGCGCTCGTGGCCGACGGGCGGCCCTGGAAGTAGCGCTCGCTCGTGAAGGACTGGCCGATCAGGCGCGAGCCGACGACCCGGCCGTCGCGCGCGATCAGGCTGCCGGCGGCCTGTGCGGGGAAGATCGTTCCTGCCAGCCCGGTGATCGCGAGGGGGTAGGCGAGGCCGGTGAGCGCCGTGAGCGCGACCAGCAGGACGAGGGCGGGGCGAAGCTGGGACAGCATGGCGGGCTCCTGGGTTGGCGGATTCTTGGAGGGGCGGTTCGCAGCAGGTCAGACGAGGTGGAGGGCGGAGACGGCAAGGTCGATGGCCTTGATGCCGAGGAAGGGCACCAGGAGGCCGCCGAGGCCGTAGACGGCGAGGTTGCGCCGCAGGAGCGCCGCGGCCCCCACCGGCCGGTAGGTCACGCCCCTGAGCGCCAGCGGGATCAGCGCCACGATGATGAGCGCGTTGAAGATGATGGCCGAGAGGATGGCGCTCCGCGGCGAGGCGAGGCCCATGACGTTGAGGGCCTGGAGCTGCGGGTAGAGCGTCAGGAACATCGCCGGGATGATGGCGAAGTACTTGGCCACATCGTTGGCGATCGAGAAGGTGGTCAGCGCCCCGCGGGTCATCAGCAGCTGCTTGCCGATGCCCACGATCTCGATGAGCTTGGTCGGGTCGGAATCGAGGTCGACCATGTTGCCGGCCTCGCGGGCCGCCACCGTGCCGGTGTTCATCGCCACGCCGACATCGGCCTGGGCGAGGGCCGGCGCGTCGTTGGTGCCGTCGCCGCACATGGCCACCAGCTTGCCCTGCGCCTGCTCCTTGCGGATGAGCGCGAGCTTGTCCTCCGGGGTCGCCTGCGCCAGGAAGTCGTCGACGCCGGCCTCCGCCGCGATGGCGGCCGCCGTCATGGGGTTGTCGCCGGTGATCATCACGGTGCGGATGCCCATTCGGCGCAGCTCCGCGAAGCGCTCACGGATGCCGCCCTTCACGATGTCCTTCAGGTAGACCACGCCGAGGAGGCGCCCGTCGCGGGAGACGGCGAGCGGCGTGCCGCCGGCCTTGGCGATCTCCTCGGCGATGGCGCGGATCTCGGCGACCGTCTCGGTCTCGGCGGTCGGCTGGTAGGCCAGTGCCGCGTTGGAGCCGCGGGTCGCCATCGGTTGGCCAGATATGGGCTGACCGGAGAGAGAGGCGATGACCGCGTCGACGGCGCCCTTGCGGATCGACGACCCTTCGAGGTCGACGCCGGACATGCGCGACTGGGCGGTGAAGGGCACGAAGGTGGCGTTGAGGCCGGCCATGTCCCGCGCCCGGATGCCGTAGGTGTCCTTGGCCAGCACCACGATGGAGCGGCCCTCCGGAGTCTCGTCGGCGAGCGAGGCGAGTTGGGCGGCGTCCGCCAGATCCTGCTCGGTGACGCCGCGCACGGGGCGGAACGCGGTGGCCTGCCGGTTGCCCAGCGTGATGGTGCCGGTCTTGTCGAGGAGGAGCGTATCGACGTCGCCGGCGGCCTCCACGGCGCGACCCGACATGGCGAGCACGTTGAAGCGCACCAGGCGGTCCATGCCCGCGATGCCGATGGCCGAGAGGAGCGCGCCGATGGTGGTGGGGATGAGGGTCACGAACAGCGCCACCAGGACGATGACCGGGATGGCGCCCCCCGCATAGGACGCGAAGCTCGGGATCGACGCCACGGCGAACAGGAAGATCAGGGTCAGGCCGGCGAGCAGGATGTTGAGGGCGATCTCGTTGGGGGTCTTCTGCCGGGAGGCGCCCTCGACCAGGGCGATCATGCGGTCGACGAAGGTGGAGCCGGCGGCGGCCGTGATGCGCACGCGGATCGCGTCGGAGAGCACCTGCGTGCCGCCGGTCACCGCCGAGCGGTCGCCGCCGGATTCGCGGATGACGGGGGCGGACTCGCCCGTGATGGCGGCCTCGTTGACGGAGGCGACGCCCGCGATGACCTCGCCGTCGGACGGGATCAGGTCGCCCGCCTCCACCAGCACAACGTCGCCGACCTTGAGGGCCGTGCCCGGGACGATCTCGACGTCGCGCCCCGGGCCGGTGAGGCGCTTGGCCTGCATCTCGGTGCGGGTGCGGCGCAGGGAATCCGCCTGCGCCTTGCCGCGCCCCTCCGCCAGGGCCTCGGCGAAGTTGGCGAAGATCAGGGTGAACCAGAGCCAGAGGATGATCTGGCCCGAGAAGGCGAGGCCGTCCGCGCCGGCGGCGACGTCGCGCACGAACAGCACGGTGGTCAGGGCGGCCACGACCTCGACCACGAACATCACCGGGTTGCGGATCATGACGCGCGGGTCGAGCTTGGCGAACGCGCCGAGGAGGGCCGGCCCGACGAGGGCGGCGCTGAACAGGGATGAGGCGGGACGGGACATGATGCGGTGTCCGGAAGGGGAGGGTCGAAGACCGGGCGCGGCGCGCCGGGTCGGGATGTCGGTTCTGGGCGCAGAGGCGCCATCCGGGCGCCGGGGCGCCGTCAGGGCACGAGGGCGCCGTCGAGGGTCAGGGCGCGGCCGATCAGGGTGGCCGCGGCCATGAGGGCGAGCCCGCCCAGCAGCGTGACGCCGAGGAGCCCGAGGATCAGGTCGGAGAGCCGGACGGGCGTCGGCGGGCCGGGGACGCGGCGCCCGCGGGTGGGCCGCCGGACCGACAGGTGATGGCGGGGGATGCGCCGGGCGGGGAGGGTGCGCGGCATCTCAGCCCCCCGCCGGATAGGTCTGGCCGAGGCCGCCGGCGAGGTGCTCGACGATGGGCCCGAGGGCGAGTGCGGGAAAGAAGGTCAGGCCGCCCACGATGAGGATCACGCCCACCAGCAGCCCGACGAACAAGCCGCCATGGGTGGGCAAGGTCCCGGCCGAGGCCGGTAGCGTCTTCTTGGCGGCCAGCGACCCCGCGATGGCCAGCGCCGGGACGATGACGAAGAAGCGCCCGAACAGCATGCCGAGGCCGAGCGTCGTGTTGTAGAAGGTCGTGTTGGCGGAGAGCCCCCCGAAGGCCGAGCCGTTGTTGGCCGCCGCCGAGGTGAAGGCGTAGAGGATCTCCGAGAAGCCGTGCGGGCCGGCATTGGCCGGGCCCGCGAGGCCGGCGGCGACCACGGTCGCCAGCGCCGTGAAGCCCAGCATCATCAGGGGCAGGCACAGGATGGCGAGCATCGCCATCTTGACCTCGCGGCCCTCGATCTTCTTGCCGAGATATTCCGGGGTGCGCCCGACCATGAGGCCGGCCACGAAGATCGTCACGATGACGAAGACCAGGATGCCGTAGAGGCCGGCGCCGACGCCGCCGACGATGATCTCGCCGAGTTCCATGTTGATCAGCGGGATCATGCCGCCGAGCGCCGTGAACGAGTCGTGCATGGCGTTGACCGCGCCGCAGGACGCCGCCGTGGTCACCGCCGCGAACAGGGCCGAGGCGAGGATCCCGAAGCGGACCTCCTTGCCCTCCATGTTGCCGCCGGTGAGGCCGAGGGCATCGAGCACGGGGCTGCCCGCGCCCTCGGCCCAGTAGAGAACCGCAGTGCCGGCCAGGAACAGCACGCCCATGGCGGCCAGGATCGCCCAGCCCTGGCGCTCGTCGCCGACCATGCGGCCGAAGACGTTGGTCATCGCCGCGCCGAGGGCGAAGATCGAGACCATCTGGACGAAGTTCGACAGCGCGGTCGGGTTCTCGAAGGGATGGGCCGCGTTGGCGTTGAAGAAGCCGCCGCCGTTGGTGCCCAGCATCTTGATCGCGACCTGGCTCGCCACGGGCCCGACCGCGAGGGTCTGCCGCGCACCTTCGAGGGTGGTGGCCTCCACCGCCGCGCCGAGGGTCTGGGGCACGCCCTGGGACACGAGGAACAGCGCGTAGACGACGCAGAGCGGCAGCAGCACGTAGAGGGTGGTGCGGGTGAGATCGACCCAGAACGAGCCGACCGTCCGGGCCGAGGCCCGGCTGAACCCGCGCACCAGGGCGACGGCGAGCGCGATGCCGGTGGCGGCCGAGAGGAAGTTCTGGTGGGTCAGGCCCAGCATCTGGGCGAGGTAGGACAGCGTCGTCTCGCCGCCGTAGGACTGCCAGTTGGTGTTGGTGACGAAGCTCACCGCCGTGTTGAAGGCGAGATCCGGCGCCACCGCGCCCTGGCCGTCCGGGTTGAGCGGCAGCGCCGTCTGCAGGCGCAGCAGCCCGTAGAGTGCCAGGAAGCCCAGCCCGTGGAAGGCCAGCATGGACAGGGCGTAGGCCAGCCAGTGCTGCTCCTGGGCGGCATCGATGCCGGCGGCGCGGTAGAGCCCGCGCTCGACGGGCGCGAGCACGGGGGAGAGGACCGTGCGCTCGCCCGCGAACACGCGGGTCATGTAGCCGCCGAGGGGCTTTGCCAGCGCGACGACGACCGCGCAGAACAGCGCGATCTGGAACCAGCCGTTGAGGGTCATGGCGGGATTAAGTCCTTGGCGAAAAAGCCCCGGGCGAAAAAGCCCCGGGGGAGGTGGGTCCCTCAGAACCGCTCGGGGCGGACGAGGGCGTAGGCGAGGTATCCGAGCAGCCCCAGGGTCACGAGGGCGCCGAGGGTGAGGTCCAGGGTCATCGCGGGGACCTCAGAGGCGTTCGCAGAGGGCGGCGTAGCCGGCCGCGAGGCCGAAGAAGGCGAGGCCCACGGCGATGAAGACGAGGTCGGTCATGGAGAGGGGTCCGTTCCGGTTCGGCCGAGGGCCGGCGCGACCGGCCCTGCGCGTCCCCCGATGTGGCCCGGAACCGCGTGAGGATTCGAGAGGGACGCGCGGGCGATTCCATTAGGAACCCGTGAGGATCGGGCGGGCTGCGGCCCCCCGGGAGGGCGTCGTCCCCGGCGATCCCCAGGCCCTTCCGAAAGCTGTCTTGGGCGGCGCGACAGCATTCCGCCCGCTCGCGCGCAGACATCAGCTTAGAACGACTTCATATTTGAAAGACTATAAGCTATATTTCAGAAACACGTTTCGTCTTGATTCGTAATCCTGAAGCAGCCATCAAGCAGAGACTGCGCCGCGCGAGGCGCCCATCTGCGTGTGCCATGCCCGATCGCTCCTCACGTCCTACCTTGCTCTTCCCCACCACGATCTTGGCCACGACGATCCTGGCCGGCCCCGTGGCGGCCCAGCAAACCAGCGTGCAGCTCGACCAGCTCTCGGTCGAGGGCACAGCGCCGCCCGCGGCCGGCAGCGGCAGCGGGGCCAATCTCAGCGGCGGCGACGGCGGCGACGGCGGCACGGCGGCCACCAGCGGCGGCGGGGGCGGCCCCTCCGGCATCACCGGCTACACCGCGCGGGTCGCCACGGCCGCGACGAAGACCAACACCCCGCTGATCGAGGCGCCGCAATCGGTCTCGGTGGTCACCCGCGAGCAGCTCAACGACCGCAACGTCCAGACCTTCGCGGATTCGGTGGCCTACATCCCCGGTGCCGCCACCGCCCGGTCGGGCTTCGACCCGCGCTTCGACCAGGTCTTCATCCGCGGCTTCGACGTACTCACCAACCAGGGCATCTACCGCGACGGCCTGCGGGTGATCGGCAGCGGCTTCGCCTACCCGAAGACCGAGCCCTACGGCCTGGAGGCGGTGACGATCCTGCGCGGGCCGGCCTCCGGCCTCTACGGCCTCGGCTCGCCCGGCGGCATCCTCGACGCGACGTCGAAGCGCCCCGTCTTCGTCCCCTTCGGCGAGGTGCAGTTCCAGGCCGGCAGCTTCGACCGCTTCCAGGGCGCCTTCGACGTCGGCGGCCCCCTCGAAGGGACGGACGGCACCATGGCCTACCGACTCACCGGCCTGCGGCGGGAGGCCGGCACCTTCATCGGGCTCGGCACGAACGACGACCAGTTCAACATCGCCCCGGCCTTCACCTGGAAGCCGTCCGCCGACACCACCTTCACGTTCCTGAGCGAATTCCAGATCACCAACGTCCCGGCGACGACGTTCTTCTACAACGACCCCGGCTTCCGGGCGACGAACTACTACATGGGCGATCCGCGCTTCGCCGGCCTCGACCAGACCCAGTACCGGGTCGGCTACGCCTTCGAGCACAAGTTCAGCCCGGACCTGATCTTCCGCCAGAACTTCCGCCACTACGGGCTGTTCCTCAGTGCGAAGTACGTGGACATCACCACGATCAACCCGGAACGCACCGTCGGCACGCGGGACAACGGCTATCAGCGCAACGGCCTCGTCCAGCAGACCCTGGACAACCAGCTGGAGGGGCACTTTTACACCGGCCCGGTCGCCCACACGGTGGTGGGGGGCATCGACTACGCCCGCTACAGCCTGACCACCCGCTTCGGGAGCTTCTACGGCGACAGCGCTGCGGTCCCGGACCTGAACCTCCTCACGCGGAACTACGGCCAGCAGTTCATCGCGACGCCTGTCCTCGGCGACAGCGCGCGCCAGACCCAGGACCAGGTCGGCGTCTACCTGCAGGATCAGGCCAAGTTCGGCGACTTCATCCTGACCGTGAACGGGCGCTACGATCAGGTCTTCCAGGACTCGTTCGCGACACCGAGCAGCACGGTCTCACGCCAGGACAACACCGCCTTCACTGGCCGCGTCGGCCTCGGCTACGTCCTGGCCCCCGGGCTGATCCCCTATGCCAGCTACGCCACCACCTTCACCCCGCAGGTCGGCCTCGACCGGAGCGGCCAAGCCTTCAAGCCGGCCACCGGCGACCAGATCGAGGCGGGCGTGAAGGTCCTGATCCCCGGCACCAACATCCAGGCCGCGTTCGCCGGCTTCGACATCGTCCAGTCGAGCATCCTGCGCACCGACCCGAACAACATCCTGTTCCAGGCCTCCACCGGCGCCGTGCGCTCCACCGGCTTCGAGGCCGAGGCCACCGCCAACCTCGCGCCCGGCACGAACCTGACGATCGCCTACACGCATGTCGACATCCGCTTCCTCGACTCGACCGCGGCCACGGGCGAATCGATCAACGGCAACCGCGTCTCGGGCATCCCGGGCGACACCTACGCCTCGTTCCTGACCTACGCCTTCCCGCCCGCGCAGGGGCGAGGCGGGCGGGAAGGCGTAGG
>NZ_BPQL01000172.1 GCF_022179225.1 Methylobacterium goesingense
CGCCGAGGCGGAGGCGGCGATCCCGGTGGTCGGCGCCGCCTCCGCCTCGGCGCGGGGAGACGCGCGGCACCACCGCGCGAGCTATCACCTCTATACGATCACCCGCGACGGGACGGGATACGCCGTCGCGGGTGTCGAGCGCGGTCTCACGGAGACCGGTAACATCGCGGATCTGGGTCCGCTCAAGCTCACTCGGTCCTGAGCCAGGACGGGCGAGCCCGTTGGGAGTCAGGCGTGTGCGAGGATGCCGGGGCGCAAGCTGAGGCTCGCCTCGTAACGCTCGGCCTGAAGGCGCGTCAGGCCGCTGACGAGAACGGCTTCGCCGCGATAGACCGTGTAGGTGCCGTCATGGGTCGGCTTCACGCGAATCACGTTGGACATGGCTGTCACCTTGTCGAGAAGGTTAAAACGCGAAATCTTTCGGCGGAGACCAACCCTTAACGTGGTCTTCAGACTACGCAAGTGCCTTGCTCGACTACGCAGATCAAATCGATCCCGCAGCGCAGCGCTATATTCAGTATTTCAGGGTGCTCGACGGGAATAGTCCGAAAGCTCAACGAATCAACTCGGTTGCACCGCAATATAATTTTCTGAGGATACCGGGCGATTTGATCCGGCGAGCGGACCAGCGCGAGGCGGGGCGCCTTCGCACCGGTGCTGAACGCGATGATTGGAAACAGGAGAATGCACGCGAAGCAAACGCTTCACGCATGGCCGAATCACTGACGGGGAAGGGGTTAGCCTGCACGAAGAGGCTTGGCGCGCCCACGGGGAATCGAACCCCGGTCTGATCCGTGAGAGGGACCTGTCCTAACCGCTAGACGATGGGCGCGGACCGGAGGGAGGCATTGGCTGATCGCTGCTGCGATCGCTGCTTCCCGGCCGATGGGCGATCGTATAGCGAGGGTCGCGCGGCGCCACAAGACCCGAAATGACGGGATCGACGGCCAACCGACGTTTTTGAATCGAAGGACCCCTTCCTTGCCGGGACTGCACGATAAGCTGACGGACGCGGACGGGCCCCAGGCCCTGCACGCGATCCTCGACGACGACGCGGTTACGGAGCGCCTGGACAGGGCCCTGGCCCGGGCCTTCCCGGAGGTCTCGCGCTCGCGGCTCCAGGACCTGATCCGGGCCGGGCACGTGCTCCGGAACGGCACCGTCAGCCTGGACCCCTCGGTGAAGGTGGGTCCCGGCGCCGAACTCGCGGTGGCGATGCCGGAGGCGGTGGCGCCGGAGCCGGCGGCCGAACGCCTGGACCTCGTAATCGTCCATGAGGACGACGACCTCATCGTCATCGACAAGCCGGCGGGGCTGGTGGTTCACCCGGCCCCGGGCCACGATTCCGGAACCCTGGTGAACGGGCTGATCGCTCATTGCGGCGCCAGCCTCTCGGGCATCGGTGGGGTGCGCCGGCCCGGCATCGTCCACCGCCTCGACAAGGACACGAGCGGCCTCCTGGTGGTGGCCAAGAACGATCTCGCCCATGCGGGACTGACGGCGCAGTTCGCCGATCACGGCCGCACCGGTCCCCTGGAGCGGGCCTATCTGGCCCTCGTCTGGGGCGTGCCGGAGCCGCGCATCGGCACGATCGAGGCGAAACTCGCGCGCAGCGTCCGCAACCGCGAGAAGATCGCCGTGGTGCGCGGTGAGACCGGCCGGCACGCGATCACGCATTACCGGACGGAGGCGGCACTCGGACAGGAGGGGACCGTCGCGCTGGTCCGCTGCATCCTGGAGACGGGTCGCACGCACCAGATCCGCGTGCACATGAGCCATCGCGGCCATCCGCTCCTCGGCGACACGGTCTATGGCGGAGCCTTCAAGACCAAGGCGAGCCGGCTGTCGGAGGCGGCACGCGGTGCCCTCGACACCATGGGCCGGCAGGCCCTGCATGCCAGCGTGCTCGGCTTCGCGCATCCGCGCACCGGGGAGACGCTGCATTTCGAGAGTCCGTTGCCGCCGGACATGCGCGACCTGATCGCGAAGCTGAGGGCCGGCCCGTAGCAGGGCCGCCACTGTCAAGCCCGTGCGTGCGCCAGGACACGCCGGGATGCGGCTTTTCGTGTCATCAGTGAGCCAAGCGAGATCCCGCGCGTTGACGCTGACTTCGTGCTGCGCGTCGCCTTTCCGAGACCACCGCTTTCCCGCTAAGATGGGGAATCGGGCGGCCGGCTCAAGGGAGCGGCGGTCCGCTTGTGACCGCCCATTCGGGGGTCCTTACAAGGAGGTAAGATCATGGCCGGCGCATTGCCAGTGCTCGCCACCGAAGGTGGCCTCTCCCGCTACCTCGACGAGATCCGCAAGTTTCCGATGCTGGAGCCGAACGAGGAGTTCACGCTCGCGAAGGACTGGCGCGAGAAGGGTGACCGCAACGCCGCCCACCGCCTCGTCACGTCCCACCTGCGCCTCGTGGCCAAGATCGCCATGGGCTACCGCGGCTACGGTCTGCCGATCGGCGAAGTCGTGTCGGAGGGCAATGTCGGCCTGATGCAGGCGGTCAAGCGCTTCGAGCCGGACAAGGGCTTCCGGTTGGCCACTTACGCCATGTGGTGGATCAAGGCCGCGATCCAGGAATATATCCTGCGTTCGTGGTCCCTCGTGAAGATGGGCACCACCGCCAACCAGAAGAAGCTGTTCTTCAATCTGCGCAAGGCCAAGGGTCGGATCTCGGCCCTGGACGAGGGCGACCTCAAGCCGGATCAGGTGGCGCAGATCGCCGTCAAGCTCGGCGTCCCCGAGCAGGAGGTGATCGACATGAACCGTCGCCTCTCGGGCGACACCTCCCTCAATGCGCCCCTGCGCGAGGAGGGCGAGGGCGAGTGGCAGGACTGGCTGGTGGACAACAGTCCGAGCCAGGAGACCGTGCTCGCCCGCGAGGAGGAGGGGCAGAATCGCCTCTCCGCCCTCCGGGACGCCCTCTCGGTGCTCAACCCGCGCGAGCGGCGGATCTTCGAGGCGCGGCGTCTCGCCGACGACCCGATCACACTGGAGGACCTCTCCGGCGAGTTCGGCGTCTCGCGCGAGCGCGTCCGCCAGATCGAGGTCCGCGCCTTCGAGAAGATCCAGGAGGCGGTCAAGCGGAACCTCGCCACCCGCGAGGCCCCGCGCGCCGAGGCGCACGCCTGAGGCGCCAGAAAACACACGCGACCTGAAACGAGAACGGCCCCCGGGAGAAATCCTGGGGGCCGTTCTCGTTCGGGGATAGCGGGACGCGGGTTCAGGCCCTCAGCGCCACTGGTCGAAGGCCTTCTGCAGAACCTGTGTCCCGGCACTGCCCTTCTCGAAGGCGACGATTCCGCGCTGGCCGGCGCTGAACTTCAGCGTCACGTCGAACCAGTTCTTGCGCAGCAGGATATCGGTATTGCGCTCGACGTCGCTCGGTAGGGAGGAGAGCCCGATAAGGAACAGGTTCTCGCGGACCCGCACCGGCAGGCCGGAGACCGGCGAGCCGCGCGCACCCTCCTCGTCCTTGCCCTGAAGCAGCCCGATGTCCTGGACGCCGTGCCGGGCGGCGTTCGGTCCGCTCGGCGTGAAGACGAGCTCGATGGTGTGCGAGGCCGGCAGGGTGGCGTCGAGGTTGCGGCGCAGAGTCATGGCGAGCGTCAGCCCGGCATCGGGGAAATCGGCGGTGGCGCGCACCACCGTCTCGAGCGGCTGACCCTGCTCGCCCGGCACCGTGTCGAGGCGCCACAGCACCCGACCCTGCGTGGCATTCGGTGCCGCGTTGGCGCCGGCGGCGGTGTTCTCCTCGTAGAGGACGCCACGCTGCGCGACGGTCAGGTCCGGTTCGCTCGCGGTGGGAGCCGCCGGAATGGGCACCGAACGCCGTGTCTGAGCCGAGCGCTCGGCCGGCGCCGCGTCGCCGCCGACCCGGTCGGCGAACTTCGAATCCGTCCCGTCCTGACCGCCATCCTGCATCTCGGTCGCGACGGGCTGAAGGTCGGCCGGCTTGTCACGGAGCAGGAAGGCCGCGACGGCGATCAGCCCGATGACCACGACGAGGATGCTGCCGACGAAGAGGTTGCGCAGCAGCCGGGTGCGCCCCTCGCGGGGCGCCACCACGTCGATGCGCGGGCGCTGGCGCTGGCCGTTCCCGTCCTGCACCGACGGCTCGGCGCTCTCCGCCACCGGCTCGGCCGGTGGGGTGCCGGCCTCTTCCGCGCTCACCGCCACGAAGGGGGGCGCCTTGCCCTTGCGCGGCTGGATCCGCACGGCTGGCTCCGCCGCGAGATCGGAGGAGGGCTCCGGGACGACGGGAGGGACGGGTGCGACCGGCGGCAGCGGCTCACCGGGCAAATCCGCCTTGGAAAATTCTGCCTTGGAAAAATCCGCCTTCGGCAGATTCGCCGGCTCCGCGCTCGGCTCGGGCGGCGACGGCTCCGGCAGGTCGGCCGTCGAGGATCTCGGCTCGGGCGGCGACGGCTCGGGTGCCGCCTCGGGAATGTCGGGCGGCGGCGCGGGGCGGTCGGCGACGTCGTTGGCCGGGCTCGGGACGAAAGGCGAAGGCTCAGGCGCCGGCGGCGGCGCGGCGTGATCCTGCTCGAGGCGCAGGATGGCCGCCTCGAGGGCGTTGCGCTCCAGGTCGATGTCGTCTTCCGACAGGGGCGGGTCGAGGGAGCGCAATTGCCCGAGGAGCGCGCCGCGCGCGCGTTCGTAGACCGCCTGGCGCAGGGCCGGCGAGCGGTCCGGCATCGCGTCGAGTGCCCGTGCCAGCAGTGGGTAATAGTCGGCCATCGTGCCTCAGGTCCGCCTTGTCCCGGCAGCCGGTCGGCCGCCCCGTCCCGCCCATCCACGGGACGGGAAGCCGCGCGGCCATCGTGAACGCGGCCGCATTGTCCGCGCGCGGCCGCGCCGCCATCAAGGAGAAATCGCGTCAGTCCTCAAAGGGGTTGTGCATGAGGATGGTGTCGTTGCGCTCCGGCGAGGTCGAGAGCAGCGCCACGGGTGCACCGATCAGCTCCTCGATCCGGCGCACGTACTTGATCGCCTGGGCCGGCAGATCCGCCCACGAGCGGGCGCCCGCCGTGGTGCCGGGCCAGCCCTCGATGGTCTCGTAGATCGGCTCGACCTTGGCCTGCGCCGCCTGGTTGGCCGGCAGGTGGTCCACCACCTGCCCGTCCAGGCGATAGCCCGTGCAGACCTTGATGGTCTCGAAGCCGTCGAGGATGTCGAGCTTGGTGAGCGCGATGCCGTCGATGCCCGAGGTCCGCACGGTCTGGCGCACCAGAACCGCGTCGAACCAGCCGCAGCGGCGCTTGCGCCCGGTGTTCACGCCGAACTCGCGCCCCTTGGCGCCGATGGTCTCGCCGATCTCGTCGAAGAGTTCGGTTGGGAAAGGACCCTCGCCCACGCGGGTGGTGTAGGCCTTGGCGATGCCGAGCACGTAGCCGATGGCCGAGGGGCCCATGCCCGAGCCCGTCGCCGCCTGCGCGGCCACGATGTTGGAGGAGGTCACGAACGGGTAGGTGCCGTGGTCGACGTCGAGGAGCGCGCCCTGCGCGCCCTCGAACAGGATGCGCTTGCCGGCGCGACGCTCGTCGTCGAGGAGCTTCCAGACCGTGTCGGCGTAGGGCAGGATCGTGGGCGCGATCGCCTTCAGTTCGGCGAGGAGCGCGCCGGCATCGACTTCGGCGATGCCGAGGCCCCGGCGGAGCGCGTTGTGGTGGGTCAGCACCCGCTCGATCTTGGCCTCGAGGGTCGATTCGTCGGCCAGATCCACGACCCGGATGGCGCGGCGGCCGACCTTGTCCTCGTAGGCCGGGCCGATGCCGCGCTTCGTCGTGCCGATCTTCAGGCCGGCATTCGAGGTCTCGCGGAAATGGTCGAGTTCGCGGTGAAGCGGCAGGATCAGGGTGGCGTTGTCGGCGATGCGCAGGGTGCGGGGCGAGATCTCGACGCCCTGCGCCTGGAGCCGGGCGATCTCGTCGACGAGGTGCCAGGGATCGACGACGACGCCGTTGCCGATCACCGAGAGCTTGCCACCGCGCACCACGCCGGAGGGCAGCAGCGCCAGCTTGTAGGTGACGCCATCGATCACCAGCGTGTGGCCGGCATTGTGCCCGCCCTGGAAGCGGACAACCACGTCGGCCTGCTCGGAGAGCCAGTCGACGATCTTGCCCTTGCCTTCGTCACCCCACTGGGCGCCTACGACGACGACGTTTGCCATTCACTGAAAACCTGTGCCGTAACCCGCGCGAAAACGGCCCGACCTGTCGGGCGGACCGCTCTCGCTGTCTTCGGGTCTTTCCGCGATCCGTGCGCGGAAATCAAGCAAGGCACCGATCCGGACCCGGATGGGCGGGTATGCCTCCTCAGCGGGCCTCCGTGCCGGGCTGGCGGCCGGGAAGATCGCCGGGCTTGATCACCGGCATGCCGCCCGGGTTCGGGTCGGGCGGCGTCACCACCATGCCGGGCGCGGTGTTGCCCGGCGGCTTGATCACGCCGTCGCTCTTCTCGAGGCGGTCGCTCAAGGTGCCCTTGTCCGAGGATGTGCCCGGGTCGGCGGATCCGTCGGAGGGGCGGATCTTGTCGGGAATCGTCTGGTTCGGCGGCGGCAGGGCCGGGTCGGTGTCCCGGCCCTTCAGGGGCGCGTCGGGGGACTGCGCGAGGGCGGTGCCGGCGAACAGGCACAAGCCGGCCGCGAGAGTGAGGATCGAGCGCATGGGGTCTCCCTGTCTCGGATGCGAGGTTTGGGGGAGAACAGCCCCGGGGCCGAAGCGTTCCTGTTCCATCGGTCCTGTGATGGGACGATGGTCCTGGGAGAGAACCGGGAAGGCGCTGGTGCCACGGGTTTTTCCATCCCCCGATTGCGGGGGAGGGTGGTCGCGCAGTGACCGGGAGAGGGGAGAAGGAAAGCCTCGGAAGGGCTTCGTTTCGTCCGGTCCGTCCGCTTCAGACGCCGGCGCGCGCCATGTCGAGATAGAGTTCCCGCAGGCGCCGGGTATGCGCTCCGGGGTGCCCCTCGCCGATGACGTGGCCGTCGATCGCGACCACCGGCATCACGAAGGCCGAGGCGCTGGTGTAGAAGGCCTCGGCCGCCTCAAGGGCCTCGGAGACGCTGAACAGCCGCTCCTCCAGGGCGAGGCCGGCCTCCTCGGCAAGGCGCAGGACCGCCTTGCGGGTGATGCCCGGCAGGAGCGCCGTGGACAGGGGACGCGTGACGAGGGCGCCGCCCTTTGTCACAATGAAGGCCGTCGAGGAGGAACCCTCGGTGACCGCGTCGTCTTCCACCATCCAGGCCTCGGCGACGCCCGCCGCGGCGGCCTGCTGCTTGGCGAGCACCTGGGCCAGCAGGGCCACCGACTTGATGTCCCGGCGCTTCCAGCGAAGATCCGGCACCGTGATGATCCGGGCGCCGGTCTCGGCGAGCGGGTTGGCCGCGACCGTCTTGGCCTGCGTGAACATCATCACGGTGGGGGCGGTGCCGGCCGGCGGATAGGCGAAATCGCGCTCGTACACGCCGCGCGTCACCTGCATGTAGACCAGCCCCTCGGTCAGCCCGTTGCGGGCGACGAGTTCGGTCTGCAGGCCGATCCACTCCGGTATCGTGTGCGGGTTGGCGATGTCGATCTCGCCCAGCGACCGGTCGAGGCGGGCCAGATGCGCCTCGTTGTCCACGAGCCGCCCGTCGAGGACCGCCGAGACCTCGTAGATCCCGTCCGCGAAGAGGAAGCCCCGGTCCATGATCGGCACGCGCGCCTCGGCGAAGGGCAGGAAGTCGCCGTTCAGGTAGACGATGCGGGCTTGGGACACGGGGCTGACCTCATCTGGCCGAAGGTTGGGGACGGACGCAGGATCTGTGCGCGATTTTCGGATCAGGCGGCTCCGAAGACCCGCGAAAAGATCGTGTCCACGTGCTTGAAGTGGTAGCCGAGATCGAAGCAGGCCTCGATCTGCTCCGGAGTGAGCGCGGCGGCCACGTCGGCATCGGCCTTGAGGAGGCTCAGGAAGTCGCCTTCGCCACGCCAGACCGGCATCGCGTTGCGCTGGACGAGACGGTAGGAATCCTCGCGCGAGACGCCGGCCTGGGTCAGGGCCAGCAGCACCCGCTGCGAGTGGACGAGGCCGCCGAGCTTGTCGAGGTTGCGCTGCATGTTGTCCGGATAGATCAGCAGCTTGTCGATGACGCCGGTGAGGCGGGCGAGGGCGAAGTCGAGGGTCACGGTGGCGTCTGGCCCGATCATGCGCTCTACCGAGGAGTGCGAGATGTCGCGCTCGTGCCAGAGGGCCACGTTCTCCATGGCGGGCAGGGCGTAGCTGCGCACCATGCGGGCGAGGCCCGTCAGGTTCTCGGTGAGCACGGGGTTGCGCTTGTGCGGCATCGCCGAGGAGCCTTTCTGGCCCTCCGAGAAGAATTCTTCCGCCTCCAGAACTTCCGTGCGCTGGAGGTGGCGGACCTCGATGGAGAGCCGCTCAACGGATGAGGCGACCACGCCCAGGATGGCGAAGAACATCGCGTGGCGGTCGCGCGGGATGACCTGGGTCGAGACCGGCTCGGGGGTCAGGCCCATGGCCTTGGCGACGTATTCCTCCACCCGGGGGTCGATGTTGGCGAAGGTGCCGACGGCGCCCGAGATGGCGCAGGTGGCGATCTCCTCCCGCGCCGCCACGAGGCGGGCGCGGGCGCGCTCGAACTCCGCGTAGGCCCCGGCGAGCTTGAGGCCGAAGGTCACCGGCTCGGCATGGATGCCGTGCGAGCGGCCGATGGTCGGGGTCATCCTGTACTCGAAGGCCCGGCGCTTGAGGGCGGCGAGCAGGGCGTCGACGTCCTTGATCAGGAGGTCGGCGGCGCGGACGAGCTGCACGTTGAGGCAGGTGTCGAGCACGTCCGACGAGGTCATGCCCTGGTGGACGAAGCGGGCCTCGGGGCCGACGATCTCGGCCAGATGCGTCAGGAACGCGATGACGTCGTGCTTGGTCACCGCCTCGATGGCGTCGATGCGCGCCACGTCGAAGACCGCGTCGCGGCCCTTCTCCCAGATCGTGTCGGCGGCCTCCTTCGGAACGACGCCGAGTTCGGAGAGCGCCGTCGTGGCGTGGGCCTCGATCTCGAACCAGATCCGGAAGCGTGATTCGGGGGACCAGATCGCGGTCATCTCGGGGCGGCTGTAGCGGGGGATCATGCGGGCGCCTCGGTCAACGCGTCGGAAAAGGGGCAGCGGGATCAGGCGCGCCTAGCATGCGCGGCGATGGCGCTCAACGCGGGCAGGGCCATGTGGCCGCGCACCGCAACGCTGCAGCGCGGCATTTTCGCATCAGCGCCTGGAATTGAGCAACATCTGGAAACATTCCAGGAAGCTGTTCCTAGAGATTTTTCGCTTTCGACAGATGGCCTTGGCGAAACCCCGATGGGTCAGGCTGGAACAGCTCCAGAATAAAACAGCCTATACCCGCTGGTCGGCACGGATCTCCTCCAATTACGACCCGAACAGGTCCAGCACAATCCGGATCCCCGGCGGGGATGTGCTGTGTCTGGACCTCGTAATCTCATAATGACGAGACCGTCCATGCCACATGCCCCCACCGAATTCCTCCGCGCCCTCCTGGGCAAAACCGTCCTGGGCAAAACCGTCCTGAGCACGACCGTCCTGAGCGTGGGCAGCCTCGGCCTGCCGGGGGTGGCCTCGGCCCAGGATGCCGCCGTCGAACTCGATCAGCTCCACGTCGTCGGGAGCCCGGGCGCGAGCATCGGCTACCTGACCAGCCGGACGCGCAGCGCCACGAAGACCGACACACCCCTGATCGACACGCCGCAATCGGTCACGATCGTGACCCAGCAGCAGATCCGCGACCAGGGCGTCCAGAGCATCGCGGACGCGATCCGCTACGTGCCGGGCGTGGTAGCCCATCAGGGCGAGGGCAACCGGGACGACGTGGTGATCCGGGGCCAGCGCTCGAACGCCGACTTCTTCGTCAACGGCATCCGCGACGACGCCCAGTATTTCCGCGATCTCTACAACGTTCAGCGCATCGAGGTGCTGAAGGGTCCCAACGCGATGATCTTCGGGCGCGGCGGCGGCGGCGGCGTGATCAACCGGGTGCTGAAGGAGGCGGACGGCGTGCCGGTCCGCGAGGTGGTGGGGCTCGGCGGCGCCTACGGGGTCAAGCGCGTCGGCGTCGATGTCGGCGACCGCATCAGCGACAGTGCGTTCTTCCGTCTCAACGGGATGTTCGAGGACAGCGGCACCTTCCGGAACTTCGTCGACCTGCGCCGCTACGGCGTGAATCCGACGATGACTTTCCTGATCGGCCCGGCGACGACACTCAAGCTGTCCTACGAATATTTCCACGACGACCGCACGGCGGACCGGGGCATCCCCTCGCAGTTCGGCCGCCCCTATCGCTACCGCCAGAACATCGCGACCTTCTTCGGCAATCCCGACCTCAGCTACGCCCGGGTCGATGCCCACATCGCCACGGCGACCCTGGACCACGCCTTCGAATCCGGCATCGCGCTGCACAGCCAGCTGCGCTTCGCCGATTACGCAAAATTCTATCAGAACGTCTATCCGAACATCGGCCAGGCCGGCTCGGTGAACGCCGCCGGCACCGCCCTGTCCCTGGCGGCCTACAACACCGCGTCACCGCGGACGAACTACTTCAGCCAGAACGATGTCACCTACCGGTTCGAGACGGGCTTCCTGAAGCACACGCTTCTCGGCGGATTCGAGCTCGGCTACCAGGAAGGCCTGACCTTCCGGCAGGACGGCTTCTTCGCCAGCACCGGCACCCAGGCCCTGGTGGTCAATCCGCTCTCACCGGTGAGCCGCGTCCCCGTCACCTTCCGCAACATCGCGAGCGGCGCCAATACCCGCTACGACCTCGGCCTCGCGGCCGTCTACGCCCAGGACCAGATCGAGATCGGGCCGCATCTGCAGCTCATCGGCGGCCTGCGCTACGACCACTTCGATTTCGCCGCCACGGACCGGCGCAGCACCGTCACCAATGCCCGCGTCGACGACCTGCTCTCGCCCCGTCTCGGCCTGGTGCTGAAGCCGGTCGAGACGCTGGCCTTCTACGCCTCCTACAGCGTGTCCTACCTGCCGTCCTCGGGCGACCAGTTCAACGCCCTCACCCCAGGCCTTGCCATCGCCAAGCCGGAGCGTTTCGAGAACACCGAGATCGGCGTGAAGATCGACGTCGCGCCGACGCTCCAGCTCACCGGCGCCCTGTACGACCTCGACCGGACCAACCAGCGCCTGGCCGACCCGAACAATGCCGGCTTCTTCATCACCAGCGGTCAGACCAATACGCAGGGAGCCGAGATCGGCGCCAACGGCTACCTCACCGACTGGTGGCAGATCGCCGGCGGCTACGCCTTCACCGATGCGCGGATCGTCAAGGGTTTCAACATCGGCGGGACCTCCGTCCGACCCGGCAACCAGGTCGGCCTCGTTCCCTTCAACGCCGTCACCCTGTGGAACAAGTTCGACGTCACCGAGGCTTTCTCGTTCGGCATCGGCTTTGTCCACCAGACGCACAGCTTCGCCGCCTCCGACAACACCGTGCGGCTGCCGGGCTACACGCGCTTCGACCTCGGACTGTTCTATCAGGTCGCCGACGGCGTGCGGGCCCAGCTCAACGTCGAGAACCTGTTCGACCGCGGTTACATCGCCACCGCCGACGGCAACAACAACATCAGCCCCGGTGCCCCGCGGCTGATCCGTGCGCAGATCGTCGCCCGCTTCTAGGTGATCACGCCTCCGGAGCGGCCGGCGGGCCGTGATCTTTCCGCAACAAGCTCCGCGAGATCGTCTCACCCTGGAATACTTCCAGGATTAAAATCCGAAACATGTTTGCCGAACGTTCCGAAGGCGTTGGCGCAATGTTTCGAGCGCTTCTTAGAAGTCCTGTAAAACAAAGATCAGGAAAGCCTGCCCCGATCGCTTGCTCGTTTCATAGACCCACTTCAAGTGATCCGCCACGCCCCTGATCTGAATTTGGGGCGCAAGATCAACAAGACACGGTCTCTCGAGTAGGCGGTACGATCATGGACATTGGAGCAGCTTCGCGACTCCTCGCAACCCTCCTGTGCGGAACGGCCCTGGCGACCTCCGCCCGGGCACAGCCGGCGCTGCTGCCCGACGGTACGGCCGTCACGCTGGACCAGCTCAGCGTCGAGGGCGCACGGGGCAACACGGTGGGTTACCTGACCCGCGCCACCCGCAGCGCGACGAAGACCGACACCCCGCTCCTCGACACGCCGCAATCGGTCACCGTCGTCAGCCAGGAGCAGATCCGGGACCAGAACTTCCAGAACCTCACCGACCAGCTGCGCTACGTGCCGGGCGTGATCCCGGCCCAGGGCGAGAGCAACCGCGACGAGGTCGTCATCCGGGGGCAGAAGACCAATGCGGACTTCTTCGTCAACGGCGTGCGCGACGACGTCCAGTATTTTCGCGATCTCTACAACATCGAGCGGATCGAGGTGCTGAAGGGTCCCGATTCCCTGGTCTTCGGGCGCGGCGGCGGCGGCGGTGTCATCAACCGCGTCCTCAAGGAGGCGGACGGCCTGCGCGTGCGCCAGATCGTGGCCGGTGTGGGCCAGTTCAACCAGAAACGCGTGGCGGTCGATGTCGGCGACCGGATCAGCGACAGCGTGTTCTTCCGCCTCAACGGCATGTTCGAGGACAGCCAGACCTACCGCCAGTTCGGGGAGCTGCAGCGCTACGGCATCAACCCGACGATGACGTTCCTGCTCGGACCGGCGACGACCCTCAAGCTCTCCTACGAGTTCTTCCACGACGACCGTTTCCCCGATCGCGGCATCCCCTCGCAGAACGGCCGGCCCTACAACTACCGCAACAACATCCGCACCTTCTTCGGCAATCCGGACGTGAACACCACCCGGGTCGACGCCAACATCGCCACGGCGACCCTCGACCACGTCTTCGAGTCCGGCGTGCAGATGCGCAACCAGCTGCGCTTTGCCGATTACAATCGCTTCTACGCCAACACCCTCCCGGGCGCGCCGGTCAACGCCGCCGGCACGCAGGTGCCGATCACCGGTTATCGCAGCGATACCGACCGGACCAATTACTTCAGCCAGAACGACTTCACCTACAAGTTCCTCACCGGCGACGTGAAGCACACCCTGCTCGCCGGGTTCGAGCTCGGCTACCAGGAGGGTCTGGCCTTCCGGCAGACGGCGTTCTTCAACACCGGCAACAGCCTCGTCACCAGTGTGGTGGTGAACCCGATGTCGCCGATCACCCGGGCCCCGGTCACCTTCCGCAACAACGGCACCACGGACGCCAACTTCCGCTACGATCTCGGTCTCGCGGCGGCCTATGCGCAGGACCAGATCGACCTGAACGAGTACGTCCAGATCGTCGGCGGCCTGCGCTACGACTACTTCGATTTCTCGTCGCGGGGCCGGGTCACGGGCCTGACCAACGAGCGCGTCGACAATCTCGTCTCGCCGCGCGCCGGCCTGGTGATCAAGCCACTGGCCAACCTCGCCTTCTACGGCAGCTACAGCGTGTCCTACCTGCCCTCCTCGGGCGACCAGATCGGCAGCTTCTCGCCGGGCCTCGCCATCGCCAAGCCCGAGGGTTTCCAGAACCTCGAAGTGGGCGTGAAGTACGACGTCACCCCGACCTTCCAGGTCACCGGCGCCCTGTACAACCTCGACCGCACCAACCAGCGCCTCCCCGATCCCAACCGGGCGGGCTTCTTCCTCCTGTCGGGGCGGACCAACACGCAGGGCGCCGAGATCGGCGCCAACGGCTACCTCACCGACTGGTGGCAGATCGCGGGCGGCTACGCCTTCACCGATGCGCGGATCGACAGCGCGGTGTCGGCCACCATCGTGAAGGGCAACACCGTCGGGCTGGTGCCGTTCAACAGCGTCTCGCTCTGGAACAAGTTCGACATCACGCCGGAACTCGGCATCGGCATCGGGGTGATCCACCAGACCCACACCTTCGCCACCTCCGACGACACCGTGCGGCTGCCGGGCTACACCCGCTTCGACCTGGGACTTTTCTATCAGGTCAGCGAGTCGGTTCGGGCGCAGGTCAACATCGAGAACCTGTTCGACCGGCGCTACATCTACACGGCCGACAACAACCAGAACATCACGCCGGGCGCGCCGCGCACGATCCGGGCGCAGATCATCGCGAAGTTCTGACGGCGGGGGCGGGTGGCGCTATTCCACCGGGCGGGTGGCGCTATTCCACCCGCTGCCAGCCCGGCCCCATCAGGCGTTCCTGGGGGGTGAAGCGGGCCTTGTAATCCATCTTGCGCGAGCCCTCGACCCAATAGCCGAGGTAGAGGTAGGGCAGGCCGAGATCGGCGGCGCGGCGGATATGGTCGAGGATCATGTAGGTGCCGAGCGAGCGATGCGCCTCGGCCGGATCGTAGAACGAGTAGACCATCGACAGGCCGTCGGCGAGGACGTCGGTCAGGCACAGGGCGACGATCGGCCCGGTGCCGCGCCCGTTGATCGCGGTATCGGGGCCGCGCCGGCGATAGGTCACCAGGTGGGTGTCCACATGGCTGTCCTCGATCATCATGGCGTAGTCGAGCACCGTCATGTCGACCATGCCGCCGTCGCCGTGGCGGGCATCGAGGTAGCGCCGGAACAGGGCGTATTGCTCGGATGCCGGGCGGTTGGGCTCCGGGTTGCCGACGAGGTCGGCGTTGCGCTGGAGGATGCGGCGCTGGCTGCCGGAGGGCAGGAAATCGGCCACCACCACCCGCACCGAGATGCAGGCGCGGCAGGATTCGCAGGCCGGCCGGTAGGCGATGGTCTGCGAGCGGCGGAAGCCTCCCTGCGTCAGGATCTCGTTGAGGTCCCTCGCCCGGCGGCCGACGAGGTGGGTGAAGACCTTCCGCTCCTCCTGGCCCGGCAGGTAGGGGCACGGGGAGGGCGCCGTCAGGTAGAATTGCGGGGTATCCCGGGAATGGCTCGTCACGCTCGTCTGTCGCCCGCCGCGCGGAGCGCGCGCTCCGCGCGCCCCAAGACTTGAGTGTATCCGCAACGCGCGCCGGCTCAACACCCTGTGAGGGTTCCGCGACGATTTCGTCTGAGACCGTCCTCCGCCGCATCCCCGCGCCGCGCCGGCCAGACCCGGAGCGGTCTTATCTCGGCACGGATGCTTCAGGCGACGCGGACCACCGCGAGGCCGAGGAGCAGGTCGTGGCCGAGGCGGCGGTCGGCGCGCACGAGGCCGATGCCGACATCGAGCATCCAGAGCAGGAAGGCCGAGGCGACCGCCACGTAGAACAGCAGCGCGTGAATCGCGGCGGTGAGGTAGTCGACGCGGGCGCCGGTCTCGGGCGTGACGACGCGCAGGCCCATCATCCGCATGCCCCAGGTGCTCTGTCTGGACCCGCCCACCGTGATGGCGCTGTAGAGGATGCCGCTCGCCGGCAGGATCGCGAACAGGGTCCAGCCGAGCCCAAAGGTCAGGACGCCGATCACCGTGATCGCCAGCGTGAGGAAAGCCGTGAAACCGAAGATGAACAGGATGTCGAGAAGGTAGGCGACGAAGCGCGCGCCAAGGCTGCCCCGGACGTAGGGCACGGGGAACTGGGGGGCGTAGCCGGTCTGGAAGCGATCGGCGTAGGGGCTTTGCGTCTCGCGCATGGGGCGCTCCTCGAATGACGCCGGCGGACGGAAGCGGCCGGCGTCTCCCGCGAGAGATGGGCGCGGCCCGGGCGACTCTCAAGATCGCTGCGCCGGCGCCTCACCGTGCCGTGCGGTCGGCCGGCGCCGCCCGGCTCCCCGGATCTTCGGCCGCAGCCTCCGGGGTGTCGAGATAGTACTGCCGCAGCAGGAACAGGCGGGCTCCGTTGACCGGACCGCCCTCCGTGGCGAGGCCGAGCAGTTCGGCCCCGGGACCGAAGCGGCAGCTGACCCAGCGCTGGCGCGCGGCCTGGCCGGGCCGGCCCGCCACCGCGTAATCGACCCGGATCTCGTCGGGTGTCGCGCCCGCGCCGATGCGCAGAAGCCTGACCTCGGTGTCGGGGGGCGCCAGGGCCGGGACGGCCCGCCGGCAGATCATGGCGCGCTGGCGGTCGACCGAACTCTCGCAGGCGCCGAGGCCGAGGAGGGCCGGGGCGAGCGCGAGGGTGACGATGAGACTGCGCGCGACGTGCTCCGGGCTCACGCGCCGGCGCGCAGCCGCTCGGCGACCCGGAGCGCGTAGTAGGTGAGCACGCCGTCGGCACCGGCGCGCTTGAAGGCCAGCAGGCTCTCGACCATGGCCCGCTCGCCGTCGAGCCAGCCGTTGCGGGCGGCGGCCTCGATCATCGCGTACTCGCCCGACACTTGGTAGGCGAAGGTCGGCACCGCGAATTCGTCCTTCACCCGGCGGATGATGTCGAGATAGGGCAGGCCGGGCTTCACCATGACGGAGTCGGCGCCCTCGGCGATGTCGAGGGCGACCTCGCGGATGGCCTCGTCGGAATTGCCCGGGTCCATCTGGTAGGTGCGCTTGTCGCCGACCAGCGCCGCCTGGGTGCCGATGGCGTCCCGGAACGGGCCGTAGAAGGCGCTCGCGTACTTGGCCGCGTAGGCCATGATCTGCACGTCGCGGAACCCCGCCCGGTCGAGCCCGACCCGGATGGCGCCGACGCGCCCGTCCATCATGTCGGACGGCGCGATGATGTCGGTGCCGGCCTCGGCCTGGATCAGGCTCTGCTCCACGAGGAGCGCCACGGTCTCGTCGTTGAGGATCGCCCCGTCCTCCAGGAGGCCGTCGTGACCGTGGCTGGTATAGGGGTCGAGGGCGACGTCCGTCATGATCCCGAGTTCCGGCACCGCCTTCTTCACGGCGCGCACCGCCCGGCAGACGAGGTTTTCGCGATTGAGCGACTCTGAACCGGTGGGATCGCGCAAGCCGGGCTCGGTGTAGGGAAAGAACGAGATCGCCGGGATGCCCGCGCGGGCGGCCTTCTCGGCGTCGCGCACGATCTCGTCGACGCTCAGGCGCTCGACCCCTGGCATCGACGCGATGGGCTCGCGCCGGCCCGAGCCTTCGATGACGAAGAGGGGCCAGATCAGGTCGTCCACCGTCAGGGTATGCTCGCGTACGAGACGGCGGGACCACTCGGCCTTGCGGTTGCGGCGGGGGCGCTGGGTGAGCCCCAAGGCCACCGGGCGGGCGGCCTCCTGGGCCGTCTCGACCGCCAGGGGACGCGGGGTGGCGGGTTCGTGGGTCATCGTGCTCGAACTCGATGGTTTTCGGCCCGGGCCATGAGAGATATGGGCCTGGGTCAGGGCGGGCGAGCATGGGCCTAACACATCGGCAAAAGCCTTCGAAACCCGTGATGCCGACGCAGGGACGGCCGCTAACCCCGTCACGGTGGAGCCGGCATGCGCGCGGGACGCCGGCGATTGACGCCGCGCGCCAAAACCTCGTCTAAGCGGGCGATCCTAGCGGGGACGACGATGGCGGATTCGGGCGAAGCGGAGATCCTGTTCGAGCGGCGCGGGGCTTTGGGCCTCGTGACGCTGAACCGGCCGCGCGCCCTCAACGCCCTGACGCTCGCGATGCTCACGGCGATGCAGGCGCAGCTCGATGCCTGGGCCGGCGACGCCGCGGTGACGCGGGTGGTGCTGCGCGGGCGGGGCGGTCGCGCCTTTTGCGCCGGGGGCGACATCCGGCAGATCCACGCCCTCGCGACGGCCGGCGATCACGCGGGCGTCGATGCGTTCTGGCGGGCCGAGTACGGCCTCGACGCCAGCGTGAAGCGGTTCGCGAAGCCCGTCATCAGCCTGATCGAGGGCCTGGTCATGGGTGGCGGCAACGGCATCTCGGTCCATGGCAGCCACCGGGTCTCGTCGGAGACCTACAGCTTCGCGATGCCGGAGGTCGGGATCGGCCTGTTTCCCGATGTCGGCATGACCTACGTGCTGCCGCGCCTGCCCGGTCTGACGGGGACCTACCTGGCGCTGACCGGCGCCCGGATCGGGCCGGGCGACGCCCACGCGGTAGGTCTGGCCACGCACCATGCCCCGGCGGGCGATTTCGACGCCCTCGTCGAGGCCCTCGCGGAGGGGGCGGCCGTCGACGCGGTGCTGGCGGACCATGCCCGGCCGGTGCCGGAGCCGGGCGTTCTGGTGGCCGAGCGCGCCCGCATCGATGCCTGCTTTGCCGCCGACACCGTCGGGCAGATCCTGGCGCGCCTCGACGCGGACGGATCCGCCTTCGCGGCCGAGACCGCCGCGCTGATGCGTACGCGCTCGCCCACCAGCCTGACCTTGGTGCGCGAGCAGATGCGCCGGGGCGCGACCCTGAGCTTCCCACAAGCGATGCTCACGGAATACCGAATGGTCAGCGCCCTGATGCGCGGGCCCGACTTCTTCGAGGGCGTGCGCGCCGCCGTCATCGACAAGGATGGCGCGCCGGCCTGGAACCCCGCCACCCTGGACGGCGTCGAGCCCGGTACCATCGCGGCCGCCTTCGCGCCGGGTCCGGCGCCGGAACCGCGATTCGATCCATAATGGGAGCCTCAAGGTGCGTGGATTGACCAAGCTGGGCGGCCCCCGCGAGGCGCGGGGCCCGGGCGGAAGCGACCGGATCGAGCGGAGCCCGCAGGCCCCGCAGACCGGCTGGGACGTGGTGCTGATCTGGTTCATGCGCCTCACCGCCCTGTTCTGGCTGGCGAAGGCCGTGGCCAGCTGGGCCAGCATCCTCGACGTCCTGCCCGGTGCGCGGCCCTTCGAATCGGAGCCGATCGGGCGCCAGAGCGTCATCGTCTACTTCGCGGTGATCGACGCGATGGCGGCGGTGGGGCTGTGGCTCACCAGCGCCTGGGGCGGCGTGGTCTGGCTGCTCGCCGCCACCAGCGCGCTCACCCTCGCGGTATTGACCCCCCAACTTCTGCCGATGCCGACACCTTACCTGGCCGTACAAGCGGGAATTATTGCGTTGTATTTTATCTTGTCTTTCCTCGCCGCCCGGGAAAGCCGGTAAACGCGGCGTTACGTCGATCGCTTCATCTTGCATTTACCGAGAGAGGTAAATCGCAAATTCATCCTATCGCTTAAACCGTCTTTCATCTGCGACTCCTAGGTTGGCTTCATGAGCGGTGGCGAAGAACACCGGCCCGCAAAGCACAGAGACCTGACGAGGCCCATGATGAAGTCCCAGGCTGCCAAGGTTAGCAAGACCGACAACGCTCCCGAGACCGCTTCGGCGCACGGCTCGTATCTCGAGGCCCTGCACCTCGTCGAGCGCCTGCACCGCCGCCTGCTCGACGTGATCAAGGACGAGTTCGAGCGCCGCGAGCGCGAGGACGTCAACAGCGTCCAGGCCCTGCTGCTCTACAACATCGGCGACAAAGAGCTGACCGCGAGCGAGCTGCGCACCAAGGGCTACTACTTGGGCTCGAACGTCTCCTACAACGTGAAGAAGCTCGTCGAGGCCGGCTACCTACACCATGCCCGCTCGAAGACGGATCGCCGCTCGGTGCGCATCAGCCTCACCGACAAGGGCCGCCAGGTCCACGACATCATCCAGAGCCTCTACGACAAGCACGCCCGCACCATCCAGCCGATCGGCGGCATCTCGGACGACGATTTCGGACGCCTCAACGTGGCCCTGAGCCGGCTGGAGCGCTTCTGGACCGACCAGATCCGCTACCGTCTGTAAGCGGCGCAGCGCTCGAATCCTGCCTGAGAAGCGCAAGCCCGGTTCGCCGGGCTTGTTCGCGTTCGGGGCCCCGCAATGCACGGTGCCGGTCAGGAACCGGCGTGCTCGGCGGATTCCTCGCCGGCCGGCTTGCCGTCGTCGCGGGCGCGGTGGAGCATGAAGATCGCGAACACCATCGTGAGGATCAGGCCGGCGAGGACGCCGAGCTCGATCATCGAGGCCTGGAACAGCGCCTGCTTCTCCGGCGACCAGTCCTTGGCGTGGGTAATCTCCGACGATTGCAGGGTGATCACCAGGACGCGCCGGATCGAGGCGATGAGCCCGACGATGAGGAAGGGCTCGCAGGTCAGTTTGCCCGACCGCATCGAGACCCGCACCGTGTGCAGGATCTCGATGAGCATCAGCAGGAACAGCAGCCGGTCAACCACCTCCAGGATCTGGTCCGCACCGCCGAGGTGGCGCAAGGCTTCCCAGGTCAGCGCAGAGGCGTCGATCAGCGCGACGAGGGCGGTCAGAGCGAGGAGGAGGCCGAGCGCGGCGTAGATCGCGTGTTCGGTGTGGAGGAAAACGAAGCTCGCCGCGCGCGTGAGCCGGCCCTGATCGTCGCGGTCGTCGGACATGACGCGCTGCCCCCCTCTGATTGACCCGATCAGACAGGATCGCGGGGCGGTCGTCCAGGGCGGCCTGTCCGGACCGGACCCGGCGGCGCGATCACGGCTGCGTCAGAGCAAGTCCTCCACCCGGATCGGCAGCGCGCGGATGCGCCGGCCGGTGGCGTGGAAGACCGCGTTGGCGATGGCCGCGTTGACGCCGATGATGCCGAGCTCGCCCAGGCCCTTGAGTCCGAGGGGGTTCACGGCCGCGTCCGGATCGGGAACGAACAGGGCTTCGATGTCAGGCACGTCGGCGGCGGTGGCGACAAGGTACTCGGCCAGATCCGCGTTGCGGTAATGCCCCCTGTCGAGAATCGTCTCCTCCAGGAGCGCCGAGCCGAGACCCCAGACCATCCCTCCGGTGAGTTGGCTCCGGGCCGTCAGCGGATTGAGCACCCGCCCGGCCGCGAAGGCGCCCAGGAGGCGCGGCACCCGGATCTCGCCCGTCTCCGCATGAACCATCACCCGGGCGAACTGGGCCCCGAAGGCCCAGGACACGGACTCGCCGCCGGTGGCCAGGGCCATCCGGCCCGATTCGATGGCCGCCAGGGCGTCCGGCTCCGCGCCATCAGGGGTGAAGGCGGTCGTCGTCTCGACTTCCCGTGTACCGAGCCGCGCGAGGCAGCGGTCGAGGGGCGCGCGGCGCCCATCCGCCGCGACGAGGAACCCGTCCGCGAGACGGCAGGTCGCCGGGTCGGCCCCCGAAAGCGGGCCGCCCTCGGCGACGGAGGCTGCGGCGACACGGCTCCGCAGGGTCTCGCAGGCCTGCGCCAGGGTGTGGATCAGGCTCGTGGTAGTGGCGGAGCCCCCCGAAAGGCCGGCGGCGGGGAGGTCGGTGTCGCCGAGCCGGACCGTCACCGATTCGGGGGCGATCCCGAGCCACTCGGCGGCGCCGAGGGCGAGCAGCGTCGTAATGCCGTTGCCGATCTCGTGGTGGGCGGTCTCCACGGTGGCGCGGCCCCCGGCCGCGAGCGCGACCCGCATGGTGGCCGGCGAGATCTTCACGGGCCGGGCCGAGGCGGCGCAGCCGAGGCCGATCCGCCAGGGGCCGTCCTGCATCCGCCCCGGCACAGGGTCGCGCTCCGCCCAGCCGAAGGCCTCGGCACCCGCCTCGAAGCAGGCCATCAGCGGACGCGAGGAGAACGGCCGGCCCGAGATCGGGTCGGTGGCGGTGTCGTTGCGGCGGCGCAGTTCGATGGGGTCGAGGCGCAGCGCGTTCGCCATCTCGTCCACCGCGCTCTCGAGGGCGAAGAGGTAGGGCACCTCCGGGGGCGCCCGCATCGGCCCCGGGGTATTGCGGTCGACCCGCACGGCGCGCTCGTCGGTGCGCACGGCCGGGCAGGCGTAGAGGCTCGCGGTGACATCGGTGCCCTCCATGGCGAAGGGGTCGAAGCGCGAGGCGATCACCTCTGCTTCGTGCACCAGGGCGGTGAAGCGCCCGTCGCGGGTCGCGCCGAGGCGGATGTCGTGCCGGCTCTCGGGCCGGTAGTTCGCGATGGTGAAGCCGTCGCGCCGGCTCGCCACAAGGGAGACGGGGCGGCCGAGGATGCGGGCCGCCAGCGCCACCGGCGCGGTGTACTGCGCCAGCGCCAGCTTGGCACCGAAATGGCCGCCGATCGGCCCGGACACCACGCGGATGTCGGCGGGGTCGAGGCCGAGCTGAGCCGCAAGCCCGTGCCGCACGGCGCCGATGTAGCGCGAAGGCTCGTGGACCGTGAGCCGGGGGCCCTCCCACGCGCAGGTGGTGGTGTAGAGCTCGATGGGGTTATGGTGCTGGATCGGCGTGCGGTAGCGGCCTGAGACCGTCACCTCCGCCCGCACCAGGGCCGCGTCGGCGTCGCCCCGGACGGGGTCGTGATGCTTCGGCTTGAGGTCGGCCAGCAGCACCGTCTCGGCGCCGGGCGCGTCGAACCCGTCCGCGAAGGGGGTGGGGGCGTAGCGCACGCCGACGCGGGCCGCCCCCGCCTGAGCCGCCTCCCGACTCTCGGCCACCACCAGGGCGACGATCTGGCCCGCATAGTCCACCGCGTCCGATCCGAGGGGCAGGTGCCCGCTATTGGCGTAGCCCCCCGCCATGAGATGCTTCACCGGGCGGATCGCACCGGCGAACTCCCGGTGGGTGAAGATGCCGAGCACGCCCGGTACCGCCCGCGCGGCCTCCAGACTGAACCCCGCGATGCGCCCGCGCGGGATCGTGCTGGTGACGAGGGCCGCATGCGCGAGACCGGGCAGGGGGACGTCCGAAGCGTATCGGATCGTGCCCGTCACCTTCGCGGGCCCCTCCACGCGCGGATGCGGCTGCCCGAGCCGGATCGGGTGCGCGAGCGCGTCAGCCGGTATCGCCATGGGGTGTCCCTCGTTCCTCGTGGGGACAACCGGCGATCGGACACGCCTGATCCGGGCGCGACGCAGGGTCGCTCAGTCTCGCGGCGCTCCCGCCAGGAACGGCAACAGGTGCTCCAGCACGGCGCCCGGGGCCTCTTCCTGCAGGAGGTGCCCGCAGGGCAGGGCCTGCCCCGTGACCGCGTCGGCCTTGGCGCGCCAGGTGGCGGTGACGTCGTAGAGGGCGCCGACGGTGCCGAGGCCGCCCCAGAGCGCGAGGAGCGGGGCCGTGACCCGGCGGCCGGCCGCAGCGTCGGCCCGGTCGTGGTCGAGGTCGATCCCGGCCGCCGCCCGGTAATCCTCGCAGATCGCGTGGATGCCGCCAGGGGCCCGGTAGCAGCGCAGGTATTCCTGCACCATCGCCTCGCTCGGCACGCCGCGCGTCCGGCTCTGCCCGGCGAGGTGGTGCCGCAGGTAGGCCTCCGGGTCGGCGCCGATCATGCGCTCGGGCAGGGGTGCGGGCTGGATCAGGAAGAACCACCAGAAGTACCGGGTGGCGAAGGCGCGGTCCGTGGTCTCGTACATCGTCAGGGTCGGGGCGATGTCGAGGACGGCGAGCCGGTCGACCGCCTCCGGGTGGTCGAGGGCCATGCGGTGGGCGACGCGCCCGCCGCGATCATGCCCGACCACGGCGAAGCGCGAGTGACCGCAGGCCCGCATCAGCGCCACCACGTCGGCCGCCATGGCGCGCTTGGAATAGGGGGCGTGGTCGTCGTCCGAGACCGGCCGGTCCGAATCGCCGTAGCCGCGCAGGTCCGGCGCGAACACCGGATGCCCGGCCGCCGCAAGAGCGGGCGCCACCGCGTGCCAGGTGGCGTGCGTCTGCGGATGCCCGTGCAGGAGAAGCACCGGCAGGCCCGAACCGCCGGGCGAGCGCGCCACCCGCAGGGTCACGTCGCCGAGGCCGATATCGGCCAGGGTGAAGCCGTCCAGGAACGGGCTCGGCCCGCGCTCGGTGATCGTCATCGGGACATGCCTCCGTGAGGGATCTCAGCCCTTCCAGTTCTTCAGGGCCCCGAACGGGCTCGCCGAGGGGTCGGGGGCGGGCGGGTTCAGGACCGGCTCCACCTGCGCGATGGCGTCGGCCAGCGAGAAGGCGGTGCCGCTGGTCAGCTTGCCGCCGGCCGCATCCTTGTGGCCGCCGCCCCGGAAGCGCCGGGCGCCCTCCAGGGCCGTCTCGTTGTTGGAGCGGAACGACATGGTGCCGGCCCGCTGAACGTTGAGCACGCGGCTGGCCCGGCCGCTCTCCATGATGAGGTCCGAGACCCGCTGGAAGGTGCCCGAATCGAGGCCGAAGGACATCAGCGTGCCGTCGGAGAGGGGATGGAACAGATCCGAGCGGGCGAGCACGCGGGCGATCCGCATCCGAGTGGTGAGCGTGCGGTCGTCGCCGGCATCGTCCGCGAGGTAGCGGTCGAGGATGGCGGTGCGCAGGGCGCCGACCTGCCCCTCGATGCCCGCCGGCGTGGCCCCGTCGCCGAGGAGCCGCGCCACGCCGAGGAGGAGGTCGCTCACGAAGCGGTCGTGCCAGGGATGGCCGATGGGCACGAGGTTTGAGACGTTGTCCCAGAACATCTCGTCGAGGCTCAGGCCCGCCCGGAATTCCGCGCGGTCCTTGCGCCAGAGGTCGACGGCGTCCACCGCCGTCACCAGCGCCGCCAGGATCGGGTCCTCGCCGGCTTCGCGGGTGCCGGCTTCGCCGGTGGCGTAGAGCGCCCGGTGCTCGTAGGCCAGCCGTGTGGCGCAGCGGGTCTCGTCGATGAGCACGACGATGTCGGGGTCCTCGAGGTCGAAGCGCTTCACATTCGGCGCCTCGGGGTCGACGCGGGCTTCGAGCTTGCCGTCACGGAGCTGGTCCAGGGACGAGGCGTGGTGGTCGAGCACGATCAGGCGGTGGCGGGCGGTCGCATCGCGGCGGCGGTTCAGGGCGGCGAAGCTCTTGATGAACGTCACCGCCACGGCCTCCAGGCCGAGATCGGTCATCACGATCATCTCCGGCTCGCGGGCCTTGCCGAGACGCTTCAGCTCGGCCTCGACCACGGGGCCGACATCCGAGTAGCGCGGCACGTGCACGATCCGCGACACGTCGACGAACTGGCCGACCACCGTGGAGGCGCCGTAGCCGTCGAGGTCGTGATGGGTGATCTGGGTGACGTTCACGGCGCAGTCCTCGGGCGATTCGCGGAGTCTGTGCCGCGATGTCTCGGCCGCCTTATGCGGCAGGAGCGGCGCCACGGCGAGCCCCCTGGCCGACGGACGGTTCGACGGTGGATCATGCACGGAGCGGGCTTGATTCCCGGACGCGAACCGGGATTGTGCGAACAGACCACGAACGAATGCCGGATCAGGGCGAGGAGGCATGTCCGCGATGCAGCCGGACGGTGGGGAAACCACCCGCAAGATCATCCACATCGACATGGACGCGTTCTACGCTTCCGTGGAGCAGCGCGACGCTCCGGAGCTGCGCGGGCGCCCCGTGGCGGTGGGCGGCTCGCGCGAGCGCGGCGTGGTGGCGGCGGCGAGCTACGAGGCGCGGGTGTTCGGGGTGCGCTCGGCCATGCCCTCGGTCACGGCGCGACGGCTGTGCCCGGACCTCGTCTTCGTGAAGCCGCGCTTCGACGTCTACCGGGCGATCTCGGAGCAGATCCGGGCGGTCTTCGCCGAGCACACCGACCTCATCGAGCCCGTCGCCCTCGACGAGGCCTATCTCGACGTGACGCGGAACCGGCAGGGACTGCCCACCGCCACGGAGGTGGCCCGCGCGATCCGGGCCGCGATCCGCGAGCGGACCGGGCTCGTGGCCTCGGCCGGCGTCTCCTACAACAAGTTCCTGGCCAAGGTCGCCTCGGACTTCCGAAAGCCGGATGCGCTCTTCGTGATCACGCCCGCCATGGGGCCGGCCTTCGTGGAGGATCTGCCGATCGGGCGCTTCCACGGGGTCGGGCCGGTGACGGAGGCACGCATGAAGGCGCTCGGCATCCTCACCGGCCGCGACCTGCGGGCCTTGAGCCTCGACGATCTCGTCACACGGTTCGGCGCCTCGGCGACCTATTATTACGGGGTGGCGCGCGGCATCGACGAGCGCCCGGTGCGGGTCAACCGGATCCGGAAGTCCATCGGCGCGGAGAACACCTTCTCGGAAGATTCGGCCGACTACACCGTGCTCGCCGACCGCCTCGCGCCGATCCTCGACAAGGTCTGGGGCGCCGCCGGCGCCAAGGAGGTGCGGGCCCGGACCGTGACCCTGAAGGTGAAGTTCGCGGATTTCGAGCAGATCACCCGCGCACGCTCCCTGCCGGGCTTCGTCTCGGGTCGGGACGATCTGGAGCGAATCGTGCTGGCGCTGCTGCGGGAGGCCTTCCCGCTTCGGCGCAGCGTGCGCCTTCTCGGCGTCTCCCTCTCGGGCCTGGAGCACGGGCCAGCCTCCGAACCGCGCCAGCTCGGACTAGCCCTTTGAGGACCCGACGAACAAAAGGGGCGCCACCCTTTCGGATGACGCCCCTCCTGGATCAGCAGGCCCCGCTTGCGGAGCCCGCGATCAACCCTCAGTTGAAGGTATCGATCTCGGCGGACTCGTAGCTGGTGACTT
>NZ_BPQL01000173.1 GCF_022179225.1 Methylobacterium goesingense
TTCCGCGCTTCCGCCCGGACGCTCTTGGATCGGAGATCAAGTGGGCGTTCCGGGCGGAAGCGCGGAATGCGAATGCAGGACGTGCGCCGACCGCGTGCAGACCATCCGGACCAGACGACCGGATCGGACGGGGCCGACGCAGAACTGGAATCACCCTCGATCCCGACCTTACCGGCGGTATTGTGAGAGACGACGATGACATCTGGAACAAACGAGTTGAGCGGCCAGGCCGTTTCGCCTCAGGGCGGGACGGCCGAGGCGGATGAGTTCTCAAGTCTCCTCAAGCAAAGCTTCAAGCCGCGCACCGAACGGGCTGCGACGGAGGTCGAGAATGCCGTCGGAACCCTGGTCCGGCAGGCCCTCTCGGACACCAGCCTGATCAAGGACGACGTCCTCGATACGATCGAGGAGATGATCGCTCGGATCGACGAGAAGCTGACCTCGCAGGTCAACGAAATCCTGCATGCGCCGGAGTTTCAGAAGATCGAGAGCGCGTGGCGCGGACTTAACTACCTCGTCTTCAACTCGGAAACTGATTCGAGTCTGAAGATCAAGGTGATGAATATCTCCAAGAACGAACTCTCACGGAACCTGAAGATGTATCCCGGCGCCCGCTGGGATCAGAGCCCGCTCTTTAAGAAGGTCTACGAGTCGGAGTTCGGGCAGCTCGGCGGCGAGCCGTTCGGATGCCTGGTGGCAGATTACCACTTCAGTCACCTGCCAACCGACGTGCAGCTGCTGCGCGACCTGAGCAAGATCGCCGGTGCGGCTCACGCGCCGTTCTTCGCCGGAGCCGACCCGACGCTGCTCGGCATGGACAGCTACACCGAACTCGCCAACCCGCGGGACCTCGGAAAAATCTTCGATACGCCGGATTACGGGCCCTGGAAGTCGCTGCGCGACTCGCCCGACTCACGCTATCTCGGTCTATGCATGCCCCGCGTCCTGTCGCGCCTGCCCTACGGGGCCAAGACGGAGCCGGTCGAGGAATTCGCCTTTGAGGAGACGACGGACGGGCATGCTGGCGAGAGCTATGCCTGGATGAATGCCGCCTACGCGATGGCGGTCAATATCAACCGCGCCTACAAGGAATGCGGCTGGACCGTCCGTATCCGCGGCGTGCAATCCGGCGGCGAGGTCGTGAACCTGCCGAACCACACCTTCCCGACCGATGACGGCGGCGTCGACCTCAAGTGTCCGACCGAGATCGCGATCAGCGATCGACGCGAGGCGGAATTGGCCAAGGCCGGCCTGATCCCGCTGATCCACCGCAAGAACTCCGACAAGGCCGCCTTCATTGGAGCGCAGTCGGTCTACAAGCCCAAGACCTTCTTCGGTGAGAAGGGGGTGGAAGCCACGGCGTCGGACAATCTGTCCTCGCGTCTGCCCTACATGTTCGCGGTGTCACGCTTCGCGCATTACTTGAAGTGCATGGTTCGCGATAAGATCGGGTCGACCAAAGAGAAAGACCAGCTCACGAAATGGCTCCAGGAATGGATCAACCAGTACGTCGACGGTGATCCCACCAATTCGAGTGAGCAGACCAAGGCGCGTAAGCCGCTGGCCGATGCCCGGGTCGACATTTTCGAGAACGAAGAGAATCCCGGATACTATTCCGCGCGCTTCTACCTTCGTCCCCACTATCAGCTCGAAGGTATGGATATCGGCATGAGCCTGGTCTCGCGCCTTCCCGCACCGGCCCAGTAGCCCGGATCGCAAGATCTGTCGGAATCAGGATTCACCCATGCGGAGACCTCCGGTGCTCCGCGTGTTCTGAGCGTGTGACCACGAAGCGGTCAACTACGAGAGGGGACGGTTATGGCAGTCGACATGTTTCTGAAGCTGGATGGGATCAAGGGTGAATCCCAGGACGGCAAGCACAAGGAAGAGATCGATGTCCTGGCTTGGTCCTGGGGCATGGCGCAGTCGGGGAGCGGCCATATCGGCTCCGGCTCCGGCTCCGGCAAGGTATCCGTCCAGGATTTGAGCGTCACGAAGTACATCGACAAGTCGAGCCCGCCGCTCGCATCGCATTGCTGTTCCGGCAAGCACATCCCCAAGGGAACGCTCTTCGTCCGCAAAGCCGGCGACAAGCCTGTCGAGTACGTCAAGATCGAAATGGAAGACCTGATCGTGACGCACGTCTCGGTCGGCGGCTCGGGCGGCGAGGATCGTCTGACCGAGAACGTTACCCTGAACTTCGCCAAGTTCAAGTATGTCTACACGACTCAGGCGAAGGACGGCAGCGCTGGTCCGGAAGTCGAGGCGACCTGGAACATCGCCAAAAACGAGAAGTAGCCGGTTCCGCACGCGGTCGTCTGTTCGATCCGGCAGGCGATCGCAGTGGCACAGTGGCACCCGCCCTGGCCGGTTCTGCTGCCGGTTGACCGATGCCCGCGCGCGGCTGGCACCTGCACAAGCGTTCGATTGGGCACTCCGAGGCCACGTGATGACCCGCAAACCCAGCGCAAGGCGCGTCCGGATCCCGTTCGTCGAGGCATTCCGCAGCGCGCATAGCCAACGCGACGCGCGGGAGGCGATCAACGAGCGCGACGAGGTCGGCGAGCGCGTCATTCCCGGACGCCATGCGATCGCGCGATCGGCCATGAGCGCCGCCGACCTCCAGCGCGCCGTGGCCCGTGACCTGGAGGATCTCATGAACACGGTCAATTTCGCGGCCTCAACCGACATCTCGGATTTCCCGGCAGTCGCGTTCTCCATCCTGAATTACGGTTTCACCGACATATCGCGGCGCTCGATCGACGAGCAGACGGTTAGCGAGATCGGCACCGAGATCGAGACCGCCCTGGCGGTCTTCGAGCCGCGCCTTGCCGCCAACTCGGTCTCGGCCTGGCGGGACCGCGACGTGGACCCGGCCGAACTCAAGCTGCGCTTCGTGGTCCGCGCCGAGATCGACTGCGATCCCCTGAACCTGCCGGTCGAGTTCATCGCGGATCTGGAGCAGGACACCGGCAAGATCTCGATCCGATACCGGTGAGTGTCCCATGACCCTTCCTGCAACTGCTGCCCTGCGATCGACCCGTGACGGTTCGGTGTCATGAACCGCGAGTTTCTCGACCTGTACAACCGTGAACTCGGCGTACTTCAGGAGCAGGCGCGGGAATTCTCGGAGGAATATCCCGGCATCGCCGATCGCCTGGGTGGTCTGGTCGACGATCGCGCTGATCCGATGATTTCGGGGCTGCTCGAAGGCGCTGCGTTCCTGGCAGCCCGTGTCCAGTTGAAGATCAAGCACGAGTTTCCCGAGTTTTCGCAGAACCTGCTCGAGCAACTCGTACCGAACTACCTCGCACCGACGCCGTCGGTGATGCTCGCGCGCGTCAAGCCGGCCTTCGGCGATCCTGCGCTGCGAGACGGGCCACGCATCGCGCGCGGCGCGAATCTCGATGCGACCTATCGAGAACGGGAGCGCAGGGTGGCCTGCCGCTTCAAGCTCTGTGCCGATCTCCGGCTCTGGCCCTTCGAGATCGTGGCGGCGGAGTACCTCGCCCATGCCGGTCCGATCCAGGCGTTGGGGGTCGCCACTGCCGCGGTCGCGGGCCTCAGACTGACCCTGATCCATCGCACCACCGCGCGCGCGGAGGACGAGCCTCCCGTGCACAAGTCGGGGGGAGCGCCGGAAACCTGGTTCGCGGGCTGTGCCGTCGACGAGTTGCCGATCCACCTCATGGGCCCGGAAGCCGACGCGGCAGCGCTGTACGAGCAGATGTTTGCCAATTGCACGGGCGTGTATCTCCGGCACCTCGATGTCTTCGGCGATCCGGTGCTCGTCTCGCTCGGGCACGAAACCCTGCTGCCGATTGGTTTCGAGGCCGACGAACGCCTGTTCCCCAAGGACAACCGCCTATTCGACGGGTTCGACCTCCTGCGCGAATACTTCACCTTCCCGCGCAAGTTTCTGGGCTTTCGGCTGACCCGGCTGGCACGGATCCTGTCGCGCGTGCAGGCAGGGGCGCTCGACCTCATCTTCACCTTCGACGAGGCCAACGGTCGGCTCTCGGCGTCCGTGAAGCCCGAGGCCTTCGCGCTCTACGCTGCTCCTGCGATCAACCTGTTCGAGATGACGCTCGACCGGGTCCCGGTCCAGGCGCGCCAGCACGAGTATCATCTCGTGCCGGATCGCAGCCGGCCGCTGGATTTCGAGCCGCAGCGGGTACTTGAGGTCTTCGCGCACCATCCTGGCCGGTCGGAGAAATCGGTGGTGCGGCCGCTCTACGCCTCCGACCGAGAAGCGACGGCGACGGGTCTGTCGTACACGCTGCGACGCCTCCCGCGCCGCCGGACAAGCCGGGAGCGCAGCGAGTACGGCGCGGCCTCCGACTACACTGGGACCGACGTCTTCCTGTCCCTGATCGAGCCGGCGGGCATCGACGCGGAGAGTGACGTCGCAGAGGTCAGCGTGCGAGCTCTTTGCTCGAACCGCCACTTGGCCGAGCACCTCCCGGTGGGCGAGACCGGCGCCGATTTCCGCTTCACGGAGAATGGTTCTCTTGCCGTCGTCTGTGCCGCCGGGCCGACCCGCCCACGCGAGCCCGTGGTGGCGCAACTGCGCAGCCGAACGCAGAGCACCTTCACGGGCGCGGTCGCCTGGCGCCTGATCAGCCTGCTGCGGCTCAATCCTCTCGGCCTCGTGGAGCGCGGAGGCGGACGGGGCGGCGAGGCCCTGCGCGAAATCCTGACCCTGTTCGCGGACCTTTCCGACAGCGCCATCGAGCGGCGCATCCGGGGCCTGCGCAGCGTGGACAGCCGCCCCGTGGTTCGCCGGCTGCGGCAGCGCACCGGGACGGGGGCCGCGCGCGGGACCGAGGTAACGGTCTCTCTCGACGACAAGGCCTTCGAGGGTACCGGCGCCTTCCTGCTCGGGGCGATCCTTGAGCGATTCCTGGCCGAGTATGCTTCGCTCAACCACTTCACCCAGACCGTGATCCGCACCACCGAACGCGGCGAGATCATGCGCTGGCCACCCCGTGTGGGCGCACGGAGGCTGCTGTGACCGACCGCCCGGACATCGGCGGATTGACCTTCCGCCAGGCGATAAGGCAGGCCCCATGGGCGTTCGATCTGCTGGCGGCGCTGAGGCGGATCGAGCGCAGCCATCCCGACCAGCCGAGGATCGGCGACAGCGCCACCCGGCGCGACGATTACGTGGCCCTCGGCGAGGACCCCTATCTGGCGTTTCCGGCGGCGACCATCGCGCGCGTCGACGAGGACGGCCAGGGGCGCTTGCGCTTGTTCGTGCAGTTCCTCGGCCTGCTCGGTCCGCAGGGGCCGCTCCCGCTCTCGACCACGGACGAGGCCTATGGCTGGACACTAGCGCGCGACGACGCCTTTCCCCGCTTCCTCGACATCCTGAACCACCGGTTCCTACAGCTCTTCTACAGGGCCTGGGCCGATGCCCGACCGATCGCTCAGAACGAGATCCCGCAGGCCGACCGGTTCGCCGCCTATATCGGCTCGGCCATCGGACTCGGTTCGCCGACCCTGGCCGGGCGCGACGCGATTCCAGACTCGGCCAAGCTCGCCTATGCCGGCCTCCTGGCGCCGGCGGCCCGCTCGGCCTCCCGCCTGTGCAATGCGCTCTCCGGGCTCCTCGGCGTCGCGGTCGAGGTCGAGGAATTCGTCGGCAGCCATCTCGAGTTCGAGGCCGCCGACCGCAGCCGTCTCGGCATCGCGAATGCGCGACTCGGTGCTGACTTACTGCTCGGATCAAGCGTGTACAGCGTCGACGACAAGATTCGTCTGCGGATCGTGGCCGCCGACCTCGCCGGCTACGAACGGCTCCTGCCCGGCGGCGACCAGTGCCTGCCACTCGCGGACCTGATCTTCTTCTACCTCGGCGATGAACTCGACTGCGACGTCGAACTCGCCCTTCCCGTTACTTCCGTCGAGCCCCTGAGCCTCGGTCGCTTCGGACGGCTCGGCTACACGAGCTGGTTGGGGGCCCAGGCGCCAAACCGCGCCGACCTCGTCCGCCGCGACGCCCGTTTCCATCCCGCCGAGCGCGCCGCCCGGCCGCCGGTACCGCATGCTGGATACCCACAGCAATGAGCGAGATCAGTCTCGAGACCGTCACCGGCAAGCTCAACCGTTCCGGGTACGACGCCTTCATCCAGGCCCTTCGCCAAGCGAAGG
>NZ_BPQL01000174.1 GCF_022179225.1 Methylobacterium goesingense
CGAAGTTGGCCAAAGCCGTTTCATCTTACGGCTTTGGCCAACTTCGCGAACCGTTCCGCGCCCAACTCGAACGCCTCCGCCTCGCTGAGCCTGCCCCGAAGGCGATTGCGCGGAGCACCGAATACGCCGCCCCCTCCTTGGCTCAACTGCTCCGCCATGCGAGCGACACGCACCGTGTGTTTCAGCAGAGCCTCGAAGGCCGGCTCGTCCTCAAGGAGGGCAAGGCCGGGAAGACCGAAGTAAAGGGCTTGGTACGACGACACAGTGAGCCCGAACGTGGCCATTAGGTCCCGCTCTGCTGTCAACACCGCCTTGTTTAGGTCATCCCAGGGAGCGATCTTCGTCGGCGCAACCTCGACCCCGGTGACGCCATTCCGGCTCAGAAACCCGTAAACTTCATGCCGGATATCTGCTGGCCAAGCTATGTTGGAGATTGCTAGCTTCAGGCTCATCGACCCGCCTCGAGATAGCTGCTTATTCCCTCCAAGACCTGTGACCTGGAGAAATGATAAGCGCCTCGCCCCCCTAGAACTGTAGGATGTAGCGTCCGCATGTCATACCGTACCGGCGCATTTGTTGGATCGGGTGCGCGGAGTTTTCCGGGAAAAAAACGATCCCCGATTTCGCGCATCTCAATTGGCTCTGCTGAGATGTTTAGAAGCTTCAAATCTTGGTCGCGGATCGCTGCCAGATCTGCTTCCAGACGGCGGACATCATACCATTGGAAGGACCCCAAGGGATCAATCTTCTCGACCATATTGTCGTTCTGGAGGTCGTAGATCGCGTTCTTGCGCAAGCCTACGCCGTAGAGCGCCGGTAACCGGACAATCAGGTGATGTTTGAACCGTTCCCGAATGAAGCGCTCGAGCTTGGCCCGATTCGCACCGTAGGCAGCCCCTTCTTCAGAAGCAAAATCCATCTCTGTGACATTGATCGGGTTCTGGTACACATCAACGGTTGAAATTAGGACAAAGTAATCTGCCCGCACACCCTCAAGATTTTCGATCAGGTTGCTGACACCAGCCCAGTCAGCAACCGGGTCTTTGTTAGCCTTCCACTTGATGGCGCTCGTCCCCGCACACACCACTTCCTTAAAGTGCTGACCACACATTTGCCGGCTGTTAGCTGTATTGAAAAGCGCGCCGTACTTGCCGTGCGCCAACAGATTCGTGCCGACAAACCCAGTATGGCCGATCAAAGCTCGTCCCATCATCGCACGCTTATGCCTATCTCTGTAGCTTTAGCCCGAATCGTTGTTAGGAGTGACGAAGGAACATCGCGTGGAACGTCTCCATGATCGGCTTCAATCATCGAAAGGATCCGTTCAGTCGCAAAAAATATCGTATCGATCTTGCCGGACATTACTGTGAAGATGCGCCCTGATTTTCCAACATAGCAACTTCTGTCGTCACTATTACCCACTGGCTTGGTCTTGATTGATAATTGCGGACCGAGAAATTTGTATTGATCCCTGAAATTTGGTACGTTTTCAAGAGCTTGCTGGGTCATTAGATCAAGCTTCATTTCGATAAGAGATTTATCAGCGTTGTCCCGAACGCTGCGTGCCTCGTCGATGCTTCGATAACGCCCAAGTGGCGTATGAGGGACACTCGACAGAGTGTAAATTGTTTTTTCCTCTGTTGGGTAGATAGAATAGAGTGGACCATCGACGAACGTGACTGCAGGCAATCCTTCCTCAGCCTCAAAGTATAGTAGTAAAGTTGGCTCGAAGAAGGTCTCAATTTGAATTGGGCTGAAGTGTCCCCAAGTCGCGTCGATCATATAATCGAATTTTTCACCATTTACAGTGACGCTATGATTTGTATGGTCAACTGATTTAATCTTGACCCCTAAACTCAAGACCTGTCGCAGATGTGTCGAGAAATAGTGCCGTGCTTTTTCAATTAAAATAACTCTTTCGTCTGCTTTCATCATACCATCGATATTTCGCAGATCCATGCTGCACGTTTCGATAGACTTATATGGAATACCAGTTGCTGTCATAATAAGTTTATAAGTATCATAATCTATAAGCGAAGTCTGCCGTGGGACAGCATAGATATTTTCGCCAACAGGCAGACTCAAATCATTGTATCGTTCAATGAATCGCGAAAAACCATCGCGCGATTGGATTCGTGTTCCAGCATGGCGAGGATAATGGAACCCAAGATGTAGCCTAAATTGATTGTTTCCGGAAGCCTCGTGAAGCAGCCTGTCATTCTGTTCAAATATTCTTACGCTGAATCCCAATGCCATAAGCGAAGATGCAATGTGGCATCCATACCACCCGCCCCCAATAACTGCGATTTTGCATGGCATTTCTAATAAATTACCTCAATAATATTGAAATCTATATTTTTTCATTTAACTCTGAGGCTGAATGATTTTTTAAGTTGGATCCTTCGATTTAAATTCATTTGTCCACCGTCATTTCGTAAAAAGATTTCCATCTTGAAATGGAAATTCACGGTGTTTGTAATTCGTGCATGCGGCGAAAACAAGCCGACCGTTGTGGTGATCGGCAATCCTGGCGGACCGTTCCATGCAGTGCAGCTCTATCAATACAAATCTATATCAGTTTATAGGCGTAAAGAAGCTTATTTTTAGTATTTATAAAACAAAGATATATATATAATTAGATATATTATAAGTAAATTACATTATAATTCTGTTATTAAAAGTAATTATTATAGATCGCACAATGAATAATAGGCTCTTTGGATTGACGAGACGCGGTGTCGGTCTTGGTATGAAAGTTCAAATGCTCGTAGGCACCGTTTCAGGAGGCGAAGGTCGGGGTCAGAAAATCCTGTAGCCTTAGTCCGCGTTTGGGTTCAGCCCGAGTTAAGTGACCAGACGATCCGTGGCGGCAAACCGCGCTCCTATTTTAGAGCGCCTAACAGAACCATCTGATCTGATTGAGTGTGATGAGGCTTGCGGCGAGGATGGTGAAGGCCTCGTAGATGTCGGCGCGCCGCTCTTATACCAAGCCTCGTTGAGCGAGACTCACGCGGGGTAGCGTCGCTATCTGGGTCATGATTCTGTCCTCTGGTTTTGGAGCCTGAGGAGGATGGAATGGCTGCTCCGGTACCGCTGCGGTCGGATTTTGATGCCGAGGCCCTGCGCGTCCTGGCCAGGGGCGCGCGTGACCCGGCCCAGACCCGCCGCCTATTGACTGGGATTGGGATTGCCCCGGTTCGGTGTGCAGGGCGGTGACAAAACCATCCACTGGAGCGTCAGCGGGGTGCTGATGCGGCCGGTGTAAAAGCCGGCCAGGTGAGAGGCTTCTCTTTCGGGAGGGGCCCGGGATGTTTGCCGTGGAAGTCTACGCGGCGGTTCGGCAGTTCGTATTCAACGATGGCAACTCTCGTCGTGAGGCAGCCCGGGTGTTCGGGCTGAGCCGCGAGACGATTGCCAAGATGTGCCGGTTCTCGTTGCCGCCGGGCTACACCCGCACGAAGCCGATCGAGAAGCCGAAGCTGGGGCCCTTGCTGCCGGTGATCGATGCGATCCTGGAGGCAGACCGGATCGCATCCGTCAAGCAACGGCACACGGCCAAGCGGATCTTCGAGCGTCTGCGCGACGAGCACGGCTATGCGGGCGGCTACACGGTTGTGAAGGATCACGTCCGGATCGCACGCGCGAGTGGGCGGGAGACCTTCGTGCCGTTGGCGCACCCGCCGGGTCACGCGTAGGTCGACTTCGGCGAAGCGGTCGCCACCATCGGCGGCGTTCGTCAGAAGATCCACTTCTTCTGCATGGACCTGCAGCATTCCGACGCCTGCTTCGTAAAGGCGTATCCGCAGGAGACTACCGAGGCTTTCCTCGACGGGCATGTCGCCGCCTTGAAGTTCTTCGACGGCGTGCCGCTGTCGATTCTCTACGACAACACCAAGATCGCGGTGGCCAAGATCTGCGGCGACGGCCGGCGCGAGCGCACCCGCGCCTTCACCGAGCTGGTGAGTCATTACCTGTTCCGGGACCGCTTCGGGCGGCCAGGCAAAGGCAACGACAAGGGCAAGGTCGAAGGCTTGGTCAAGTACGCCCGGTCCAACTTCATGACCCCGGCCCCGGAGGCGGCCTCCTTCGAAGCGCTGAACGCGGATCTGGAACGACGCTGCCGGACCCGGCAGGATGAGCGAGCCGGACAGCATGCCGAGAGTATCGGCACGCGGTTGGTCGCCGATCGTGCCGTCTTGCGTTCCCTTCCGGCGGTCCCGCTGGAGCCGTGCGAGAAGCGGGCTGGGCGGGTCTCCTCGACTGCCCTGGTTCGCTACCGCTGCAACGACTACTCGGTGCCGACCGCCTACGGCTTCCGGGACGTGCTGGTGAAGGGCTTCGTCGAGGAGGTCGTGATCCTGTGCGCGGGGATCGAGATCGCCCGACACCCGCGTAGCTACGGCGCCGGCGTGTTCGTCTCCGATCCGCTGCATTACCTCGCGCTGATCGAGACCAAGCCGAACGCCCTCGACCAGGCGGCCGCACTCCAGGGCTGGGATCTGCCTGAGGCGTTCCAGCACCTGCGCCACCTCCTGGAGGCGCGCATGGGCAACCGTGGCGAGCGCGAGTTCATCCAGGTGCTGCGCCTGATGGAGGCGATGCCCAAGGACGTCGTGGCTTCGGCCGTCACCGAGGCGATCCGGATCGGAGCGATCGGCTTTGACGCGGTCAAGCTGATTGCGCTGGCCCGGTTGGAGCGACGACCGCCCCGGCTCGACCTGGCGGCCTATCTACATCTACCCAAGACCACGGTGAGGACAACCGCGGCCGCCGACTACGCAGTGCTGGTGCCGGAGGCGGCGGCATGAGCGCGGCACGTGACGAGACAATCCCGGGCGGCAACACCGGCGGTACGCCGGGGATCCTGCTCGCCCACCATCTCAAGCAGCTGAAGCTGCCCACGGTGCTGCGCGAGTACGACAAGGTCGCCCGGGAGTGCGCCCAGGGCGGCATCGACCACCCGCGCTACCTGCTTCGGCTGGTCGAGCTGGAACTGATCGATCGCGAACGACGCATGGTCGAACGCCGGATCCGGTCTGCACGCTTCCCGGCGGTGAAGAGCCTCGACACCTTCGACTTCACCGCGATCCCGAGCCTGAACAAGATGCTCGTGCTGGAGCTGGCGCGCTGCGGCTACATCCTCGGCCGGGAGAACGTCATCGCACTTGGCAACGCCGGCACCGGCAAGACCCACATCGCCTTGGCTCTCGGCCTGGCGGCTTGCCAGAAGGGCTTCTCGGTCGCCTTCACCACTGCGGCCTCGTTGGTCAATCAGCTTCTGGAGGCCCGCGATGAGCGCCGTCTGCTCCGGCTTCAGCGCGAACTGGCCTCTGTGAAGCTGCTGATCGTCGACGAGCTTGGCTACGTGCCGCTGTCGCCGACGGGGGCCGAGTTGCTGTTCGAGACCTTCTCGCGACGCTACGAGCGCGGCTCGACCGTGGTGACCTCGAACCTGCCGTTCGAAGACTGGACCTCGGTTCTGAGCTCTGAGCGTCTCACCGGCGCGCTGCTCGATCGGCTGACCCACCACGTCAGCATCCTGAGCCTGAACGGCGACAGCTACCGCCTCAAATCCTCTCGCAGTCGACGCGGCCGCGCCGACGGCAAGGCGGAGCAAAACCAGGCCACAACCGACGCCCACGATCCCGAGACGGGCGAGATCCTGCCGGCCTGAGCCTCATGATCGGCGACGAACGATGAAGGGGCCCGATCGGGCCCCTTCATCGTTCAAGCTGCCGGCCGCCACTGGCCTGGTTTTACTCCACCGCAGAGGCCTGGAATTGGTCCGCCCTTTACACATATGACCGCGCTAGGTGCCATTCTGTTAGATGCTCTAAAGCTCTACAATTATCTTATCAATGACGAGCTGCTATAAAAACTGGGACTGTTCGTGGACGCCACTATTTAGAGCTGCAGGCTCAAGATTATACGCGGTCTTACGCCGGTTTTTAAAATTGGACGAAAGAGCACAACCACTTCAGGTTCGATCCCTTACATAACATACTGTGACCGTATATCTAAATTAGACTGCGCGGGTCACGGCGTCCACCACCTCGTCCACGACTTCGAGGACGAGGCCGCGATCGTCGCCCTCCGCCATCACGCGGATCACCGTCTCGGTGCCGGACGGCCGGATCACGAGGCGGCCGGCATTGCCCAGGCGCTCACGGGCATGCGCGATGGCGGTGACGACGGAATCGGCCTGCAGCGGCTCGCCGGAACGGTAGCGCACGTTCTTGAGGATCTGCGGCAGGGGCTCGAAGCAGTGGCAGACCGCGCTGACCGGGCGCTCCTGGCGCTTGACCACGCTGAGCAACTGAAGGGCCGCCACGAGGCCATCGCCGGTGGTGGCGTAATCCGACATGATGATGTGACCGGATTGCTCGCCGCCGAGGTTGAAGCCGTGCTCGCGCATGTGCTCCAGCACGTAGCGGTCCCCCACCGCCGTGCGGGCGAGGGTGAGGCCGATGCCACCGAGGTAGCGCTCCAGGCCGAGGTTGGACATGATGGTCGCCACCAGCCCGGGCTGGGTCAGGCGGTCGTCCTCCTTCCAGGAGCGGGCGATCACGGCCATCAGCTGGTCACCGTCGACCGACTGCCCCTTCTCGTCCACGATAAGTACCCGGTCGGCGTCGCCGTCGAGGGCGATCCCGATATCGGCGCGCAGTTCGCGCACCTTGGCGGCGAGCGCCGCCGGGGCGGTCGAGCCGACGTCGCGGTTGATGTTGAAGCCGTCCGGCTCGACGCCGATGGCGATGACTTCGGCGCCGAGTTCCCACAGGGTCTCGGGCGCGACCCGGTAGGCGGCGCCATTGGCGCAATCCACCACGATCCGCAGGCCGTCCAGGGTGATATTGCGGGGCAACGAGCGCTTGGCAAACTCGATGTAGCGGGCATGCACGCTCTCGATCCGCTTGGCGCGGCCGAGGTCCCGCGATC
>NZ_BPQL01000175.1 GCF_022179225.1 Methylobacterium goesingense
CGGGTTCGCGCCCTACGACGTCGAGACCATGGGCTCGTTCGAACCCCGCCGCGTCGCCCCCCTGCGCAACCCCTACAGCTGCCCGATGAGCTCGGCCGCCGAGGGCAACGCCAACCAGCAGAACTTCCCCACGCAGCAATACGGCCAGACTTCGGGCGGGAACCGCTGCTGATCGGACGGGAGACGGATCACACGATGCTGCTGAAGGGCTTCTCCTACGCGATGGCCGCCGCCTTTGTCGGCGGCCTCGCCTTCACGGTCGTGGGCTCGGCCAACGCCTTCCTGAGCCTGTAGCGACCCTGGGCTCCCCCTTCGGACCCGCCCGCTCCCCGGCCGTGGCGGGTCTTGCGTTAGCCTTAAATAGGAGCCTCATTCAGGCCCCTACGACGATAACGGGGTCAGCGACCTTATGATGGCGCGGTCGTGTCCCTGGGCGTGATGTAGCTCGATGAGGACCACCGTGATCACCGGCTTGGGCCGGGACGATCAGGCTGCCAGGGTGGGCAGGCTGACGAGGGGATCATCGCCGATCGAGGCAATGCTTTCCAGGGTCATGTAACGGGACCGCTGAACGGCCCATTCGTCGTTTTGTTCGAGCAGGATCGCGCCGATGAGGCGGGTGATGGCAGCCTCGTTGGGGAAGATGCCCACGACCTCGGTCCGGCGTTTGATCTCGCCGTTCAGGCGTTCGAGAGGGTTCGTGGAGTGGAGCTTGACCCGATGGGCAGCCGGGAAGCCCATGTAGGCCAGCACGTCAGGCTCGGCCGTGTCCATCAGGGTCGCGAGCTTGGGCACCTTGGGCCGGAGCTGATCGGCGACCCGCCGCCATTGTTGACGGGCCGCCTCCGCGTCATCCTGCGCGAAGGCGGTGGCGATGAAGGCCGAGACGACGCGCCGCCCGCTGCGTCCGGCATGGGCGAGGACGTTGCGCATGAAGTGGACGCGGCACCGTTGCCATGTCGCGTTCATCACCTTGGCCACCGAGGCCTTGATGCCCTCGTGGGCGTCCGAGATCACGAGCTTGACCCCGCGCAGGCCGCGGCGCGCCAGCTTGCGCAGGAAGTCCGTCCAGAAGGTCTCGGCCTCGGACGGGCCAACGTCCATGCCCAGCACTTCGCGCCGGCCGTCACTATTGACGCCGACCGCCACGATGACCGCCACCGAGACGATCCGGCCGTCCTGGCGCACCTTCACGTAGGTCGCATCGATCCAGAGATACGGCCACTCGCCCTCGATGGGGCGGTCGAGGAACGCAGCCACCCGTTCGTCGATCTCCTGACACAGACGCGCGACCTGGCTCTTCGAGACACCGGTACCACCCATGGCCTGCACCAGGTCATCGACCGACCGAGTCGAAATGCCTTGGATGTAGGCCTCCTGGATCACCGCCGTCAGCGCCTTCCCGGCCATCCGGCGCGGCTCCAGGAAACCGGGAAAGTAGCTGCCCTTGCGCAGCTTCGGGATGCGCAACTCCACCGTACCGGCCCGGGTCTGCCAGTCCCGGTCGCGGTAGCCATTGCGCTGGGCCAGCCGCTCGGCGCTCTTCTCGCTGTGAGCCGCGTCGGTCAGGCCGCCCACCTCCAGTTCCATCAGCCGCTCGGCGGCAAAGCCGATCATCTCGAGCAGCAGATCGGCGTTGGCACTCTTCTCCATCAGCCCACGCAGGGCCATGATCTCGTCGGTCATCGGGGGGCTCTCGGGTTCGGGGTTGGTCGTCGCAACCCGACCCTACTCGGCAACCGCCGATGACCGCCCTTCAGCTACACTACCGCCTGGGACACGACCGGTGAAGATCGGGTCTTCGCTTGGATCCGGACCAAATGAGCCGACCACGGAATGGTTCTGACATGGTTCACGTGCGTGAGGGGTTCTTCTCCCAGCCTATCCGCCCTTCGGCCATTCCATGCTGCAAAAAGTGAATCAGCGGATTTTGTTTACTTCCAATAATATCTGGATTAGCGTCGAGGTAACCCTTCGTGCTGAATTCAGGGCCAGGGTCGTACCGATCTTTCCAACCTATCATCAGATAGTGCTCGACGGGGCTGAGATCGTGATCTGCTACATGCGGGTACTCGCGCAGATAATAGCTCTCGTCGAAGTACCTAAGGATAGGCTTCATTTTAAGTGAATCACCGCCATATAAAAGACGCTTAAGGAGTGCCATTTATAAGATCCGTTCTATATAAATAGTGATTCCACTTATATTATTTCATCGGGTGAATTTTTTAAGAATAGCTACATCTAAGTTGCCGATAAATTCTGGTATTATGTCGAGGATATCTAAATGTTTCGACCAAACGCGTTTGGTGTACGCAGCGCTTTGCGACGTATGGCGATAGTATGTTGCATCAGAAATCTTCCCGTCTAGCGCCGGATCAACGAGGCGGTCATCAAACTCGTTCTCTACCCAGTATTGCCAAAAATCTTGATCCCGAAAAACCGACGACCAAGCCACAGCACTCGACCCACCAAATGTAATGAGCGCTACACCATTTGGTTTGAGTAAGCGGGCAATCTCGTCGAGCCACGCTGCCTGAACATCTGCGGAGAGATGCGTCATCACTGAAATGCCAAAAATTCCGTCAAAGCTTGCGTCGTCGAAAGAAGTCGGCGGTATCAACGGCGCAGTACGAAATTCACCTGCGAGATGACTCTGACACCATACGATATTCTCGTTATCGATGTCGGTTCCGCACACCCGGGCGGCATTCCAGTGTTGGATGAAGTGGCGCGTGACACGGCCATGCCCGCAGCCCCAATCGAGTATGGAGATGCTGTCGCAGTTTATAATCCCATAACGGCCGAATAAACTTTCGATAGTCTTGAATGCAGAAAAACCCGTGAAGGTGACGCTTTGATCGTTGGACCAAGTCTGGACTCGAGTCAGCTGATTACTCTCGCGCGGTAACCCGATTCCTGCTTCTAGGCGAGTAGGAACCGAAACCCGGCGTCCCAACGCATCCCCAATATGGCGGCCTTCAAGTTCAAGAGGATTGCCATTTCGATACTCAAAGGTGAAGCTAAAAGGGTCAGAGCCTGGGGCACATGCAGGAAGATCAATAATTATTTGAAATGCCGAAAGATGAGAATTTGGCCAGTACCAGAAATGGTTGCCAAAAGCCATTGAAGGGAGCGGATACTTGAGCTCGTAGGCGACTCCATTTCCGAAAATCACCCGCAAAGCGCCGGGGTCTCCTGCAGGCGGCAAGTGCTCGCCAGTGATAATTAGTCGTGCTCCATCAAATTGCAAATAAGGAGCTGCGTGAAAGGGTAAGGGATGTACGGCAAGGACTTCTGAAGCAGCAAGTCCAAAACTGTTAACAAGCGGCGCGCGGGGTGGAACGGTAACGCGGGCAAGGCAGTGATCCTCGGATGTGCCCCAAACTTCTACGGCAGTCTCCCGGTTATCTCTCGGCGGTGGTAACTGGCATGTGAAAGTCGAAGAGCCGCCAAGAACTGTAACTGGTACTGTGGCCCAGTGCCTATTATTACATAGTACATCGATCCAAGCCGGTGTGATTTCTCCGGTAAGTTGGCCAACCAGCATATCATTAGGGTTTAGTGTAATAATTAAGTCGTTCGATTCAGGTTCGTTAAGGCGTTGAATTTGAGCAGTTAATCCGGGCATGATTTTTACATCACTTTCTGCGATGGCTCTCGGGTCAGTCAAGATTGTTCTGAGACAATGGACAATCGTTACAAATACTCGTAAAAATCAATTTATATTCAATAAGATGCTTTATAATTTAAATTAACACGGTTCTTGAAAGACATTCAAGGTATCGTATTTATTGAATTAAGTGATTATCTTGCTGCCGTATACATTTGGATTGTGGAAGTATGCGAGCAAAATTATGACGGCAGGAGGGGATAAAACGAAGGCGGACATGCTCTGGGGAAAAGTATATCGCCTTTACGGCGAATCAGTTGAACAGAAGGATATTTATCCCGATGCTTCGGGCTAGTACTACAACTGTGTTCTAGGGTGTTTTGGTTGGGAGTTTGCGTTGTCGGGCGTCCGGCCTGTTATCGTTGCATTGCGCCGGAGGCACGGCGTTTGAGGTGCAGTTGGCGCGCGGCCGCCTGAAGCACTCGTCGCCGGAGCGACCACGCGATGACATGGGTGGGTTAGATGCGCCGTCATCGCCTTCCGGTGCTAATTCAGTCCAGCCTCTCAAGCGTGTTAGGCAGATCGGCTTCTCTGTGAGACAAGTACTGGATGTTCGCGTCGGCGCACCGACTCCTTGGGAGCCGCGTTCGTCACAGAGGCTAGGATGCGCGCGAGAATATCCGACGAGAACGTCTCCTTCCAAGATCGATCGGTATCAGTCAGTCGCTGCCGCTCCCGTGTCTGGAAATCCTCGGCTCGCTTGACAGCAGTCCTAAGGGCGGCCTCAACACCGGCAAGCGTCGGCGCGCAGGATACAATGTTCCGGCAGATCGCCTCGAGTTCCAGCGCCGATCGGTTCTCGTAGGTATTGGTAACGACAACTGCCCCCGTAGCGGCGAATTCGAAGGGGACGACGCTGGGATGAGGCGCTAGCATCAGGCTCAGGCCGATATCGATGCTATTCATGAAACGCGCATAGTCTTCCTGTGGCATCTTCTGAACCATCTCGATGTGGTGCTCACCGCCGAGCGGCAGGACGTGGTCGTCCTGCAAGCTACCCAGACCCACGAAACGCCATCGATGATCGAAGACACCCTCGTTACACAGCTTGCGCAGGGCGAGATATCCGAGTTCGAAGAGGTTGCGGGCCGCGTGCATTTCGGGGCGTGCGTAGAACGCGAGTGTGCGTGAGCCCGTACCCTCGTGACGGGGCTCGACCGTGAGGCGCGTCGGCACATGCTCGAAGACGAAGTAGTCCGCGCCTTCACGCACCTCCTTGTCCGCCGCGGCCCTGCCGTCTGTGCTCTTTTTCGATACGAAAGGCCCAAGGCCGTGGGTCTCGAAGTATGTCTGTAGGAAGCGGCTGTTGTATAGGGGGACGTGGTCGAATCGGTAGGCGTCCTGCGTCAGCGCGCGCGTGGAGCCGCATTCGTAGAAGATCGGCTCGAATTCCTGCGCCAACAAGATGAACCGCTTGGCGTTCGTCACCTTGAGCAGGGGCTGCACCACGTAGGCGTCCCAGACCGAGTATACCACGAAGACGTCGTCCGGACTGAGGGGAATGGGCTTGCCCCTGGCGCGGTTTACGTAGACCGCCTCCTTGATGACGGAGACGAGTTCGCGGTCGCGCTCGCGGTAGGTGAAGTAGTCGAGATCGTCGGTGGCGTCCTCCGTGATGAAGATGCCGAGCGCGTGGCCTGCGCGGGCGGCGGCCTTGATCAACTCGAACACGGCCTTGTAGCCGCCAAAGCTCATGTCGGGATTTAGCATGGGCAGGCAGAACCAGATCCGCGATGCCCCGCGCGGAACCAAGCGATGCGGCAGAGATTTCAGGCGCTGGTCGATCTCATGCGCGCGCTGCACCAATCGCGGCTCGGTCACGCCCGCCATGCGCGTCTCTAGGGCGTATTTTAGGTCGTGCAACTGCCGCCGGCCCTCTTCCCGACCGCTCATGAGATAATGGTGGAACCCGGACTGGATCTTGCCGGAACTCACCGCCCGGTTGATGTCCGTGTAGAACGTCCGATACCAGAGCTCATCGAAACTCGGATTGGGGCTGTTGCCTTCACGCATGCCAAATTGGGTATAGTGTTGCAGCGCTGCGGAGCGGCTTACCTTCTCACCGAGATAAGTCGAGCAGTAATATTCGTGGTCGAACTCGTAAGCAAGCTGATCCCCGAAGGCTTTCTTGGCGAACCCACCCAGATCCCAGACCGTGTGCCCCAGGCGGCGGCCGTAGATTCTGTAAAATTTCACCGCGTCGATCAGCGGGAAGCACTCGAGAAATTTTCGAACGATCTTGTATGACTTCGTATAAAGTTCGACATTGAAGGAAAGCGGACCGTCGTCTGGCTCGCCATCGCCCGGGACGAGTTCGATGTCCAGCGTGGCATTCGGCGAGCGCCCCTCGCGCAGGCCGTAGTCGATGAAGTGCACGAAGCCCGAATAGACTTCCCCGCTGGCTACCGCGTCGCGGACATCCGCGTAGGTGTCGACGTACCATTGCTCGTCGAATAGAACGTTCGGGCTGATGCGGGCATAGGCCGGATCGGAGAAGTAGACGTCGATGGGATCGGCGCTCTTGGCCACGCTGCCGAGACGCTGCAGGGCGAAGGCACGGTCGAAACAGGCCCGGATGTCGCGGCAGCGCTCGGGGCCCTGGCTCACGAACCGGCGACGGCCTTCGGTGAAGGGATCCTCCCCGCTGGCGGAGGCGATCTCCGAAACGTGGTCCGCCATTCGCTCAGGCCGGCGCCAGGTCCCGGGCATGGTGCGAAGAGCCTCCTCTGATGGCCCGTCAGTCTGAGTAAGTAGCGTGTCGCTCGCGGTTTCAGCGCCGAAGCTGGCCCGATCAACTTGCATTATGAACTCCGTTCCGACGTCGAATCCGGGTTATCTGCCTTTTCTGATCCGGTCCAGTTGCATTATGCAGCTACGATTTGAAAAATTGCCCTTGGGCCCCTTCGACCGTTCGCATATAAGCCGGAAATCGCGGAGAAATCGTCTAATTAAGGGAACATTCTATCCTGTCGCTTGCATTTACGGTTGAAGCGCCCTATGAAGATGTTCGTTTTGCGCATAAATACCTATCAGGGTTGTGTTTTGCGGCTTCTGATCAGTTGACCCTGCTTCGCTGAAGGTGCGGCGCCTGGCCTATCGTGCTGACTGCTTCGAAGATGAGGACCGGCGCCCATTCGAACCGAGATGGAAGGCTGATGACCCGTTTCTCCGCCGCACAGGCTTCCAGGGAGCCTGCCGAGGATCCCGTCTCCCTCACCTTCGAGGCGCCCGGCCGCGTCAGGGGCGCGTTCCCTCCGGACGTCGCGCATCCCGGCCGGGTCACGGTCGCGTGCGACGGACGGAGCTGGGCGACGGTTCCTGTCCGGGCGGACGGCGCGGGCGCGTCGTTCACCTGCGACCTGCCCCCCGTCGGCCTCCCGACACAGGTGCGCGTCGAGGTCCGGGATGCGGATCGCATCCTCGGCCGCCTCACGGCGCAGAGCCTCCCCAAGCGCAATGCCGGCGGCCTCGATGCCCTGAGCGTCCACAGGGTCTGCGACAGCCCCCTGTTCTCGGTCCCCTGGATGCAGTTCGACGGCGCCCGGCTCACGATCTCGGGCGCTCACCTGCCTCCGGCCGGCAATCCCGACCTGCTGTCGGTGTGCTTCGACGAAGGCGTGCGCTTCACGTTCGATTACGGCCTGCAATCGCCAGAATTCGAGAATCACTTCTGGTACTGGCCCAATGCGGGGCTCTCGAACTTCGTGCTGACGATCGACCTCGCCGGAAGCCGGCCTGGCAGCAACCCGTTCCGCTTCACCTTCTCCTACCCGGGCGCCGAGACGGGTCTGCAGGACGTGCCCGTGCCCGTCCGGAGCATCGGCCGCCGCATCAGCGTGCCCACCGACATGAGCCTGTCGGTCTGCTTCCCCCGCGACGCCACGCAGCTCACGCGGGTGCAGACCTGGTCGAACGACCAGAGCGTCACCTTCACGGGCTACAGCACCTTCCGGGCCCTCGAGGCGCTGTTCGCCCATTACGGGGTCGCGAACCGGACCGGCACCGCGATCCTCGATTGGGGCTGCGGCCACGGCCGCGTCACGCGCCACTTCATCGGGCACTGGCGTCAGGCGCAGATCTCGGGCGCCGACATCGATGCCGAGAACGTGGCCTGGTGCGGACAGAACCTGGGCGGCCGGTTCACGACCGTCCCGCTGTTCCCGCCGACCGACCTGCCCGAGGCGAGCTTCGACGGCATCTTCGGCGTCTCGGTGATGACCCACCTGACGGACGAGGCCCAGGCGGCCTGGCTCGACGAGATCGCCCGGCTGCTCAAGCCGGACGGCATCGCCCTGATCACCTTCGCGGGTGCTGCGGCGACCGCCTTCTCCTCCGTGTTCCGGAGCGCCGCGTGGTGGCAGGCCTGGGAGGCGCGCGGCTTCGACGACGCCCAGCACGACCCCGCCCTCGACGGCAAGATCGGCAACGACACCTACTATCGCAATACGCTGCACACGATGGCGTATACGCGCGCGCACTGGTCGAAGCACGTCGAGGTCGTCGACATCATTCCGAGTGCGATCGGATATCAGGACATGGCCGTCCTCCGGCGCCGGCGCTGACGGCTCCGCGCGATCCCTCCGGCGCCCCTCGTGGCACGCCGCCGATTCAGGAAGGTACCGTCGATGCATTGGGCTGATTCGCCGAGCGGGACCGGTGGTCTCGGAACCACCCCCGCGGCGTTGGAATTCCCGGCCGGCGACAGCGCAGCGACCGAACGCCCGGGGACCGGCACGACCCTGATCGGCCGCCTGGAACGGCACGCGGCGCTGTCGCCGGAGAGACCGTGCCTCGTGCACCATCAGGGCGGCCGCTACGCCGTCATGACCTATTCCGACATCCATGCCCTCGCCGGGCAGGTGGCTGGAATCCTGGCCGGCACCCTGGCCGGGGCCGTCACCGGCGCCTCGGGGGAGGCCCCGGCGGCCGGCGGGTCCTCGAACGTGGTGCTCCTGTTCCTCAGGCACCATCCCCTCCAGCTGCCGGCCTATCTCGGCACCATGATGGCCGGACTGGTCCCCTCCTTCATGGCGTTCCCGACGCCCAAGCAGGACCCGGCCCATTACTGGGCCTCGCATGCCGAACTCGTGGCCCGGATCCGCCCGGCCCTCGTCATCACCTACCCGGAGATCGCGCCCGAGCTCGAGGCTCTCTGCGCCGGACTGCCGACCCGGATCCTGCTGATCGACGATCTCGCCGCGGGCGGACCCCCGGCCGGCACGGTGGCGCCGGCTCCACAGGACACCGCCCTGCTGCAGCACTCGTCGGGGACGACGGGCCTGAAGAAGGGCGTAGTGCTGACCTTCGGACAGATCGAGGCCCAGGCGACCGCCTACGCGCCGACCATCGCGCTCGGCCCCGGCAGCACGGTCGTCAGCTGGCTCCCCTACTATCACGACATGGGCCTGTTCACGGCCTTCCTGATTCCCCTGACGGTCGGCGCCACGATCGTGTCGATGGATGCGTTCGAATGGGTCGCCCGCCCGGCGAGCCTGTTCGAGACCATCGAGCGCTTCCAGGGCACCCATTGCTGGTTGCCGAACTTCGCCTTCCAGCACCTCGTGAACACTGTCCCGTCCGCCGAGAGCGGCGCCAGCGCCTACCGCCTCGAGAGCATGGTGCGGTTCGTGAGCTGCTCGGAACCCGTGAAGGCGGCGAGCCTGTCCGCCTTCACCCGGGCCTTCGCGGGGTTCGGCATCGGGCCCGGGCACATGAGCGCCTGCTACGCCATGGCGGAGACCGGCTTCGCGGTCTCGCAATCGGACCCGAGCCGTCACGATCCGGTCCGCTGGTACGCGGCCGAGGCGCTCGCCACCCAGGGGCGCGCCGTGGCGGTCAGCGCGGATCATCCCGGCGCCCGCGCCCTCGTGTCGAACGGAGCTCCCATCGCGGGCGTCGAGGTCCGCATCATCCCCGCGCCCGAGGGGGAGGGGGCGGGCGGCCCGCCGCGCGGCGCCGTCGTCGGGGAGATCGCGGTTCGAGGGCGCATCGTCTTCTCCGGCTACGACCGGGACGAGGCCGCGACCGCGAAGGCCTTCCTGGACGGCTGGTACCGCACCGGCGACATCGGCTTCCTCGACGAGGGCGAACTGTTCGTCAGCGGCCGGATCAAGGACGTGATCATCGTCCACGGACGCAACTACTTCGCCCACGACATCGAGGAGATCGTCTCCGGCATCGCGGGCGTGATTCCCGGGCGCGCCGTCGCGGTGGGCGTGACGAACGAGGCGGTGGGCAGCGAGGACGTGGTGGTCCTGGCCGAATCCCGCCTCGAGGCCGAGGAGGAGGCCCGCGCGCTCAGGCGCGCGGTCAAGCGCCTCGTCTTCGATCGCCTCGAACTCACCGTGCGCAGCGTGCACCTCGTTCGCCCGGGCTGGCTCACGAAGACGAGCAGCGGAAAGATCAGCCGCTCCGAGAACCTGGCCCGCCACCGGGCCGAACACCGCGACAACCGGGATTGATCCATGAACGACATGCGCCAGGCCGTCCGCAGCGTGATCGCCGAAACCTTCAACGTCTCGCCGGACATCCTCGCCGACGGTGCCGTCGCCGACGATGTCGACGGCTGGGATTCGCTCTCGCACACCATCCTGATGATCCGCCTCCAGAACGCCTTCGGCATCCAGATCCCCGAGAGCGTGGCGGCCAATGTCGAGACCGTCGGCGAACTCGTCAGCGCGGTCGTGGCCATCGCCAAGCAGTGACACGAAGCGCCCGGATCGGGGCCGGAGACCCGCCATGCTCGCTGGATCGAACCTGTCACTCCTGGAAGGCCGGAACGGATGGCTCTTCCTGGAGCGCTACGACGATGCCCAGCCGCTCCAGTCCGGCGCGGACCTGAGCGCGTGGTCGCAGACCATGCTGCCGCAGCTGCGCGCCGTCTTCCGCGCGCGCCATGAGCGGCTCGCCGAGCGCGGCATCGGTTTCCTCGTCGTCGTGGCACCGGAGAAGGCGAGCGTCCACGGCGAGCTCCTGCCGCCGGGCATCGCGCAGGACCTGCCGACCGCCTCCGAACGCCTGACCGCCGCGCTCGGCGCCGACGGCATCCGGGCGGTCGACGCCCTCGCCCTCCTGACGGGCGCCAAGGGCCCGGTCCCGCTCTACTACGACGTCGACACCCACTGGACGAGCTTTGCCGCCTACCGGGTCTACCGGGCCCTCGTGGCGGCGGCGCCCGCGCATCTCGGCCTGACGCCGATCGGACCGGACTGCGTCTGGTACCGCGACAAGCCGAGCTTCGGCGACCTCGGGGTTCACATGCGCCCCGAGCGCAAGGGGGTGATGCAGCAGGCCGAGGTCGCGGGAAGCGACGTCGCGAGCGTGATCGAGACCTTCGACGACCGCGAATGCGCCTTCCAGCGCTACACCTGCGCCACCGGGCGCGGGCGCGCCCTGGTGGTGCGCGACTCGTTCACGACCTTCCTGGCTCCGTTCTTGAGCCGGACTTTCGCGGAGACCACCTTCGTGGCCCCCTCGAACGCCTTACCCGACGACTTGGTGGAGGATCTGGCCCCGGACCTCGTCATCGTCCAGGTCGCGGAGCGCGCCCTGTTCTATCCCCCCGACGCGTTCGTGGACTGGAGCATCCGGACCTGGCGGCAGACCTACCTTGAATCGGAGGCGGAGCATCCGGCCCGCAAGCACAACCGGCAGGCGCGGCAGGCGCTGAAACAGGGCCAGTGGGCCGAGGCGCTCGCCGCGGCCGAGGCGGCCCGAGCCCGCGACCCGGAGGGGCGCTTCATCCACAACCTCGCCGAGGCTCGCTTGCGCACCGGTGACTTGGCGGGCGCGCTCACAGCCTGTGAGGCCTTCGCCCGGCCCAAGGATCGCCTGCTGCAGACCCTGGCGGCCTACGCCCTTTGGGGCCTAGCACAACGGGACGAGGCAATCGCCCGGTTGAAGCAAGCGCTCGCTATGCAGCCGCGCAACGCGCGGCTGCACTTCCAGTGCGGGGAATGGCTCATGGAGCAGCGCCGTCCGGCGGAGGCTCAGACGCACCTGCAGGCGGCCCTGGAGGGCGCCCCGGCCCATTCGGCCTCCTGGTACCACCTCGGCATGGCCCACCACGCCCTCGGAGTCTTCCCGGCCGCCGAAGAGGCCTTCCGGCGCAGCGGCATCATCTGATGCCGCTGGGATATCGACCGGCTGGTCGCCGGCCGAGGGACAACAACCACTTCGGCTATCGCTCTCGTTGTCGGTTGCCACTGCGCGCGGGTCTGATGGCGTCGCGCGCCGGTCTATGCGCCCTGACTTCGGTATGGCCACCCCTTATCTTAGGTGTAAGCCGAACCAAGGCATCGGGACAGCTATAGTTTTGTGCCTTAAAGTCTCCGCTTGCATCACAGAGACGGAGATGTTGGACCTGTTCTAGCTGTGTGCTCCGGCAGGATCAGCGCGCGATAGACTCGCCGGCTTCCGCGACCACCCGCACCGTGCGGCCCGGGGCGGTCGGCTTCGCCACGGCGACGGGCTGGGGCGTGGTGGTCAGGTCGCTGACGCTGCGCACCGCCTGCGTCTCTCGAGCCTGCTCGCGGAAGAGCGGCGGCGTCAGGTGGAGCGCCTCGCCTGCCATGGCAGCGCCGGTGGCGAAGGTTGCCGAAGCGAGGATCGTCAGGGCGAGGAAACGGGTGGTACGCATGGGAATCTCCGGGTTTGGCCAGCCGGGGCGGGCCATTGCGGAGATAGAACCATGTTTTTGTGCGATGCGGGTTGCTCATTTTGCAACGCACCATAGTGCGAAGGAACGAAGGTTCGGTGATTATATCGCCGCTTCCCGGTGGCCAAAGCTGCGTTCTACTCAGCAGAAGCCATGTCCTGAATGCAAGGGACGATGAACCGTCATCCGGATCATCAAATAAAATTTTTGCCGAGCCCAAATATACTTTTGGCAGAACCACGTTTTGCATGGCTGCCCTGCCGGTTGTGCACTGCCATCGCCGTAAATCCTGCCTGCAGGGAGGCCGGGGAAACCCGGCCGGCTCTCCCCGGGGCACGGACCTCAGGCCGGAACGGCCTGGATCAGGTTCCGCAGCGTGCCGAGGCCGACGATCTCCGTCTCCATGACGTCCCCGGGCTTGAGGTATTCCGGTGGTTTGCGGGCGTTGCCGACGCCGGGCGGCGTGCCGGTGGCAATGATGTCCCCCGGAACCAGGGTGAGACCGCGCGAGAGTTCGGCGATGAGGCGGGCGACCTTGAAGTACATCTGCCGGGTCGAGGCATCCTGCTTCACCACGCCGTTCACCCGGGTCAGGAGATGCAGGTCGGAGGGGTCGAGGTCCGTCGCGGGCACGATCCAGGGCCCGATCGGCCCGTAGCCGTCGAGGCTCTTGCCTTTGAACCACTGGCCGCCGTGCAGCTTGACCTGCATGTCGCGCGCGGTGGTGTCATTGATGACGCTGTAACCGAAGACCGAGCGCAGGGCGTCGGCCTCTTCGATATTCCGGCCTCCCGTCCCGATGACGACAGCCAGCTCTACCTCCCAGTCGATCGCGGTGGAGACCTTCGGGTCGTAGGGGATCGGGTCATAGGGCCCGTTCACCGTGTTGACGCCCTTGGTGAAGAACACGGGGTGGGCGGGGTACTCCGCGTTCGTTCCGCGAACGGCCTGTCCTTCGGCGAAATGCTCCAGGTAATTCCAACCGACCGCGTAGATGTTGCGCGTCGGCGCCGGGATCGGCGCGAGAAGCCGCACGGTCTCGACCTGCGGGCCATCGCCCGCCGCGGCGGCACGCCGTACGGCGTCCAGGGCCTTCGGCCCGGCCTCGATGAGCGAGACCATCCGCGTCGGGTCGAAACCCGGTACGGCGACCGCCGTCAGATCGACGACCCGTCCATCCGCGCGGACCGCGCCGACCCGCGGCGGGCTTCCGGACTCGGGCACGAAGGTGACGAGGCGAAGCATGTCGCCGCCGGTGGGCGGGATCGGGCGCCCGGGACCGGAAGCGGGCGCCTGCGCGGCAGCCGGTCCCGCCAGGGCGCCCACGGCCGTCGCGGCCGCTGTCAGGTGCAGGAAATCGCGTCGCGTGCTCATGGTTTCCTCCTTCGCGCCCGGCCTTCATGCGAGGCGATGCGCGCGTCAAAAGCGTTGGTCGTTCCCCCAGATAAGCACACACGGGCCGCGGACGCCCACGTCACCCATGGTGAACAAACACCGGACATGAAAACGGCGGGGC
>NZ_BPQL01000176.1 GCF_022179225.1 Methylobacterium goesingense
GGACGTGGCGATCCTGCGCTTCAATGCCTTCGCGCGGCTGCAGCGGGAACTCTCCGAGGCGCGCGGCGAACTGGCCGACCGCAAGCTCATCGAGCGGGCCAAGGGCATCCTGATGACGGCCAAGGGCCTCTCCGAGGAGGAGGCCTACCGCCTGATGCGGCGCAAGGCCATGAACGAGAAGCGCAAGATCGCCGACATCGCGCGCGCCATCGTCACCGCGGCGGATCTCCTCGGATGAGACTCGCCCTGGGATACGTCCCCCTCATCGACGCGGCCCCCCTGATCGCCGCCGTGGAATGCGGCTTCACCGCAGCCGAGGGTCTGGCGGTGGATCTCGTCAGCGAGCCCTCCTGGGCGACCCTGCGCGACAAGCTGGCCCTCGGGCACCTCGACGGGGCGCACATGCTGGCGCCCCTGGCGGTCGCGAGCGCCCTCGGCATCAGCGGTCCCGAGACCGACCTGGTGGTGCCCCTCGGGCTCAGCCTCAACGGCAACGCCGTCACGGTCTCGTGCCCGCTCTGGACCGCGATGGCGGCCGAGGCAGAGGATTGCGACGGCGATCTCGACCGGGTGGCGCGGGCCTTCGCACGGGTCGCCCGGGCACGGGCGGAAGCAGGCCGGCCCCTGACGCTGGGCACCGTGCACCCGTTCTCCAGCCACACCTATCAGCTGCGCCTGTTCGCGGCCCGCGGCGGGCTCGACCTCGACGCCGACACCCGGATGGTGGTGATCCCGCCGCCCTGGATCGCCGAGGCCCTGCGCTCCGGGCAGATCGACGGGTTCTGCGCCGGCAGCCCCTGGAACAGCGTCGCGGTGGCCGAAGGCTACGGCCGGATCGCCGCCTTCGGCTGCGAACTCGCCCTCGACTGCCCGGAAAAGGTGCTGGCCCTGCCGGCCTACGCGGCGGACACCTGCGCCGCCCTGGTCCGGGCAGTACGCCGGGCCGGGGAATGGTGCGCGGTGCCCGAGAACCATCGCGAGCTGGCGAGTCTGCTCGCCCATCCGGCCCATCTCGGCATCGATCCCGGCCTCGTCCGCCGGGCCCTGGCCGGCGCGGTGGTGGTCGATCCCGACGGCACTACGCGGCATGCGGCGCGCTTCGTGGTGTTCGGCGCCGAGGCCGCGCCGCCCACGCCCGGACAGGTGGACTGGATCCTCGACCAGATGGGCGCGGCCGGCCAGATCGTCGCGACACCGGCGCTCGCGGCGCGGGCGCGGGCGATCTATCGGCCCAACCTGTACGCGGCGGCCCTCGGCACCTGAGCCGGCGAGGTGCCGCCGACACCGGCAACCTGCCCGCCGATTGTGCAGTGCGGCGGATGGCGCGTGGAGAGGCAACGGAGCGGGGACGCGGACGGTTCGCGCCGCGCCGGACCCGCGGCCGCGCGGTGAGGCATTCTCGACAAAGCGCAGTGCACCGAGATGCTTGGACCAGTTCCGACAGGTTCCCATCGCCGTGATGCGACGGGCGGGCCGGACTTGGCACGCCCCGTGCAAGACAGCCAAGGCTCGCCAACGATGTCGAGCCTTAGCCGTCGGCAGAGCCGCTGACCCGAGTCCCCCACGGAACGCACCTCTCGCGTTCGATGGATGTGCTTGGTCGGCGGTTTTTTCTTTGGCGGGTCTCCAAGCTTTCGAGGGTGTCGGGTTCGATGACTGACGGTTTCCGTAACGACCGCCGTGATCTTCTGAAAGGCGCCGCCGCAACGGTCGCCCTGGCGGCACTCGCCCGGACCGCCCTGCCGGGCGGCGCGTTCGCGCAAGGGGCCGGCCCGGAGGTGAAGGGCGCCAAGCTCGGCTTCATCGCCCTCACCGATGCGAGCCCTCTGTTCGTCGCCAAGGAGAAGGGCTTCTTCGCGAAACACGGCATGCCCGACGTCGAGGTGCTGAAGCAGGCGTCCTGGGGCACCACCCGCGACAACCTCGTGCTCGGTTCGGAGGGCAACGGCATCGACGGCGCCCATATCCTCACGCCGATGCCCTACCTGATCTCGGCCGGGCGGGTGACGCAGAACAACGTCCCCGTACCGATGCACATCCTGGCGCGCCTCAACGTCAACGGCCAGTGCATCTCGGTCGCCAAGGAGTACCTCGACCAGAAAGTCGCTCTCGACGCGCGGGTGTTCAAAACGGCCATCGAGAAGAAGAAGGCCGCCGGCAAGTCCGTGAAGGCGGCCATGACCTTCCCGGGCGGCACCCACGACCTCTGGATCCGCTACTGGATGGCCGCCGGCGGCATCGACCCCGACAAGGACATCGAGACCATCGTGGTGCCGCCGCCCCAGATGGTGGCGAACATGAAGGTCGGCACGATGGACTGCTTCTGCGTCGGGGAGCCGTGGAACGCGCAGCTCGTGCAGCAGGGCCTCGGCTACACCGCACTGACCACCGGCGAACTCTGGAAGAACCACCCCGAGAAGGCCTTCGCCATGCGGGCCTCCTTCACCGAGAAGTATCCGAACGCCACCAAGGCCCTGCTGATGGCGGTGCTGGAAGCGCAGGCGTGGTGCGACAAGCCCGAGAACAAGGAAGAGGTCGCCGCCATCGCGGCCAAGCGCCAGTGGATGAACGTCCCGGTCTCGGACGTCGCCGGCCGCATCAAGGGCACCATCGATTACGGCGACGGCCGCGTGGTCGAGAAGAGCCCGCACGTCATGAAGTTCTGGGACGACAACGCGTCGTACCCCTACCAGTCGCACGACCTCTGGTTCCTCACCGAGGACATCCGCTGGGGCAAGTTCGACGCGCAGACCGACACCAAGGCCCTCATCGCCAAGGTGAACCGCGAGGACCTCTGGCGCGAGGCAGCCAAAGCCCTCGGCGTCACCGCGATCCCGACCTCGACCTCGCGCGGCAAGGAGACCTTCTTCGACGGCAAGGTCTTCGATCCAGCCGATCCCGCCGCCTACCTGTCCAGCCTCGGCATCAAGAGGATCGCGTGATGGCCAACACCTCCACCATCGCCGCCGCCCGCACCGTTGCCGTGGCGGCCAAGCCCAAGCGCGCGCCCCTCGTCACCCTGGCGACCCTGAACACCATCGCGAAAAACCTGATCCCGCCTGTTGTGGTGCTGATCGCGTTCCTGGTGATCTGGGAATTGCTGTGCTCGCGTCCGGGTGCGGGCCTGCCGCCGCCCTCGCGAGTCGTCACCGAGGCCTGGGACATCATCGCCCATCCGTTCTACGACAACGGCGGCACCGACAAGGGCCTGTTCTGGCACATCTCCGCCAGCATCCAGCGCGTCGCCCTGGGCTTCGCGCTGGCCACCGTGGTCGGCATCCTCACCGGCACCCTGATCGGGCAGTCGGAGTGGGCCATGCGCGGCCTCGACCCGATCTTCCAGGTGCTGCGCACGATCCCGCCGCTGGCCTGGCTGCCGCTCTCGCTCGCCGCCTTCCGGGACGGCCAGCCCTCCGCGATCTTCGTGATCTTCATCACCTCGATCTGGCCGATCATCATCAACACGGCGGTGGGCATCCGCAACATCCCGCAGGATTACCGCAACGTCTCGGCGGTGCTGCGCCTGAACCCCTTGGAGTTCTTTTCCAAGATCATGCTGCCCTCGGCGGCGCCGTACATCTTCACGGGCCTGCGCATCGGCGTCGGCCTGTCCTGGCTCGCCATCGTGGCGGCCGAGATGCTGATCGGCGGCGTCGGCATCGGCTTCTTCATCTGGGACGCGTGGAACTCCTCCCACATCTCCGAGATCATCGTCGCCCTCGTCTATGTCGGCATCATCGGCTTCATCCTCGACCGTTTCGTCGCCTTCGTCGGCACCCTGGTCACCCGCGGCACCGCGACGGCCTGAGGAATTCCCATGACCTATCTCAGCATCGAGAACGTCGGCATCTCCTTCACCCGCTCGGGCCGCACCAACGAGGTGCTGCGGGATGTGAGCGTGAAGATCGACAAGGGCGAGTTCGTCTCGCTGATCGGGCATTCGGGCTGCGGCAAGTCCACGGTGCTCAACATCGTGGCCGGCCTGCTCAAGGCCTCCACCGGCGGCGTGCTCCTCGAGGACAAGGAGGTGAACAGCCCCGGCCCCGACCGCGCCGTGGTGTTCCAGAACCACTCGCTCCTGCCCTGGCTCACGGTCCGCGAGAACGTGGCGCTGGCCGTCGACAAGGTCTTCAAGGGCAAGAAGAGCCGCGCGGAGCGCAGCGCCTGGATCGACCACAACCTGTCGCTGGTGAACATGACCCATGCCGCCGACCGGCGCCCGAGCGAGATCTCGGGCGGCATGAAGCAGCGCGTCGGCATCGCCCGGGCGCTCGCCATGGAGCCGAAGGTCCTGCTCCTCGACGAGCCCTTCGGGGCCCTCGACGCACTGACCCGCGCGCACCTCCAGGATTCGCTGATGGACATCCATGCGCGGCTGAAGAACGCCGTGATCATGATCACCCACGACGTGGACGAGGCGGTGCTGCTCTCCGACCGCATCGTGATGATGACCAACGGCCCCTCGGCCACGGTGGGCGAGATCCTGCGGGTCGACCTCGAGCGGCCGCGCCGCCGCCTCGATCTGGTGGAGGACGCGACCTACACCCATGCCCGCGCCGAGGTGCTCGAATTCCTCTACGCGCGCCACGCCAAGCCCGCCATCGCGGCCTGAGGACCGGTTCGCGATGAAGCAAAGGCTGGTGGTGATCGGCAACGGCATGGCGTCGTTGCGCTTCCTGGAGCGCCTCACCGAGCGGGCGCCGGGCCTGTACGACGTCACCGTCGTCGGGGCCGAGCCGCAGGCGGCCTACAACCGGGTGCTGCTCTCCTCGCTGCTCGGCGGCGAGGTCGACGAGGCGGCGTGCGCCTTCCGGGGCCTCGACTGGTACGAGACCCACGGCATCCGCCTCATCACCGGCGCGCCGGTTACCGAGATCGACCGTGAGAACGGCCTCGTGATGGTGGGGGAGACCCACGTCCTGCCCTTCGACAAGCTCGTGCTCGCGATCGGCTCCCTGCCGATCCGCCTGCCCAAGCCCGGCATGGATCTGCCGGGCGTGCTCACCTTCCGGGATCTCGCGGATGTCGCCGCCATCCGCAAGGCAGCGGTGGAGCACGCCAAGGCCATCGTGATCGGCGGCGGCCTGCTCGGGCTGGAGGCCGCCGTCGGTCTCGCGCGGCTCGGCGTCGACACCACGCTCCTCCACGTCATGGACCGGCTGATGGAGCGCCAGCTCGACCACGCCGCCGCTGGCCTGGTGAAGCGCGCCATGGAGGCGCGCGGCGTCCGGGTGCTGCTCAAGGCCGACACGGCCGCGATCGAGGGAGAGGGCCGGGTCGAGCGCCTGGTCCTGTCCGACGGTACCGTGCTGCCGGCTGACCTCGTGGTGATGTCGGTCGGCGTGCGGCCCAACGTGGCGCTGGCCCAGAATGCCGGGATCGAGACCGCGCGCGGCATCAAGGTCGACGACCGGATGCAATCCTCGGATGCCCGCATCTACGCGCTCGGCGAATGCGCCGAGCACCGGGGCCAGGTCTACGGCCTCGTCGAGCCCGCCTACGAGCAGGCCGAGGCCCTGAGCCGCCACCTCGTTGGCGAGGAGGCGGCCTATACCGGCACCGCGCTGTCCACGAGCCTGAAGGTCTCGGGCCTGCCGGTGTTCTCGGCCGGTCAGATCGAGGCGCCCGAGGGCGCCGAGACCGTGCTGATGTCGGATCCCGGCCTCGGCCTCTACCGCAAGCTCGTCGTCGCCGACGACCGGCTCCTCGGCGCGGTCTTCGTCGGCGACATCGCCGAGCAGGGCTGGTGCAAGGAGCTGATCCGCACCGGCGCCTCGATGGCCGAACACCGCGACGACCTCATGTTCGGGCGCCCCGCCGCGCCCGCGCCCCAACCCCTCGCAGCGTGAGGAGCCTAGCCATGGCCGACGCATTCAACGCCGAGCAGAAGCGCTATCTCGAAGGCTTCGCCTCCGGCATCAGTGCCGCCCGCATGACTGGCGGCCTCGCGGCCGGGCAGAGCGCCTCCGCGCCGCCGGCCGAGCCCGTCGGCCCGGACGCGATCCACATCAAGGCGCAGGACGCCACCATCAAGGCCGGCGGCAAGCTCTGCGAGCAGGAGAAGTGGAAGCGCGCCGAGAACCCGTTCGACGGCCACAACCGCCTCGTCACGGAGGCGAGCACCGGCAAGACGCCGAAGCCGGAGGACAATTTCCGCTGGCGCTACCACGGCCTGTTCTGGCTCGCGCCGGCCAGCGGCGACTTCATGTGCCGGCTGCGCATCCCCAACGGCATCCTGCAGCACTGGCAGTTCGCCGGGATCGCCGATCTCGCCGACGCGCATGGCGGCGGATACAGCCACGTCACCACCCGCGCCAACCTGCAGGTCCGCGAGATCACGGTGGAGCACGGCCAGCCCTTCCTCGACGGGCTGATCGACCTCGGCCTCACGGCACGCGGCGCCGGCGCCGACAACATCCGCAACGTCACCGGCTCGCCCGTGGCCGGCATCGACGCGCAGGAACTCCTCGACACGCGCCCGCTGGCCAAATCCTGGCACAACTGGATCCTCAACGACCGCTCGCTCTACGGCCTGCCGCGCAAGTTCAATGTCGCCTTCGACGGCGGCGGCGTGATGCCGGTACTGGAGGAGACCAACGACATCGGCTTCCAGGCGGTCCGCGTCCTCGACGGCGCCGCCGTGGAGCCGGGCGTGTGGATGCGCCTCGTGCTCGGCGGCATCTCCGGCCACCGCGATCTCGCCCGCGACACCGGAATCGTGCTCAAGCCCGGGGATTGCAACAAGGTGGCGGACGCCATCCTGCGGGTCTTCATCAAGAACGGTGACCGCACCAACCGCAACAAAAGCCGGATGAAGTACGTCCTCGACGCCTGGGGCTTCGACAAGTACCTCGCCGCCGTCGAGGACGAACTCGGCACCAAGCTCGCCCGGGTCGATCCCGCCCATGTCGCCCCGCGCGGGCCCATGGACCGCTTCTCCCATGTGGGCGTGCATGCGCAGGTCCAGCCCGGCCTGAACTGGATCGGCGTGATCCTGCCGGTGGGCAAGATGACCTCGGACCAGATGCGGGGCCTCGCGGCCATCGCGTCCGAGTGCGGCGACGGCGCCATCCGCATGACCGTCTGGCAGAACTTCCTGTTCTCCGGTGTACCGGATGCGAAGGTCGCCGAGGTCCAGGCCCGCGTCGCCGCGCTCGGTCTCACCACCGAGGCCTCCAGCATCCGCGCCGGCCTCGTGGCCTGCACGGGCAATCGCGGCTGCAAGTTCGCCGCCTCCGACACCAAGGGCCACGCCCTCGTCATCGCCGACTACATCGAGGCGAACCTCACGGAGCTCGACGTGCCGGTGAACGTCCACGTCACCGGCTGCCACCATTCCTGCGCCCAGCACTACATCGGCGACATCGGGCTCATCGGCGCCAAGGTCGTGGTCTCGGAGGAGGGCGACACCGTCGAGGGCTACGACATCGTCGTCGGCGGCGGCTTCGGCGATTCCCCGAAGATCGGCACCGAGATCTGGAAGTCCGTGAAGGCCGAGGATTGCCCGCCCCGCATCGAGGCGCTGCTGCGCAGCTACCTCGCCCGGCGCACCGGCCCGGCCGAGAGCTTCCAGGCCTTCACCGCCCGCACCGGCGCCGAGTCGCTGCGCAACCTCGCCGAAGAGCAACCCGTCCTGAAGGCCGCCGCATGAGCGAGCACGTCACGCCCCCCCTGGTCCTCATCCCCGAGACCGCCCCGTTCGACCCGGACCAGCGCGCCTGGCTCTCGGGCTACTTCGCGGCGCTGCTGGGCCCTGCCGTCGAAGGCGCCACGGCGCTGGCACCCGGCGACGCGCCGGCCGGCGGCGGTCCGAAACTCGCCGACAACGACGACGCGCCGTGGCACGACCCGTCGATGCCGCTGCCCGACCGGATGGAACTCGCCAAGGAACGGCCCGAGCCGCAGAAGCTGATGGCCGCCATGGCGCAGCAGGATTGCGGCCAGTGCGGCTACAACTGCGCCGACTACGCCAACGCCATCTTCCTCAAGAACGAGGAGCGCCTGAACCTCTGCCAGCCCGGCGGCAAGGACACGCTCCGGATGCTGAAGAAACTCGAGGAGGAGTTCGGCGCCGCCGGCGGGCCTGCGCCGAAGAAGGCCGAGGATGCGGCGCCCAAGGCCGCCCCCGAACTCGGGCCGCTGGGCTTCTGCCGCGAGAACCCCGTGGAGGCGACCTTCGTCTCCCGCACCCGCCTCAACGCGCCGGGTGGCGAGAAGGAGACCTGGCACGTCGAGATCGACCTCACCGATACGCCGATCGACTACGTGGTCGGCGATTCGCTGGGCCTGTTCCCCGCCAACGCCCCGGCCCTGGTCGACGCGGTCATCGCCGAACTCGGCGCGCGGCCCGAGCGCAGGATCGGCGCCAAGACCCTGCGCGACCGGCTGCTGACCGACTACGCGCTCGGCGGCGCGCCGGATGGGCTCTACCAGCTCCTCTCGCTGCTCACCTCGGGCGAGGCGCGCAAGAAGGCGCAGGCGCTGGCCGCCGGTGAGGACCCGGACGGGGACGCCGCGCATCTCGACGTCCTCGGCGCGCTCCACAAGTTTCCCGGGGCGCGCCCCGACGCCGAGGTGTTCCTGGAAGCGCTGGACGAGTTGCAGCCGCGGCTCTACTCGATCTCTTCCTCGCCGAAGGCCGATCCGGGCCGGGTCTCGCTCACCGTCGACGCGGTGCGCTACAGCCACCGCTCGCGCCTGCGCCTCGGCGTCGCCTCGACCCATCTCGGCGAGCGCATCCCCGAGGGCATGAAGGTCAAGGTCTATCTGCAGAAGGCGCATGGGTTCGCCCTGCCCGAGGACCTGTCGAAGGACGTCATCATGGTCGGCCCCGGCACTGGCATCGCGCCGTTCCGCGCCTTCCTGCGCGAGCGCGACGCCACGCAGGCGCCGGGCCGCAACTGGCTGTTCTACGGGCACCAGAAACAGGCCTCCGACTTCTTCTACAAGGAGGAGCTGAACGGCCTGAAGGACAGGAAGGTGCTCACCCGCCTGTCGCTGGCCTGGTCCCGCGACGGCACCGAGAAGACCTACGTCCAGGACCGCATGCGCGAGACCGGCGCCGAACTGTGGACGTGGCTCGAGGGCGGCGCGCATTTCTACGTCTGCGGCGATGCCAAGCGCATGGCCAAGGACGTGGAGCGGGCGATCATCGACGTCGCCGGCCAGTTCGGGGGCAAGAACCCCGACGAGGCCGTGGCCTACCTCGCCCACCTCAAGAAGACCGGGCGCTATCAGGCCGACGTGTACTGAGCGCGCCATCTCAACCCTCCCCCCTCTGCGGGGGGAGGGTGGCCCGCGCATGCGGGTCGGGAGAGGGGAGCACCGCCCTTTCCGAATTGGTCGCGCGGCCCCTCTCCCGCCTGCTCCGCAGGCACCCTCTCCCGCAGGGGGGAGAGGGTGGGCGGTCCGCCTCGGCCCGTCTCTTGCCTCCATCCACGACCATAGAAAACCGCCGAGGCTCACGCCATGAACGCGCACGTCCAGGCACCGGCCGCCCCCGTGAAGACCACCTGCCCCTACTGCGGCGTCGGCTGCGGCGTGCTCGCCACGCCGGACGGGCAGGGCGGCGCGGAGATCGCGGGTGATACCGGGCACCCGGCCAATTTCGGGCGCCTCTGCTCCAAGGGCTCGGCGCTGGGCGAGACGCTCTCCCTCGACAAACGCCTGCTGCATCCGCAGGTGGACGGCGCCCGCACGAGCTGGGAATCGGCGCTGGGCACCGTGGCGGGGTCCCTGCGCCGCATCGCCGAGCAGCACGGCCCGGACGCGATCGCGTTCTACCTCTCGGGCCAGCTTCTGACGGAGGATTACTACGTCGCCAACAAGCTCGCGAAGGGCTTCCTCGGCACGCCGCACGTCGACACCAACTCGCGGCTGTGCATGTCGAGCGCGGTGGCAGCCCACCGGCGCGCCTTCGGTTCGGACACCGTGCCGGGCTGCTACGAGGACCTCGACGAGGCCGACCTCATCGTGCTGGTCGGCTCGAACACCGCCTGGTGCCACCCGATCCTGTTCCGCCGCATGGTCGACGCGCGGGCGAAACGCGGCACCAAGCTGGTGGTGATCGACCCCCGCCGCACCCAGACGGGGGAGGAGGCCGACCTCTTCCTCGGCCTCAAGCCCGGCACCGACACGGCCCTGTTCTCCGGCCTCCTGGCGCACCTCGCCAGCACCGGTTCGCTGGATTACCGCTTCGTCCTCGACCACACGAGCGGCCTCGACGGCGCCCTGGAGCGGGCCCGCGCCATCGCGCCGAATGTCGCCGCCACCGCCGCCGCCACCGGCCTGTCGGAGGCCGACGTGGCCCGGTTCTTCGAGCTGTTCGCCCGCACGAAGCGCGTCGTCACCGCCTTCTCGCAGGGGGTGAACCAGTCGGCTCAAGGGACCGACAAGGGCAACGCGATCATCAACTGCCACCTCGCCACCGGCCGCATCGGCCTGCCCGGCGCGGGGCCCTTCTCCCTCACGGGCCAGCCCAACGCCATGGGCGGGCGCGAGGTCGGGGGCTTGGCCAACATGCTGGCCGCCCACATGCACTTCGCGCCGGAGGAGGTGGACCGGGTCCGCCGCTTCTGGGGCGCGCCCAACATCATCACCGGCGAGGGCATGAAGGCGGTCGCCCTGTTCGAGGCGATCGAGCGCGGCAAGATCAAGGCGCTCTGGGTGATGGGCACCAACCCCATCGTGTCGATGCCGCGCGCGAACCAGATCCGCGAGAGCCTGAAGGGCCTCGACCTCTACGTGGTCTCGGAGGCGGTGGCCGACAGCGACAGCGCCCGGGCGACGGGCAAGAAGACCGTGCTGCTCCCGGCCCTGGCCTGGGGCGAGAAGGACGGTACGGTGACGAATTCCGAGCGCCGGATCTCGCGCCAGCGCAGCTTCCTCAAGGCCCCCGGCGAGGCCCGGGCCGACTGGCAGATCATCGCGGACGTCGCCAAGCGCCTCGGCCATGCGCAAGCCTTCGCCTATTCGGGCACCGCCGCGATCTTCCGCGAGCACGCCGCGCTCTCGGCCTTCGAGAACAACGGCAGCCGCGACTTCGACCTCGGCGGCATGAGCGAGATCGCGGATGCCACCTACGCGGCCACGCCGCCGCTGCAATGGCCCCTGCCGAAGCGGGGTAAGGGCAAGACCCGGCTCTTCGCCGACGGGCAGTTCTACACCTTCGACAAGCGCGCCCGCTTCGTCGCCGTGCAGGCTCCGGCGCTCGCACAAGGCGTGAGCGAGGCCTACCCCCTCGTCCTCAACACGGGGCGGGTGCGCGACCACTGGCACACGATGACGCGCACGGGAAAGAGCCAGCGGCTCTCGGCCCACCGCGCCGTGCCCTTCGTGGAGGTCCACCCGGACGACGCCGCCCCGCTCGGCCTGAAGGAGGGCGACCTCGCCCGGATCGCGACGCCGCACGGCACCGCGACCCTGGAGACCATGGTCACCGACGCCGTGCGGCCGGGCAACCTGTTCGCCGCCTTCCACTGGAGTGCCGCCACCGCCTCGGATGCCCGCGTCGGCGCCCTGGTGCGGGGCGTGCCCGATCCGGTCTCGGGCCAGCCCGAGCTGAAGGCGACGCCGGCCGCCATCGCGGCCGTCCCCTACCGCAACCGCGGCTTCCTGCTCACCCGCGGCGAGCACGGGCTGCCGGAGGGCTGGTGGTGGGCGCGAGCCACGATCCAGGGCGGCTCGGGCCTGCAATTCGCCACGCAGGAGAGTTCCCGCGCCGTGGCGCTGATGATGCGCGGCCTGTTCCAGGGCCACGACCTCGCCGAGTACGCCGACCACGCGCGGGGGCGCTACCGCTGCGCCGTCTACGAATCCGGCCGCCTCGTCGCCTGCCTGGCGCTGGGCCCCGCCGAGGCGCGGCCGGGCTGGGAGGAGGCCAAGGCCCTGTTTGCCGAGGCCGAACCGGAGCCCGCCGCCCGGCGCTCCCTCCTGTCGGGACGCGCCGAGACCGCCTCCGCCGGCCCGACCGTCTGCGCCTGCCACGGCGTCGGCGTCGACGTCATCACGGGCGTCATCGCCGCGGGGGCCGGCACCGTCGAGGCGGTGGGCGCTGCCTGCAAGGCCGGCACGAATTGCGGCTCGTGCATCCCCGAGATCCGCAAGCTTCTGCCCGAGGCGCTTGCACGCAACGCCGCATAGGCTCATTTTCGGCCGAATCGATCCCCACTTCCGAGCCCCATGAGCACACCCCGTCAGCCCCGTGAAACCCGGCCCGCCGGCACCGAATCGACGCGCGGCTCAGGGCCGGCCGGCCTCGAGCCGCTGGCCGTCCTGCCCGTGTTCGTGCCGCTTCAGGGCAAGCGCGCGGTGCTGGCCGGCTCGAACGGGGGCGCCCCCTGGAAGGTGAAGCTGCTGGCCGCAGCCGGCGCCCACGTGGACGTCTATGCCCCGGAGCCCAGCGAGGAACTGTGCGCCGTGCCAGGCGAGATCGTGGCGGGCTCCGTGACCCTGCACACGCGTCAGTGGCACGCCGACGACCTGACGGGGGCCGCCTTCTGCATCGGCGCCATGGAGGACGAGGACGACTGCATCGCTTTCGTGGCCGCCGCCAGGAAGACCGGCGCCATCGTCAACGCGGTCGACCGGCCGCATCTCTGCGACGTGAAGTTCGGCGCCATCGTGAACCGCTCGCCCATGGTGGTGGGCATCTCGACGGAGGGGGCCGCCCCGGTCTTCGGCCAGACCGTGCGCGCCCGGATCGAGGGCATGCTGCCGCGCGGGTTCAAGGCCTGGATCGGCGCCGCCCGCGACTGGCGCGAGGAGGTCACCGGCCGCTTCCACGGCTTCTCGGACCGCCGCGCCTTCTGGGAGCGCTTCACGGATCGGGCCTTCGCCGAGCCGGATCGGGCTCCGACCGCCACCGATCTCGCCGAACTGCTGGGAGAGACCGAGGCCGCGCCGAAAGGCGGGGCGGTGACGCTGGTCGGCGCCGGCCCGGGGGATGCCGAACTCCTCACCCTCAAGGCGCTACGCGCTCTGCGCAACGCCGACGTCATCCTGTACGACGACCTCGTGGCGCCCGAGATCCTCGACTACGCCCGCCGCGAGGCCCGCACCATGCTGGTGGGCAAGACCGGGCACGGCCCGTCCTGCCGCCAGGACGACATCAACGCGCTGATGGTGCAGCTCGCGAAATCCGGCAAGCAGGTGGTGCGCCTGAAATCCGGCGACCCCCTGGTGTTCGGCCGGGCCGGCGAGGAGATCGACGCCTGCCGGGCGGCCAATATCCCGGTGAGCGTGGTGCCGGGCATCTCGGCGGCCCAAGGGGCGGCGGCTTCCCTCTGCGTCTCCCTGACGAACCGCGACGCGGCGCGGCGCCTGCAATACGTCACCGGCCACGACCGGCGCGGGGCCCTGCCCGAGGACCTGAACTGGGGCGCGCTCGCCGATCCGAGCGTCACCACCGTGGTCTACATGCCCAAGAAGACGCTTCGTGTCCTGCTGGAGCGGGCGGTCGCCGAGGGCCTCGCGCCGACGACCCCGGCGCTGCTCGTCTTCAACGCCACCCGCCCGAACCAGCAGGTGGTCGAGGCCGACGCCGCCGACCTCGCCGACCGGGTCGAGGCCTCCGGCCACGAGGGGCCGGCCCTCCTCATGGTGGGCGAGGCCCTGCGCCGCCTCGGCGCTCGGGCGGCCATCGCGGCGATCGAGCCGGGCAAGCTCGCGATCTGAGGGCAGGGGACTCGCCTCAGCGGGTCGCGCCCATCCGTGCGACCCGGCGCAGGCCGGCGCGCGGCTCCAGGTCGACCGGCTGCTTCAGGCCCCAGACGAGCCCGAGCCGGCGCAGGGCCAGCAGCACCCACCAGCCCGAATCGTGTTGGCCGGGCTCCAGTCCGAGACGGGCGGATTCCGGCCAGGCGTGATGATTGCCGTGCCAAGCCTCGCCGAAGGTGACGAGGGAGGCCGCCGGCAGGTCGTGCCCCTGGACCGCCGCGCCGTCCACGACCCAGCCCTGCGGGCCTCGGCGATGGGTGAGATGGCCGACGAGCCAATGCCCGGTGAGGCCGACCGCGATCCGCATCGGGATGCCCCAGACCAGCCAAGGCATTCCGCCGATCCCGTAGAACAGCACCGCCCAGGGCAGTTGCTGCGCCATCCAGGTCGCCTCCAGGCCGGCGAGGAACGGGTCCCGCGCCAGAGCCGCCTCCGGCACGAAGCGGGGCGGATGCGCCAGCACGAGGCGGCTATGCATCTGCCACCAGGCATCGCGCAGGAAGCCGGCCCCGTGCGCATGCAGCGGATGGCAGGCGGCTTGGCGCTGGGCCCAGTCCCGGGTGTCGTGGAGCTGCACCATGCCGAGGGGGCCGGCCATGCCCACCAGCGTGCCGAGATAGACGAGCAGGCGTTCCACCCAGAGGGGAGCGGAGAAGCTGCGGTGGATCAGCAGCCGGTGCAGGCCGATCGAGTGCCCGGCGCAGAGCGTCACCGCGCTCGTGGCGAGGAACAGAGCCACGGCCCCGGGGGTGACGTAGGTGGGCGCGAGGGTGAGCGCCGCCAACGTCATGCCGCCGACCCAGAGCGAGCGGGCGGGCGCCCAGACCACCCGGCCCTCGGTGGCCGAGGTGGCGGGATCCGCGAGGATCCTGGGCGTGGAGGAACAAGGCATCGTGCGCTCCGTGTCGCATTTGAAAGAAGGCGCGATCGGCGGTCGGCCGGCGCGCGAATGATTCGGTCAGCACCGACCGCCCGTTGCGGGTCGCGGCATCGTCCCCTCCGCCGGTCCGAGCCGGCGCACCCCGGCGCGCGGCTCCAGGTTGCTCGGCTGCTTCAGGTCCCAGACGAGGCCCAGGCGCTCGAGCCCCCGCAGCAGCCACCAGCCCACATCGACCTGGCCCGGCTCCGTGCCGAGCCGCGCCGAGTCCGGCCAGGCATGGTGCGTGGCGTGCCAGGCCTCGCCGAAGGTGAGCCAGGCGGCGGCCGGCAGGTCGTGCCCCTGGACCGACTCGCCTTCGACCACCCAGCCCTGCGGGCCGTCGCGGTGGGTGAGATGCACGACGAGCCAGTGTCCGGTCAGCGACACCGCGATGCGGACGGGAATGCCCCAGATCACCCACGCCCATCCGCCCGCCGCGTGGAACAGCACGGCCCATGGCAGTTGCTGGACCATCCAGGTCGCCTCCAGCCAGCGGAGCACCCGGTCCTCCCCGACCCGCGGCTCCAGGTGGAAGCGCGGCGGGTGCGCCAGGACGAGGCGCGCGTGCATCTGGAGGAGGGCATCGCGCGGCATCGACAGCCGGTTGGCATGCAGGTCGTGGCAGGCCGCCTGCCGCTGCGCCCAGTCGCGCATGTCGTGCAGGCGGATCATCCCCACCGGCCCGGCCATGCCGACCAGCGTTCCGAGATAGATCAGCAGGTATTCGACCGAGGGCCTGGCCGAGAAGCTGCGATGGACGAGGAGCCGATGCATTCCGACGGAGTGCCCGGCGCACAGGGTGACGATTGTGGTGGCGGCGAACAGCGCCA
>NZ_BPQL01000177.1 GCF_022179225.1 Methylobacterium goesingense
TCATCTGACGACGGACACCCTGACCTCCCTGCCCTTCCACGCAGTCTCACCGATGCGGTCGCCGACTTGGCGGGACGCGACGCCGCATCGCTGTGCAAAGGGCATCGTTCGGCCAGGGCGTGGACGGCTTCGAGGCGTTCGGCTCACCGGCGGTCGGCGACTTGACGATCCCCCATCGGCGACGGGTCGCACCGGGCAGCACCCTATTTGCGGAGCTAATCGAGCGTCACGGTTGCCGCGGCGGAACCGGCAATCCACGGACCTGTGCGTCGACCGCCTGCGCGACGGTCAGTAGCCGCGCCTCGTCGGTGCGACCGGTGACGACGTAGGACATGCCACCATCGACCCAGGAGAAGGCGGCGACGTCGCCCTCGCGGGCGAAGCGGAACACCGTGCGGCCATCCGCATCGCCCACGCGGCTGTAGAGCGTCAGCCGGGTGCCGTGGTCGTCATCGTACATCAGCATCGCCGCCGGTTCGGAACCCGCCGGCAGCAGCCGGCCGCCCATCAGGCGGTAGCCGTAGGCCGTGAGGTCGGGGGCGGTCACCGCCCGGCCGAGGCGCTTCGAGAGCCACGTCACGAGGTGCGGCTTCTCGTCGGCGCGCACCTCCACCGGATGCACGGCCTCGACCACGAAGGTGCGGAAGGCAGCCACCGCGTCGTCGGTCGCCGGCTCGGTTCGCGCGAGCGTGACCGTGGGTACCTCCCGGGCGGAATGGCCGAACCAGCCGGCGGCGGCGCCGATCGCGAGGCAGAGCACGGCCGCAGCCGCGACCGGAAACCAACGCCCGGGGATCGGGCGATGTCGCGAGCGGATGTTGGCGACCCTGAGCCGCGCCGGGATCGCCTCATCGGCGATCGGCGCGAGGCGGGCGCGCAGGCGCTCACGCAGGGCCCGGTCGGCGGAGACCTCTGCGGCGCGCGCGGGATTTCCCCTCAACCATGCCTCGACCAGCGCCCGCCGCTCCGGTTCGAGGCGGCCGTCGATCAGGCCGTGCAGGTCGTCCTCGCCGACCGGGCGCGGATCCCCGCTCATTTCACCCTCCTCAAGAGGCCCGTCCGGCCCATCTCCAGAAAACCTCGCATCCGCGTCCGCGCCCGGCTCAACCGCGACATCACCGTGCCGAGCGGCACTCCGAGCACCTGCGCGGCTTCGGCATAGGACAGATCCTCCACCGCGACGAGGAGTAGCACCGAGCGCTGCTCCTCGGGCAGGGTATCGAGCCCGGCGAGCACATCGCGGGCTCCCAACGCGGCTTCAGGGTCGGCACCCGGATCCGCGATCTGCTCCAAAGCCTCCGCGCCGAGATCGACGCCGCGCCGGCTCCGGCGCCGGACGGCGCCGAGGTACAGGTTGCGCTCGATGGTGAACAGCCACGCCCGCAGGTCGCCGTCGCGGTGGCGCCCGGACCAGGCGGACAACGCCCGCTCGAGGGTGTCCTGGACGAGGTCGTCCGCCGCCTCGCGGTCCCGCAACAGCGCGACGGCGTAGCGCCGCAAGGCCGGGATCTGCGGTTCGATGAGGGCGGCGATCTCGTCCACGAGGCTTTACCGATCAGGGCTTGGCGATGTGCCACGCGCCGTTGAGGAAGCCGTCGCCGGTGATGTCGCCGGGCTTGGTGTCCTTGGCGAAGGTGTAGAGCGGCTTGCCCTTGTAGGCCCATTGCAGGGTGCCGTCGTCCCGCGTCACCAACGTCCAGTCGCCGGAGGCGGCCGAGCCGGGCGCCGCCATCAGGGCGGGCCAGTTGGCGGCGCACGGGCCGTTGCACATCGACTTGCCGCCCGTGTCCTTGTCGAAGGTGTAGAGGGTCATGCTCTTGGCATCGACGAGCGCCGGCCCCTTGGGGGTCTCGGCGGTCATGGCGGGCGCGGTCATGGCGGGCGCGGCCTGGGCGGCCACGGCCGAGAAGGCGAAGGCCGCAAAGGCGGCGCGGATCAGCAGATTGCGCATGGGGGAGTCTCCCGCGGTCGAGCATGACCGCATCGGGTTGGGATGCCGAATGGGCGATTCTATTCCGCAGACATGCGAAAAAATTTGATCACGTCCGTGTGATCGCTGATTTCTTCCCGACCACGGAATAAGGCCCTCGTCCCGGCATCTCTCCCCCCGACAACGAACAGGGAGGACGGCTCATGCGCGGAGCATTGGGATTTGCGCTCACGGCCGCCGTGATGGCCGGCGGCCTCGTCGGCGGCCGGATGATGATGCCCCCGACGCTGGCCGCTGCCGAGCCGCCGGCCGTCGTCTCCGCGTCCTTCGACGCGATGATGGCGCAGTCGATGACGCGGATGCATGCCGACATGATGGTCCCGCCCTCGGGCGATCCGGACCGCGACTTCGCCGCGATGATGATCCCGCACCACGAGGGCGCGATCGCGATGGCCCAGGCGGAGCTGCTCTACGGCAAGGATCCGGTCCTGCGCCGCCTCGCGCAGGGGATCATCGTCGAACAGGGCCAGGAGATCGCGGTGATGCGCCGGGCGCTCGCCGATCTCTCTCCCGGGCCGGATTCGTCCGCCGCAGCCGCCCACCTTCACCACCATGGCACGGCCCCTGCCGCCGAGATGCCTTCGGAGATCTGCCGATGAAGACCGCCCTCCCCCTCCTTGCGCTCGCGCTGCTCTCCGGCTCGGCTCTCGCCGGGCAGGCCCCGGGCGCAGCCTCCGCACCGGACGTGCCGGTCAGCGGCAGGGACCGGTTCTACACCTCGGACCAGTTCTCCAACACGGTCTCGGTGGTCGATCCCGCCGCCAACGTCCTACTCGGCGTGATCCGGCTCG
>NZ_BPQL01000178.1 GCF_022179225.1 Methylobacterium goesingense
GGGCGTTCGCGTGTTCAGGCTCGTGTCAGGCCCAGACTGGAGCGCGCTTCCGCGGGCGTCGCGACCCGGCGGCCGTGGCGCCTCACCGTCTCGGCCGCCAGCGCGACGAGTTCCGCGTTTCCGCTGGCGAGCCGCTCGCGGCTGATCCGGATGTTGTCCTCGAGCCCGGTCCGCACCGCGTCCGCCCCGCGGGCAAGCGCCCATTCCATCACCTCCGCCTGGTGCCGCCCGATCCCGGCCGCCGTCCAGGTCGCCTCCGGGAGGAGGCGCCGCATTTCGCCGAGCAACAGGTCGAGGAGGTGCGGATCCGCCGGCATCGCGTTCTTCACCCCCATGACGAACTGCACGTGCGGACGGGCATCGATCAGCCCGGCCTCGACGAGGCGTAGGGCGCCGTGCAGGTGCGAGAGGTCGAAGATCTCGATCTCGGGGCGGACACCGAAGCGCTTCATCTGGCCGGCGAGGTCGGTCACCAGCGTGGTGTGGTTCTCGTAGACGATGCTGGGGAAGTTCACCGAGCCCGTGGAGAGCGAGGCCATGTCGGGGCGGTGCTGCAGGGACAGGCCGCGGCTCGCCGGGTCGCGCCCGCGCCCGCCCGTGGAGAACTGGACGATCATGCCCGGGCAGTGGCGGCGCAGGCCCTCCTGGACGGCGGCGAAGCGATCCGGGTCCGAGGACGGCGTCTCGTCGTCGTTGCGCACGTGGATATGCGCGAGGGTGGCCCCCGCCTCGTAGGCGGCCTGCGTCGAGGCGATCTGCTCGGCCACGGTGACCGGCAGGGCGGGATTGTCGGACTTGCGCGGCACCGAGCCGGTGATCGCGACGGCGATGACGACGGGCGCGTTCATGGGATCTCCTCCTACGGGGGCGGTTGTCGCTGCCCCTCCCCGCCCGGCATGGCCGGCAATGGCGAAGACCGCAAGGCATACCCCGGCAGGCGCGCCCGGACCCTTTCCGGACCCGTCCACCGGCCTTATGACGGGATGCCATGAACGACACGATCCTCATCCTGAACGGCCCGAACCTGAACCTGCTCGGCCAGCGTGAGCCGCACATCTACGGGCACGAGACGCTCGCGGACGTCGAGGCCCGTTGCCGGACCCTGGCGGCAGGCTTCGGCCTCACCCTCGCCTTCCATCAGAGCAATGCGGAGCATCAGCTGATCGACTGGATCCAGGCCTACCGGGTCGGTTCGGCCGGCATCGTGATCAATGCGGGCGCCTACACCCACACCTCGATCGCGATCCTCGACGCGCTGAACGCCTGCGAAGTGCCGATCATCGAGTGCCACATCTCGAACGTGCACAGGCGCGAGGCGTTTCGCCACCATTCCTACGTTTCGCTCGCCGCCACGGCGGTGATGGCGGGCTTCGGTACGCACGGCTACGACCTCGCCATTCGGCACCTCGCCCACCTGCGCGAGGCCCATTAGGGTCAGGCCGACTTCGTCCGGAGCCGGGCGATGCTGTTCCAGGCCGGCGCCAGGATGAAGCTCGTCACCGGGATCAAGGCCGCGCCGACCACGAGGCCGACGAGGCCGGAGCCCGCGGCGGTGACGAGCCACGCCACCGTTCCGGCGAGCGGACCGGCGACGCTCGCCGCCCCGGTCGCGGCGGCCTGGATGGCGTGTGCGATCTGGGGCAGGCCGTAGCCCTCCAGGCCGTGCACCAGGATGCCGCCGCCGACCCAGATCATCGCGGCGGTTCCGACGACGGCCAGGATCTTGAGGAAGCCCGGCATGCCTTTGACCAGGGCGCGGCCGATGCCGCGCACGAGGCTGCCGAAGGCGGATCGCGACGTGTTGGCCGCCATGGCGACGCCGGCATCGTCGGCCTTCACGATGAGGGCGACGCCGCCATAGACCGCCACCGTGATGCCCACCGCGACCACCGCGAGGACGGCAGTCTTCATCCAGATGGAACCCTCGGGCAGGGCCGCGAGGGTGATGGCCATGATCTCCGCCGAGAGGATGAAGTCGGTCTTGATCGCGCTGGAGACCTTCTGGTCCTCAAGGGCCTGGGTGTCCCCCGCGGACGCGTCGCGCTTCGCCTCGTGGGCGTGGGCCTGGTGCGGGAACAGCGCCTCGTAGACCTTCTCGCTCCCCTCGTAAGAAAGATAGGCGCCGCCAAGCATCAGCAGGGGCGTGATCGCCCAGGGCGCGAAAGCACCGAGCGCCAGGGCGGCGGGCAAGAGGAACAGCAGCTTGTTGCGCAGGGAGCCCAGGGCGATGCGGCCGACGATGGGGAGTTCGCGCTCGGCGGCGAAGCCCACCACGTAGCGTGGGGTCACGGCGGCATCGTCGATGACGACGCCTGCCGCTTTGATGCCCGCCCGCCCCGCCTGCGCCGCGACATCGTCGAGGGAGGCAGCCGCCACCTTGGCGAGGCCCGCCACGTCGTCGAGAAGCGCGATCAGTCCGATGCTCACGGCGTACCCCTTCGTCGGAAGCGCCGGCCCTGCGTCCTTCGCTGCCAAGCTCCGCCCCCACAGGAGACGAACGAAGGGGCGATTTGATCCAGGGCGGCATCGCGAAATGCGGACGCTCGCAAGAGCGGTGCCCGCCGCGATGGCAGGATACGAGGGGACGATGACATTGTGACCCGCGTCGGCGGGTGCCAGGATCCGCCCCATGCCCGTCCCCGCCTCGCACGCCCCACGCAGGGCCAGTCCCCGCCGGATCCTCATCCTGGCGGCGGCGCCCGCGCAGCTCCTCGACATCGCCGGCCCCGCGGAAGTGCTGTCGCAGGCCAACCGCCTCTGGGCCGCGGACCATGGCGGGCCGGCGCTATACGACGTCTCCTGCCATATCGTGCCCGAGCCAGGGTCCGCCGCCACCTCTGCCGGCCTGGCGATCGGTTCCGACGTCGACGGTGCGCAACTCGCCGCCTGGACGGACCTCGACACGCTGATCATTGCCGGTGGCGAAGGGGCCCGCCGCCGTGCGGACGAGGCGCCGCTCCGGGACCTCGCCCGTGACCTCGCCGGCAAGGCCGCGCGCGTCGTCGGCATCTGCACCGGCGCCTTCATCCTGGGCGGGGCCGGCTGCCTGCGCGGGCGCAGCGTGACGACGCATTGGCGCTGGTGCGCGGAACTCGGCCGCCGCCACCCGAGTCTCGCGGTCGATCCGGAACCGATCTTCATCCAGGACGGAAATGTCTGGACGTCGGCCGGCATCACGGCGGGGATGGACCTGACCCTGGCCCTCGTCGAAGCCGATCACGGCCACGGCCTCGCCTTGAGCATCGCGCGGGAACTCGTGATGTTCCTGCGCCGGCCGGGCGGGCAGAAGCAGTTCAGCACCGTGCTGTCCGCGCAGGCCGGTCTCTCCGTCCGGCTGGCGGATCTCGTCGCCTGGATGGGCGCGAACCTGCATAGGCCGCTCTGCGTGGAGGATCTGGCGGCGCGCGTCGGCCTCAGCCCCCGGCAGTTCGCTCGCGCCTTCCAGGCCGAGGTCGGAACCACGCCGGCCCGGATGCTGGAAACCCTGCGCGTCGAGACGGCCCGCCGGCTCCTCGAATCCGAGCGGGCCAACGTCTCGGCGGTGGCACGGCTCTGCGGTTTCCGGGCCGACGAGACCATGCGGCGCGCCTTCCTGCGCCATGTCGGCGTCCCGCCCGGCGATTACCGCGACCGCTTCCGGTGCACGTCCTCTCCGATCCACCCCGCCTCACAGGAAGTCCGGCATGCTTGACCCCGACCGTCACCTTGAGATCGGTTCCCTCCTCTTCGAAGGCATCGACCAGATCGACCTGACCGGGCCGTTCGAGGTCCTGTCCCGCATTCCGAACGCGACCTACCGGATCTACGCCCGGGACACGGCGCCGGTCCGCGATCTCCGGGGCCTGCGTCTCACCGCCGATGCGGCGCTGGCCGAAGCGCCGCCCCTCGACGTGCTGCACGTGCCGGGCGGCTACGGCCAGGAGGCGCTGATGGAGGATGCCGTCATCCTCGACTGGGTCCGGCGACAGGCCGCGGGGGCGCTCTGCGTCTTCTCGGTCTGCACCGGCGCGCTGATCTGCGGGGCCGCTGGCCTTCTGAAGGGGCGGCGGGCCACCACGCACTGGAATTCGCACCACCTCCTGCATCATTTCGGGGCGATCCCGGTGGATGCGCGGGTGGTCGAGGACGGCGCGCTGGTCACCGCCGCCGGGGTTACTGCCGGCATCGACGGGGCGCTCACCGTTGCGGCGCGCCTGCGCGGCGACGAGGCGGCGCAGCTGATCCAGCTCACCATGGCCTACGCACCCGAGCCGCCCTTCGATGCGGGCACGCCGGACCGGGCACCGCCGGCCGTCCTCGAACGGGCGCGGGCGGCAGCGGCCGACATCACCGCGCGGCGGACGGAGACGGCCCGGCGGATCCAGGGCCGCCTCGACCTCTAAGATCCGTTCGGTCGGAAGCCCTCAGGCGCCGGACCCCAGGGGGCCGTTCGCCAACGGATCGTTCGCCAAGGGATCGTTCGCCAAGGGATCGTTCGCCAGAAGGATCGGCGCGCCGTGCGGGGTCGCGGCGGCGGCCCGGGCGAAGGCGGCCCGGCGCTCCGCGAGGAGACCGGGCGCCAGGACGTCGCGCGCCGCGAGCAGGCCCTCCAAGGTGTCGAGCCAAGCGGCGTAGTCCGCTGCCCGTCCGGTCCGGCGCGTGTGGGCGCCGAGCGCCTCGGCCCATTCGCTCCAATCGAACAGGCCGCGGTCGCGGAGCGCCACCACGAGGGCGAAGGCCTGGGCTTCCCAGGGTTCGGCGAAGACAGGGTCCGTTGCGCCGCCGCGGGGGATCTGGCCGTCGCTCATCGAGACCGGGTTCATGCCGCCGGCTCCGGATCGACGGGGTCCAGGTAGCTCTCGAACGCGTTCACCGAGACGGTGTGGCCTGCTTCCGCTGCGTCGCCCCAGAGATCGCGGCCGGCGAAGCGGACGGTGTAGAGCCATTGCGGCGCCTCGCCGGCGAGGTTCGCGTTCGTGTCCGGGAAGACGAAGCCGCCATGCACGGCCTCCACGGTGCCGACCTGCCCACGCACGTAGCGCGGCAGGCGGGTGTGCCCGGCGGGATTGATCCGGCGGGCGCGCACGCGCTCACCCGGCGCGAAGCGCGCCGGGGTGGCGACGGGCCGGTCGCTCGGGAAACCGCCCGCGAAGAGCGGCGCCACCGCCTCGCCCCGGAGAACGCGCTTGACCGGCAAGGCCGGTGTCGAGACCGCGCCGGAGGCCAGCTCATCCGCCGTGGCGAGGCTATGGGCCTCGACCTGGCGCGCCAGCGCCTTGAGCCAGATCGCGTAGTAGCTGGAGGTGAGGTACTCGCCCGGTGGCAGGGCTTCGCGCGCAGCGCGGCTCGCATCGAGGTTCCAGGTGCCGGTGAAGCCCATCGCCAGGGCGAGCCCGAACACGCGCTTCTCCCACGGCGCGTGGAAGCGGGGCTCGTCCGCCTCCGGCGCGACCGGGCCGAAGCCGTGCATGCCGCCGAGATCCTGACCGCCGTTCATGCGTTTTGCTCCGGCGTGTGCGGCAGGCCGGTGCCGATCATTGCATCCCGGGTGACGAGGGCGGCGAGCGCGGCCTCATCGAGGCCTTCCGTCCCGGCGGGGCGCATCGGCAGCACCATGTAGCGAAGCTCGGCGGTGGAATCCCAGACCCGGATGCGCTGGTCGGCCGGCAGCGTCACGCCGAACTCGGCCAGCACCGCGCGGGGCTCGATCACCGCGCGCGAGCGGTAGGGGGGCGACTTGTACCAGACCGGCGGCAGCCCGAGCACGGGCCAGGGGTAGCAGGAGCACAGGGTGCAGACCACGAGGTTGTGCTCCTCGGGCGTGTTGGCGACGACCACCATGTGCTCGCCGCCGCGCCCGCCGATCCCGAGTTCGCGCATCGCCGGGGTGGCGTCGGCCATAAGGCGTGCGCGGAAAGCGGGATCGACCCAGGCACGCGCCACCACGCGGGCGCCGTTGTGGGGGCCGACCTTGGTCTCGTAGGTCTCGATCAGCGCATCGAGGGCGGCCGGGTCGACGTAGCCCTTCTCCACGAGGACGGATTCGAGGGCGCGGACGCGCAACTCCATCGGCGAGAGTTCGCTCCCGGGGTGGGAATGGTCGTGATCGTGGTCGTGCGCCATGCTCGGTCTCCCGCCCCCATCGTAAGGGATGCGGCCGCGACCGTCACGGGCTGAGACCGGCCATCGACGGCCACGCCGCCCATGCGGAGTTCGCTCGAAAGGTCCCGGGCCTTACCCGGCATCACCGGAGGCTCGCCGCGATGGCCGGCGTGCGGGCGCGACGGGATGGCGGACCGGGTGTCGGTGGCGCCGATGTCGACCAGGAGCACGGTCCAGGAGCACGCGAAATGGGGCGTATCGCTCGCGATCGTGCGGCCTCAGGGCCTCGCGGCTTCCGTCTCCGGGAGGCTGAGGATGTCGTCGATAACCGCATCCATCTCGTCCCGGTCCAGCCGCACGCTGGGCATCCATTGATGATGGCTCTGCAGGAAGACATTGAGCGCGACGCCCGTGGTCGAAGGCATGGCGGCGATGGTCGGGAAGTCCGGTCCGACGTGTCCGCCCTCCTGCGGTTCCCTGCCGATGACGTGGCAGCGGCTGCAAAGCTGCGCGGCAACCGTCCAGCCCCGGACGCGGTGATCCTCGCCGGGCACGGCCGTGGCCGGGAAACTGAGGATGACCGCCGCCAGTCCCGAGAGTGCGAGCTTTCCGATCCGGAACGATGCCGCTTCCGTCATGGTTTTCGCGCCAGCCTGAGCGATGCCAGGGCGGAGGCGAGAATCACGCAACCGAGCGTCACGTGGGCCCAGGTCGCCATATCGTTGGCGGCGAACCCGAGCATCCAGGGAGCCAGCAGCGTCCAGGCACCGGTGAGCGCGATGGCGCGCTCCAGGACGACGCGGAAGCGAAGCTGGTTGGCGGTGGACAGCCCGAGGACCAGCAGACCCGGCAGGAGCGCGGAGGCGCCGGGACGGCTCACGTCGACGAGGATCAGGATCCACGCGGCCAGCACCAGCGCGACGCCTGCCGCGTGCTGCAGGGCGCCGAGCAGGATCTCGTCGGTCCGCCATTCCGGAGCCGAGGGGGGCGCGTGCGGGTTGGCGTGAGCCATGTGAAACCTCCGACCTGTGCCCACGGCACCATCCGCCGTGGTTCGCTCCGTCATCCTCTCGCCTCCCCGGCCGGCCGTCCTTGATCTCGCGCAAAGGTCCGGCCGCGACGCGGCCCCAGGCATGAACCTCGGCGATGACGCAGCCTGGATCGACGACCACGCCGGCGGGTGCGAGGACCTCCAGGCGCCCGCCGACCGGCGAGAGGATGTCGTGAAGCGCCTCGCCGATCCGCACGGCGGCCACGGCCTCCCCGGCCCTCACCCTGGTCCCGTCCTCGACGAGCCAGTGCTCCAGGATGCCTTCGGGCAGCATTCCCGTGGGCCACAGATCCTCGGGGATACGCGAACGTCCGGCATCGCCGGCCTCCCTTGCTGACGCGCGCCTGGATCGGGGTGCATCACGAGGTGACGGCGCAGGAATGTTACGCGCCTTGATCTGGATCAGAACCCGATGACGTCCCGCCCACGAAGCCGGTGAGGACGGCCGGAGGCTGCGTTGAGGCAGGTCAAGGCGGCCGTCGCGGCTCCGCGCATGCTGGTCCCGGGGTCTCTCCCGGGACAGCCCTATGCTCATCGCCCTGTCCGCCAGCGTCGTCCTCGTCATCGTCACCATCCTGGTGCTGTACGAGGTCCTGCGCCTGACCTCCGAGCATCTGGCGGAGCTTCCGATTCCACCGCGCGCCCGCATCCTCGTCGTGGTGCTCGCGGCCTTCTTCGGGCACACGGCGGCGGTGTGGATCTATGCCGGCGCCTACTGGCTGCTCGTGCTGCGGCTCGGCAACGGCGCCTTCGCGGGCGTGCCGGTCACCACCTTCGAGGACTGCCTGTACTTCTCGGTGGTGACCTACACCACGCTCGGCTTCGGCGATCACTTCCCGGTCGGTCATGCCCGCCTCATCTCCGGCGTCGAGGCAATGAACGGCCTGATGCTGATCGGCTGGTCGGCTTCGTTCACCTATCTCGCCATGGAGCGATACTGGCCGCTGCACGGCAAGGGCCACCTCCATCGGATGGCGTCGTCCGGCATCCGCAGCACGCTGCTCGCGCCGAAGCGGACCTGCGTCCTCCCCCATGCGGGGCCCGGGTTTGCGGCAGATCAAGGCGGCCATCCGACGCCGGGCCCAACTCCGCTCGCGGAGGACGAGACGGCGTCTCGTCGCGCGAGAACGGAGGCGATCCGATGAGGATGTTCCTGGTGACGTTCCACAAGCTGGTCTGCGACGACACCGGTCACGAGCGGCCCGTGCGCCAGCATCAGGTCCTGGTCCCGGCCGCGTCGGAGGCTTCCGCCCTCGCGGCCGGGCAGGCGCTCTTCTGTGAAGCCAACGGCATCGTGGATTGGCGGCTCCGCGCGGATTCCTGCGAGGCCGCCGCGGTGCAGGAAGAACTTACGTAGCTTCGCTCAGATGGGAGCGAGGTCATGGGACACACGCTGACCGAACCGGTGCACTGGCGGGGGCGGCAATGGGCCGTCACCGGTTACGGTATCGAGGCCCTCGACGGGATGTATCACGTGCTGGCCGCAGAGGTTTGGCCAGGCCCCGACGGCACGCTGCCGTGGCGCGAAGCCCCGTACCGCCGCTATGGCACGGACCGCGATGACCTGAACGCCGCCTTGAAGGTCGCCCGCAGGATCTGGTCCCGGCCCGATGCCCCCTCCCCCGTTACGCACGGCGCGGGCCCTGGCGGCGCCCGGGGCATCGACCTGTGACCGAGATTCCGATGCCTGTCGCAAGCCGCCTCGCCGAGCCGGAGGATCCGGAGGGCCTGAGCGCCGCCGTCGGCCCGTCGAAACCACGAGTCCTGGGTATTCTCGGACCCGGCCTGATCACGGGGGCCTCGGACGACGACCCCAGCGGCATCGCCACCTACGGGCAGGCCGGTGCGCAGCTCGGCTACGCGCTGTGCTGGACCCTGCTCTACAGCCTGCCCCTGATGGCCGCCGTCCAGATGGTCGCGGCCCGCATCGGGCGCACCGCCGGCCACGGCATCGCCGACATCCAGACTTCGGCCCAGGCGGCCGGGGCGCTGCGCCCCCTGGCGGGCCCGTTCTCCGCCACGGTCTTCGCCCTCGGGATCAGCGGCACCGGGCTCCTGGCGGTGCCGGTCCTGGCCGGCTCGGCGGCCTACGCGGTCGGCGAGGCGCGGCGCTGGCCGGTGGGCTTCGGCCGCCACCTCCTCGAGGCGCGCGCCTTCTACGGGACAATGGTGCTCGCCACCCTCGTCGGCATGATCGTCAGCCTGGGTGCCGTCGACCCGATCCGGGCCTTGTATTGGAGCGCGGTCGTCAATGGCGTCATCGCGGTGCCGATCATGGCCGTGATGATGCTGGCCGCGGCCCGCACCGACATCATGGGCCCCTTCGCGGTGCGCGGGCCGCTCCGGTGGCTCGGATGGCTGGCGACCGCCTGCATGCTCCTCGCCGTCGTCGCGATGCTGATCAGGGCAATCCATTAGATCAAAGCCGGGGTCATTTTCCGTGCGGCAGGCTGGTGGCGGCGCATCTCGGGCACAGCGCGAGCCTGTGCGCGATCCGGGACGTGTCGAGCGTCGCCACCACGGTGGGCTTCACCACCCTCGCCGGCCTGATGATGGGCACCCGGAGCGGGGCGTTGGACCCTGGGCTGATCCTGTACCTGATCCGCGAGCGCGGTCTGTCGCCCGACGCCGTGGCCACGCTCCTCAACGAACGGTCGGGTCTGCTCGGCGTCTCGGGGATCAGCGACGACGTACGTGCGGGTGCGGGAGGCGCTCGACCTGTTCGCCTACCGGGTCGTGCGCGAGGCCGGTTCGCTGATCGCGGCGCTCGGCGGCCTCGATTCCTTCGTGTTCACCGGGGGGCATCGGTGAGCACGCCGCCCATGTCCGCGCCGCCGTCTGCCGAGGGCTCGCGCGTTCGGCGTCATCGCCCGCGACGCGGATGCGAACACCCGTGACGCGGCGGACATCGCAGGTCGATCCTCCACCGTGCAGGTCCGCATCGTGCCCGCGGACGAGGCGCGTGAGATCGCGCACATGACCGGAGCCTCGGTCCGCCGATGCCGCGACGGCGAAGCGATCGGGAACGCCGCTATTGTGCGCGCCGCACGTACAATTTAATTATTCCAGATAAGATCTACCGCATGGTCGGAGGTGGCCCGCGCCGCGTGTTCGAGATGATGCCAACCGAGAAGTCCTCACCTGTTCGCCAGCTCAAGCGGTATGGCGGATGCAGGCTCTACGACCCCGAGAGGCAAGCCTACCTGGCGCCACAGGACCTGGAGCGTCTGATCCGACAGGGTGTCAGGTTCAGCGTCCGCGAGGTCGTTACGGGTCAGGACGTGACCCACGAAGTCGTCCCGCCCGACCTTCAGTGAGACGTGAGCGGACCGCGGACCGGATCGTGCGCGCGTCGCCGCTCACGTCGGTTCCGCGATTTCTTCGGCTCCTGGATCTCCGCCGAGGGGTCGCATCCAAGACTCAGGGCGACAGCCTCCGTCGCCGTGTGCGGCCCCTCTTTCGCGTGGGAACCGGCGGCGCCCGGCTCGGTGACCACCGGCTCGATCCAGCGAAACAGAGACCGGTTCATCTCGGTGGCCCAGGCGAGCGGCAGGTCCACCCAGAAGGTGCGCCATGCGAGCCGCCACGCGGCCTCGACCAATGCGAGATCGGGCCGCGGTCCCCACGGCGGAAACGGCAGGATCGTCGCTCTCATGTTCGAAATCCAGCCGATGCGGGGGAGACGCGGGAGACCATGAACGTGTGGTAGACCCCATCCTCGGCATCGCGGATAGAGACGTATTCTCCCGGAACGAAGGCGTGAGTGCCGAGGTGATAGCCCGGCTCGTCGTCCTGGTTCGTCCAATCCTCGTAGTCGATCAGCCAGGTCGCGCCGCCATCCCCACCGGCTCGGTGAACGAGACGACCGTCGCGGTCGCGCGCGCCCGACCAGAAGCGGCGCACGCGGCAACTCTCGCGCGTCGTGCGCCAGAACGCGGCATCGAGATGGCCATCGGGCCCGAGCGGCGCGACCATCTCGTAGCCCCGTGCCACGCTGCCGTCCGGATAGTCCGGGCAGCGGGCCAGCGTCAGGGTCACTCGATACAGCATGGTCGGCAGGGACTGCTTTGCGGGTAGCTTGCCGTGCCGCTGCCTGGACGGGGCGGATTCCTGTGTCCCGTGTGGCATGTCATGACTCCTCAGCGCAGGGCGACGATGTGATCGACGACGCTCCGGACCCCCGGGACAGACCAGGCGGCCTGCTCGGCGGCATCCCGTTCGATGCCGACCGTGACGGCCCCCTCCAGGGTGACCTGATCGCCTTCCACGCTGACCTTGATCGCGTCCGCCTCGAACAGGGCGTTCCGCCGGAACGCTTCCAGAATCTTCTCCTTGACGGCGGTGGGCCGCACGTCCGGCCTGACCTCGACGAGGTTCGTCACCCCGAACACGCCGGACAGCTTGCGGACCGCCGCCTCGGCGCCCATCGCCTGGTACTGCCAGGGCACCGCCCCGGTGAGCGTCACCCAGCCCTGCGCGACCTTCACCTGGATGGCGTTCTTCGGGAGGTGGACGGACCAGTCGATGATGGCCAGGGCCCGCGCGGCGATCTGGTCGTCCTCGACCTTCTTGGCGTCGGGGAGGCGAACCTGGATCTCCTGGGCGATGGCACGCACGCCCTTGACCCGTTTCGCCGCGCGCTCGGCCTCCACCTTCTCGGCGTAGCTGCCGACATGACCCGTCAGGGTCACCACGCCGTCCGAGACGGCGACCCCGATCTCGGCGGCATCCAGGCTGGGGTCGAAGTCGAGTTCGTCGAGAACATCGCGGCGAAGATCCTTGGCGCTCATGGCGTCTCTCCCGTTGGCTTTCGTGAGGATGTCCGGGCCAGGATGGCGCGCCCTTGGCGGAGGCGCCTTGATCCAGCGCAAGCCCGACGCGCCGTTCGGCGTCGGCGAGGAACAGGTTGGCCAAGCTGCTGGTGCGCCGCGCCGGTGCCCAAGCCGCCGGCCTGGTTCCGGGCGCGGCGGTGCCGATCGTCGTGACCAGCCGGGCGGATGGTCCGCCTCCTCGCGCATCCCCGCCGCATCGGGCCCGGTCCCGTCCGTCGTTTGGCCGACGGGGCTTGATCCAGATCAAGGCCTCGCCCGAAGGCCGCTTCACGTTCGCGGAACACACATCAGACCGGTCTCTGCGTGAGACCGTTGCCCCTCGCGGCGGAACCCGGCGGCCAACGGAGAATGCGATGTCGTCATCCAGCGAGAAGCCCGACCCGTTCGACCCCTTCGGCATCGTCGCCTCGATGGAGGCGTGGTGCTGCCTGTTGGAGGCGGCCCGGGAGATCCGGAACGTCGACCAGGAAATGATGATGACGATGCTGAAGCCCAAAACGCCCGGACCGGCCCCCGTCAGCGCGGAAGCCGCCGCGAAGCTCCGCAGCATCGTGGAACTGATGCGGAGCCTGAACCTCGACCCCGACGCCATCCGGCAGAGACAGCCCGCAGCCATGCGGGCCCTCGAGGCGGCCTGCCTGGATTGCAGGGACCGCAGCCGCTGCGCGCGCGCGCTGAGGGCCGGAACCGCAGCCGCCACCTACCGGGAGTTCTGTCCGAACGGGGCGCGCCTCGACCAGCTGAAATACGCCTGAGCCATCCGCCCGCCGACGGCGGCGCACCGTCACCTTCGGTCCCTATCCGACATCGCGGTGCGCGACATGAACCGCGCATGCCCATCCTCGGCCTTGCTCTTCTTCGACAGTCCCGCGCAGGCGCAAGGGATCTTCGCGCCTCGGGGGGGGGCGGCGGTCCCGCGCGGCGGGATCGTTCGCGCCGATCCGCGTCCAGCCAGGCTTGGACTTCGATTCAGTCCTCGACGACCCGGCGAAGGCGCTGGAGGCGCAGGCTGACCTGACGTCCGCCTGTACGCAGGAGGGTGCCGGCCTCTTCGAGCTGCGACAGGGTCCGCGATACGGTCTCGATGGTCAGGCCGAGGTAGTCGGCGATGTCGCGCCGGGTCATCGGCAGCGCGAAGGTTCCGGTCCCGCCGAGCCGTTCGTCGACGTCGATCAGGAACGTCGCCACCCGCTCCACGGCCGATCGCCGGCCGAGCAGCAGCATGTGGTCCTGGGCGTGACGCAGGCCCCGCGTGGCCATGTTCCAGAGATGGCAGGCGACGTCGGCGTTGCGGGCAGCGGCGCGCTGGATCGCCGACCGCCGGAAGATCAGGACCTTGGTGTCCGAGAGGGCCTCGGCCGAGTGCCGGTGGGCCTCGCCCTGCTCGAAGCCGAAGAGGTCGCCCGGCAGGTGGAAGCCGGTGATCTGGCGGCGCCCGTCGCCCAGGACCTTGTGGGTCCGGACCGCACCGTCGACGACCCGGTAGACGACGTCGGCGTCCTCGCCCTCGCCGTAGATCTCCTCCTCGCGGCCGTAGGAGAAGGGGGTGCCGAGGAGCTCGGGGCACCCCGCGAAGAGAGCGACTTCGCGTCCGCCGTGAACCGGCGGGTTCACGGGTTCGAAGGACGGAAAGGGTCGCGTCATCGGGGTAGCCATCGCTTCGCTCCTCGTCCGGATCGGATGAGGACGAAGGTGGCCGCGCCTGCGCGGGAAGAACATTCCGGCCCGTCTCTTAAGGGCAAGCCCGTAGGTCTTGCACGCGGGTCTTGCACGCAGATCTTGCACGCGGGTCTCGCGGTCGACCGTCATCCGCCGCCGGTCGCCGCGTACATCCAACCGGCGGCATGGTCGGGCACCATGAGAAGGCCGGCGCGGGCCGCGAGCAGGGACACGACGGCGGTGGCGAGCGCGTAGACCAGCAGGGCCAGGACGAAGGTCAGGTCCTCGGCGTGATGGCGCAGGGCGTGGATCGAGGCCCAGCCGGACGTGAACGCCGCGGCCAGGAGAATCGTGAGTGGATCGGACGGCATGACCGTGGCTCGGGGCAATCGGGCGGTCCGCGTTCGGCGCGGTCGCGATTCGACGAACGGGCTTCCCTCAGACCTCGCATGCTCCGCGGCGGCCGTCGGGCGGGATCATGTCGAGCAGGGTCTCGAAGACGAAGGGCTTCTCCATGAGCGGGACCCTGGCCTTCCGAGCGCGCCTCCGGATGTCCGGATCGGGATGTCCGGTGATGAGGATCACGGGGATCCGGGCGTCGAGGTCGCGCAGCCGGCCGACCACCTCCAGGCCAGGGAGGCCGGGCATGACCTCGTCGAGAAGCACGCACCGGGGTTCGGGGCCCGGAAAGGCGTCCAGGAGATCCTGGCCGCTCCCGAAGGCCCGAACCGAAAACCCTTCGCCCTCGAGCAGGAAGCGGGTCGAGTGCAGGATCGCGGCGTCGTCGTCCACGACATAGATGAAGGAACTGTGGTCCGACGCCATCGGGCTTGCCTGGGACGGCCCCGTGCCCGGAAGGCACGATGCCGGCGCGGGCGGGGGGAGTTCTTCAGGATGCGACGCGGGGCGCCCTTCGCGTTGATCTGCCTCAAAGCCGCGTCAGGCCAGGCCCGCCAGCACGGACCATCGGACCAGTTCCTGCAGGCTGGCCGCCTGCGTCTTGGCCATGAGCTTGGCCCGGTAGATCTCGACGGTCCGTGGGCTGATGTCGAGTGCGCGGCCGATCTCCTTGCCGGAGCCGCCGGCGACGAGGCAGTCCATCACCTGACGCTCGCGCTCGCTCAGGGTGCCCACCCGGCGGATGAACTCCTGAAGGGTGGGATCGACGGCCGGGGCCGCCCCACCCCGGTCCAGGGCGGAGCGCAGCGCCTGCAGCAAGGCTTCGTCGTCGAACGGCTTCTCGATGAAGTCGCAGGCCCCGAGCTTCATCGCCTCCACCGCGAGCGGCACGTCCCCGTGCCCCGTCATCATGATCACGGGCAGCGTATGGCCCCTGCCCCGCAGGCGGCGCAGCAGCTCCAGCCCGTCGATGCCGGGCATGCGGATGTCGGTCAGGACGCACCCGCGCGCCGGCTTGACCAGCCTGTCGAGGAGGTCCGTCCCGGCCTCGTAGAGCGCGATCTCGAACCCGGCCGTGTCGAGCAGGAAGCCGACCGAGTCCCGCATCGCCGGGTCGTCGTCCACGACGTGCACGAGGCTATGGGGCATGGATCGGGTCTCCCTCGGGGGCGGTCGCCAGGGTCAGGCGGAAGGTGGCCCCTCCGGCCGCGTTGCGCGCGACCGTGAGGCGTCCGCCATGCGCCTCGATGATGGTACGGCAGATCGAGAGCCCGACCCCCATCCCGCCCGCCTTGGTGGTGACGAAGGGCTGAAACAGCCGGTCCGCGACCTCGTCCGCGATGCCGGGGCCGGTGTCCGACACCGTGATCTCGACCAGATCCCGGCCGAGCGCATGGGCTTCGACGGCGATCTCGGGCCGTTCGCTGTGCTGCATGGCCTCGCGCGCGTTGCGCATCAGGTTGATCAGGACCTGCTGGACCTGGACCCGGTCGGCCCAGACGGCCTTCAGGCCGGGGGCGACGCGGACGCGGGCGACCAGGCCCTGCTCCCGGGCCCCGACGAGGGCGAGCGCGCTCGCCTCCTCGATCAGCCGCGCGACGGGCTCGAGCCGGCGCTCCGTCTCGCCGCGGGTGACGAACTCCCTGAGACGGCGGATGATCTGACCGGCCCGCAGGGCTTGCTCGGCGGTCTTGTCGAGGACCTCGATGGCCTTCGCGACGGCCTCGGGATCCGGCTTGGCCAGCAGGCGCCGGCAGCCCCGGGTGTAGTTCGTGATGGCGCCGAGCGGCTGGTTCAGCTCGTGGGCCAGGGTGGAGGCCATCGCGCCCATGGCGCTCAGGCGCGAGACGTGGACGAGCTCGGACTGCAGTTCCTGGAGGCGTGCCTGGGTCCTCTGCCGCTCGGTCAGGTCGTTGATGAAGCCGGTGAAGAAGACCTGCTCGCCCGAGCGCATCTCGCCGATGGCGAGCTCCATCGGAAAGGCCGTGCCGTCCGCCCGTTGGCCCGTCACGACGCGGTTGGTCCCGATGATGCGGTGCTCCCCGGTGCGCCGGTAGTGCTCGAGGTAGCCGTCGTGCTCGCCGCGCATCGGCTCTGGCATCAGCATGCGGACGTTCCGCCCGACGGCGTCGGCCGCGGGATAGCCGAAGAGGCGCTCGGCCGCCGCGCTGAAGGAGGTGATGATCCCCGCCTCGTCGATGACGACCATGGCCTCGGGCACGGTGTCGAGGATCGAGCGCAGGTGGGCCTCGCGGGCGCGCAGATCCGCCTCGGCCTGCTTCTGCTCGTGGATGCTGAGGACGACGCCGCGATGCCGCGCCGGCCGGCCCTGCGCGTCCAGGCTCACCCGCCCGCGCGAGCGCAGCCAGCAAACGTGACCGTCCGGCCGCACGACCCGGTAGTCGACCTCGTAGCCCCCGCCCGCCCGCAAGGCCCTCTGGATGGCATCGGCCCGCGCCTGGCGGTCGTCGGAGTGTACCAGGGCCTGGGTCGCCGCGAAGGTTGTCAGTCGCTCCGGCGGAACGCCGAAGAGCCGGGCGCAGGTCGGCGAGATCGAGATGCGGCCGCTCGGGATGTCCAGGGACCAGATGCAGATGCCCACGTCGTCCAGGGTCCGCCGGAGTTCCTCGACGGTCGGCGTGCCGTCGCCGCCCGGATCGGGCGCGATCGAGGCGACCGGATCCGACATCGTCAACGCCTCCGAAACTAAGACATGGGGTCGAACCGCGGACGTCCTCGGCGTTGCGCGCAAGGCCGGCATGTGACCGAAGCTCCGCCCGGTCCTGCTCGTCCTCGCACGCGGCCGCGCCTCACGGTTCCTTGAGCGGCACGCTATTCGGTTTGCGACCTCGGGAATAGTCGGCGGATGCCGCGCACCCCTCCCCCATCCGGCGGAGTGCGTTGCGAGGCGGGCAGCCGTTTGCGCTGGATCAAGGCCCGGCGGGTTCGCCGGGACGAACATCGGGATCGGCCAGGACCGGAGACCTCCCATGTCGAAGATCCCATCCGCCCCCCTCTCGGCGATCCGGGACATCCTCGTCGGCACCGCCGTCGAGGGCGAGGGCGAGCCCGCATCCGCCGCCATCGCTTACGGGCTGAGCCTCGCCAAGGCCGCCGGCGCGCACCTGACCGTTCAGTCGGCGTCCTGGCGTCTCTCGGGCGACGACGCTTGGCTGGGCGACTTCGACGCCGAAGGCGCGGCATTCATCGACCGTCGTCTCGATGCCCTGGCGCGATCCATCGCGAACCGCTCCGGCGGCGAGGCGGCTCAGGCCGGCGTGGTCTGCACCACGGAGACGCCGGGTCTGCCCTACCCGGAGATCGTGAGCCGCTTGGCAAGGCAGGCGCGCCTCTACGACCTGACCATCCTGGATGCCGGGTCACGGACCTACGATCTCGACCGCGAGAGGATCGAGAAGACTTTGTTCGTGAGTGGCCGCCCCGTCATCGCTGTGCCGCCGGGCGCGGATGTCTTCGCCGCACGACGGATCGTCCTGGCCTGGGACGGCAGCGCCCAGGCGGCGCGGGCGGCCAACGCGGCGATGCCGTTCCTGCGCTCGACCGAGCGGGTCGCGATCGTCTGCGTGGCCGAACCGGAAGACCTCTATGCGTCCGTCTCGGGCGCCGAGTTCGCCCCGCATCTCGTCCGTCACGGCGTGAATGTCACCGTCGTCGACGTTCCGGGAACGGATGGCATCGCGGAGACGCTGCGCAATCAAGGCAGGATGCTCCGGGCCGACATGATCGTGATGGGCGCCTACCGGCACGCCCCCCTGCGGGAGTTCTTCTTCGGCGGCGTGACGCGCTCGCTCCTCCGGGGCAGTCCGGCCCCGCTTTTCCTGGCGCATTGACGACGGAGGAAACGCCATGACGGCCAGACGACGGTCCGGAGACCCTCCCGTGGGCAGGATTGCGCGGGTGAACGACCGGCCCCGGCCAGGGCCGCGCCGCGCCGGGGAACGGGCCTCGGCCCGGCCGAAGCCGCCCGAGCGTTCGCCCGCGGACGACAACTGGATGAAGCCTCTGGACGACGACGACCTGCGGGCGCTGGACGCCGCGTGGGGCTTCGTGGCGTGAACCGGTCCGGCGGACGGGCTCGCGGCGCGGCGATCGGGAGAGGGGCGGGCAAAGGCCTATAGGCCGTCCTGCCGCTGCCGTCGTGTTCGAGATCGATTCCGACTCTCGAGGAGCTTTGGGGTGCGCCCGTCGCGCCGAGGGAGAGGGCCGAAGCCTCGCGGCAGTGAGCGCTGCGCCGATCATGGCTCACCCGTCGGGAAGCATTTTTTCACAGCCTTGATCCAGCGCAAGGTCGCGGCGTAGGGCCCCCGCCATCGTCGGGCGGATCGATCCGGGTGCCTGAGGCCCGGACGCCCGGAGATCCCGATGCCTTCCCTGACCCTGCCGAGCGCGGTCGACCTCGCGCGCGCCCAGTTCGCCCTGACCGTCGTCTGGCACTTCCTGTTTCCGGCCTTCACAATCGGTCTGGCGAGCTTCCTCGCCGTGCTCGAGGGCCGCTGGCTGGCCACCGGCAAAGCCGTCTACCTCGATATCTACCGCTACTGGCTCAAGGTTTTCGCGGTGGCGTTCGCCATGGGCGTCGTGTCCGGCCTGGTGATGTCCTACCAGTTCGGCACCAACTGGTCGGTTTTCGCCGACCGTACGGCGCCGATCCTCGGGCCGCTCCTCGGCTACGAGGTGCTGACCGCCTTCTTCCTCGAGGCAGGCTTTCTCGGCGTCATGCTGTTCGGATTGGAGCGCGTCGGCCCGCGCCTTCATTTCCTCGCGACATGCCTCGTCGCCTTCGGCACCCTGACCTCGGCCTTCTGGATCCTCTCGGCCAACTCCTGGATGCAGACCCCCGCCGGCCACGTTCTGGGTCCGGACGGTCGGTTCGCCCCCGCCGATTGGTGGGCGATCATCTTCAATCCGTCCTTCCCCTACCGCTTCGCCCATACGGTGACCGGGGCCTACCTGACCACGGCGATGATCGTGGGCGCGGTGGGTGCGTGGCACCTCCTGCGCGACGGCGTGAATCCCCGCGCCCGGGTCATGTTCTCCATGGCCATGTGGATGGCCGCGATCGTCGCGCCGGCGCAACTGGTCTTCGGCGACCTGCACGGTGCCAACACCTACGCGCACCAGCCCGCCAAGGTCGCCGCGATGGAAGGGCATTTCGAGACCCAGAGCCGGGCCCCTGCCCTAGTGGCCGGATGGCCCGACGCCGAGGCCGGCGAGACGCGCAACGCCATCGGCATCCCGGGCCTGGCGAGCCTGTACCTCACGCATGACCTGAACGGCACCGTGCGCGGGCTCAAGGACATGCCCCGCGCGACTTGGCCGACCAACCTGCCGCTGGTGTTCTGGTCGTTCCGGATCATGGTCGGGCTCGGCCTCCTGATGATCGCCCTCGGTCTCGCCGCCCTCTGGCTGCGCTGGCAGGGCAGGCTCTACGAGACCGTCTGGTTCCACCGCTTCGCGGTCGCCATGGGACCGTCGGGGCTGATCGCAGTCACCGCCGGCTGGACCGTCACGGAGACAGGGCGACAGCCCTTCACGGTCTACGGCCTGCTGCGCACCGCCGACAGCGTTTCGCCGGTCGCAGCCCCGGCCGTGGCCGCCTCACTCGCCGCCTTCGCGGTGGTCTACCTCGCGGTGTTCGGCGCGGGCATCTGGTACCTGCTGCACCTCTTCAACCAGACCCCGCACGTGCATGAATCGGGTCCACCGACCGGCGTGCCGGTCCGGACTGCCGGCATCACCCCAGCCCCGGCCCTCGACGCCCCCCACGACGGCGCGAGCCGTCCCGCCCTCCAGCCCGCGGAGTAAGTCCCATGACCGTCGATCTCACCCTCGTCTGGGCGCTCCTCATCGCCACCGCCATTTTCCTCTACGTGGTCATGGATGGCTTCGACCTCGGTGTCGGCATCCTGTTCCCGGCGATCCGGGAGAAGGCCGACCGGGACGTGATGGTGAACACCGTCGCGCCGGTGTGGGACGGCAACGAGACCTGGCTGATCCTCGGTGGAGGTGGCTTGTTCGCCGTCTTTCCCCTGGCCTACGCGACCCTGCTGCCCGCCCTCTACATCCCGCTGACGCTGATGCTGCTCGCCCTGGTGTTCCGCGGCGTGGCGTTCGAGATGCGGTTCCGGACCGTGGCCCGTCTCGCCCGGGCAACTTGGGATGGCGCCTTCTCGGTGGGGAGCTTCGTCGCTGCCTTCTGCCAGGGGATCTGCCTCGGTGCCCTGGTGCAGGGCGTCCGGGTCGAGGCGCGGGCCTATGCCGGTGGCTGGTGGGACTGGCTCACGCCGTTCTCCCTGTTCACCGGGCTCGCGCTGGTCGCCGGTTACGGGTTGCTCGGCGCGTGCTGGCTGATCTGGAAGACGGAGGGCGAACTCCAGCTCCGGGCCTATCGCCTCGCCCGGGCCTTCGGCTTGGTGACGGTCATAGCCATCGCCATCGTGTCCCTGGCGATGCCGTTCCTCAGCCCCGCCTTCCGCGCTCGCTGGCTGACCTGGCCGACGATGGCCTTTGTTGCTCCCGTCCCACTTTTGGTCTGCCTTCTGGGCTGGCGCCTGCGCGACGCCCTCGACCGGCGAGATGAGGTCATGCCCTTCCTGTGCGGGCTCGGCTTGTTCCTGCTGTCCTATGTCGGGCTCGGCATCAGCCTGTTCCCGATGATCGTGCCGCCCGCGGTGACGATCTGGGACGCGGCCACGCACCCGAGCAGCCAGCGCTTCCTGCTCGTCGGAACGGTCGTGCTCCTGCCGATGGTCCTCGGCTACACCGCCTACGTCTACTGGCTGTTCCGGGGGAAGGTCACCGCCGGTGCGCCCGGCTACCATTGATGGGGCGCGTCATGACGATCCCCGATTCGCTGCGCCGCATCGGCTGGTTCGTGACCCTGTGGGCCGGCGGCATCGCCGGCCTCACGGCGGTCGCCCTGCCCCTCCGATGGCTACTCAAGGTCGTCTGACGAGGGTCATTCCGGCTGCGTCCCCGCCACCGACCTGCCAGACGATCTCCACGGGATCCGAATACGCGATGGCGCCCGCCGACGCCTGATCGGGTTCAACGGCCGCGATCGCAGGCACGAGCAGAACCCCGGTGTGTCTGAAAATCGGATAATTCGCCTATTCCGACAGGGTAGAATCATAATTTTATCAAATAAAACAGCAGACGATACCCATGAAGCATCGCGCTTCAGCCCATGGGCAATAGTATCATACTGTTCCAGCTTGATCGGTTCGGGCCGGCTTCCCAATCGGAGGTCACGGGTTCAGCCTCCGCATCTGCTTGCGAAGGCGGACATGGCTCACATCGCCGAACATCTGAGCGTGGAGGACTTCGGCCGGCGGGCTCGCACGAGCGAGGACGCCTGCGCGGCGCGGCACGATCAGGCGATCTGGCTTCCGGCCCAAGGGCAGACCGTGGCGGAGGTCGCTGCCGGGACCGGCTTCGTGTCACGCTGACTGGAGCAACTGGCCCGCCGTGACAGTGGAGATCGATCCGACATGGCCCTGGGCGGCCTGACGCCCCGAGCCTTCGCTAACCAGGCTGCCAAAGCCCGCGAACCCGCATAGGTCGTGGACCACGAACGGAGTCAACTCCACTGGGGCGTCGAGCGGAGCTTCGGCAGGCTCGGTCACTGGGGCGGCCTGGACCGTGAACGAGCCGGCCGGCGCGATGTCGCAACCTTTCATCTCGCCTGTGTCGTCAGCCTCGTAGCCGCCAACGCCCTCGACCGATCCAGCCTGAAACAAGGACCTCAAACAGGCTCTTAGGAGCGGACCGGTGGGCTTCGAGAGTGCGCGAGACCGGATCCGTCGCACCGGAGATGCCGCCCGGTGTCATCCAGGTTACCGCAGAGGCGAGGCTCAGACCGCGAACTTCAGGGCGAACCGTTTGGTACCGAGGCGCTGCTGAATCGCCTGGACGACATGTTCGGCGTCGCGGCCGACCGCTCCGAAACGCCCCGAGCCCCAGGTATTCAGCCAGGGCAGTCCGATGAAATAGACGCCCGGCTCGTTCGTGATGCCGCGCTTGTGCTTCGGATTGCCCGAGCCGTTGAACGTGGAGGCGTCGAGCCAGCGGAAGTCCGGCGAAAAGCCGATGCACCAGACCACCGCCGTGATGCCGGACCCGTCGAGAGCGAGGCTGGCGACCGGCTCACCCGGCTCCCAGACCGGCGTGTAGTGATCCTGCGCGGGGGCTTCGATGCCCTTCTCGGCAATATACTTGTCGATGGCGGCGTTGATGCCGTTGTAGGTCCGGTCGGCGCCGTCGAGGGAACGCTTGAGGTCGTCGCGGAAGCGCAGGCAGCCGTCGCGATAATCTTCCATCAGGCCGTAGAGTCTCATGCCCTCGGTGGCGAAGCGGCGTAGATCGATGTCGCGGCCGCCGTCACGGCCGGTGACGTAGTGGTTGGTGTTGTCGCGGACACCGTCGCGCAGCGGATGGTTGTCGACGGTCATCTCATAGTAGCCCATGTCGGCCAGCCAGGTGACGACGTCGCGGCCCCGATAGAACCGGGCGCAGCGGGGCGCGTCCCCGACCGCGAGATGCACCTTGCGGCCGGCCAGGTGCAGGTCTTCGGCGATCTGCGCGCCGGACTGACCGGAACCGACCACCAGGATCTCGCCCTCGGGCAACTGGTCGGGGTTCCGATACTGGTTCGAGTGGATCTGCGTGATCGAACCCGGCAGCTTCTCGGCCATCCGTGGAATGATCGGCGTGTGGTAGCCGCCGGAAGCCACGACGATCTCGTCGGCGGTATAGTCGCCCTCCGAGGTCTGCACCGAGAAGATCCCGTCTTCCTGCCGCTCGACGCGGTTGACCGAGACCCCCTCGCGGATCGGCGGGTTCACCTTGGCGACGAAGGCCTTGAGATACGCGACGATCTCTTCCTTTCTCATGAACCCGTCCGGCTCTGGCCCGTCATAGGGATGTCCCGGCAGGTCGCATTGCCAGTTCGGGGTGACGAGGCAGAATGTGTCCCAGCGCTGCGTCGACCAGGTATGGGCCGCCGTGTTCTTCTCGAAGACGAGGTGCTCGATGCCGCGCAGCTTGAGGTGGTAGCTGACCGAGAGGCCGGCCTGGCCGCCGCCGACGACGGCAACGGGAACGTGACGAGGGGTGGACGCCATGGTTCTCACTCCGTGAGTGTGCAGGATGGGGGCCAATTCAGGGCTCGAAGATCTCGACCGTGACCCGGCCATCGGACGGCTGAAGCTTCGCGGCGGCCTCGATCCGGGCGAGCTGGTCCAGGGCGGAGGAGCAGGCGAATCCGTACTTCTCGCGCACGCGCTCGCTGGCGATGTTGAGGGCGGTACGGGTCTTCTCGACGAAGTCGTCGACTGCGTAGCTCTCGCCCGGCGTGAGGAAGTCCTTCACGACGAGGGAGGGCGAGTAGCAGGCCTCGCGCCGGCCATCGGGCCAGCGGACGTGGAAGTGCATCTCAGGCATGGGTCGGCTCCTGTCGCATGCGGGCGCAGCCCGCGTAGGCATCGCGGTGGCGCTCGGCGCAGGCCCGCCAGGAATGGGCGGCGGCCCGCGCGGAGCCTGCGGTCCTCAGTTGGGCGCGCGCCTCCGGCACCAGGGCGGTGGCCATGGCGCTGGCGATATCCTCGGGGTCGACCGGATCGACGAAGAGGGCGTCGCCCTCGGCGAGGTATTCGGTGAAGGGCGGCCGCAGGGAGACGATGGCCGGGGTGCCACAGGCCATCGCCTCCAGCACGCACAGGCCAAACCCTTCCTTCAGGGACGGAAAGGCCAGCATGTCGGCGACACGGTAGAGGGCCGGCATGTCCGACTGCGGGACCGGACCGGTCTCGATCACGGGACCGCTCGACCCTGCTGCGAGGCCGTGGACGGTCAGGGTCGCGTGGCACCGCGCGCGGTAGGAGGTATGGTCGAGAAGCGAGGCGCCGCCGGCGATGACGAGCTGAGCCCCGGAATGGCGCTCACGCAAGCGCGCGAACGCCTCGATGATGCCGAGGGTGTTCTTGCGCTCCTCGAAGCCCCCGACGCTCAGGACGATGGGGCCGTCGCCCAACGCCCAGCGCTCCCGGACCACGGAATCCCGCAGTTCGGGCGTCGGGCGATAGGCCGCCATGTCGACGCCGTTTCCGACCATCTCCGCCGTTGCACCGAAGTCCGCACGGACGCGGCCGGTCCAGCCGTGGCTGACGCAGAGGAGGCGCCGGGCCTCCTGGATCGACCGGTCCTGCCAATCGGCAAGCTGCGGTTCTGCGAAGTCGTCCAAGTGATGGATGGTCCGAACGAAACCCGGAATCAGGCGCCGGTGCTTCAGGGTCGCGAGTGCGTTGCCGCCGATGCCGTCATGGGCGTGGAAGACATCGAAGTCGCAGGCCGCCGGCGATCCGAAGTGGGCGAGGTAGTCGTTGATGCGCGTCCGCACGAGGTCGACCGTGTCGCCGGTGACAGTGCGGGCGGCGACGGACACCGTGGGGCATGCGGCGGCCCGGAAGAAGCCGCGGCCGGATGGGTCGGGCGCGTGGACCACCGCCTCATGCCCAAGTCCGCACAGGGCTTCGGCCAGGGCGAGGCAATGGGCGACGCCGCCACGCGGGTTGGTGGAGTGGGTCAGCAGGGCGACGCGCAGACCGGTCATGCCGAGGCCTCCGCATCGTCCCGGCCGCAGCCGATCAGCGGGCTGTCCACGAAGTCCCAGACCATGGCCTCCGCGTCTGCGGAGTTCCGGATGCGGGCGACCCGGCTCGCGTCGATGGTGCCGATGACATCGGCCGTGATGTCCCGCCCGGCGAACCGGTCGAGCACGGCCGGGGTGTCGGCGGGGCTGACGCTCAGGAGGTAGCCGTAGCTCGGGAAGGCAGCGAGCCAGCGCGCCATCGGCACGTCGTCGGGCCGCGGGATCGCGTCGAGGTCGATGACGGCACCGACCTGCGAGCATTCGAGCAGCATCAGCGCCGTGCCGACGACGCCCGCCATGCTGATGTCCTTGGCGGCGCGGCAAAGGCCGTCCTCGGCGAGTCCCGGCAGCAAGGCGAGATCGCCGCGCAGGCGCTCGCCCGGCGACCCGGTCGAGGCGTCCCAGTAAGGGTGGGGATCGCGGAAGCGTCCGCGCAGGTCGATGGCGGCGATGAGGTCGTCACCCGGTGCCGCATCGAAGCTCGTCAGCAGGCGGGTGCCGGCGCGGCCGAGCACCGCGACCGCGAGGTTCCCGGTTTCCGAACGCGTGTTCGTGTGGCCGCCGACGACCGGTACGCCGTAGAGCGCGGCCGCGTCGGACAGGCCGGCCAGGATCGGGTCCGCCGATGCGGCATCGCGGCTCCAGAGGGCGTCGACCACCGCGAGCGGGCGCCCGCCCATGGCCGCCACGTCGCTGAGGTTGACCATGATCCCGCAATAGCCGGCGAAGTACGGATCGGCTGCGACGAAGCTGTCGATGAAGCCCTCGATGGCGAGGAGCAGGTGTCCGTCACCGTCGGGGATGGCGGCGCAATCGTCTCCGACCGGCACGGCGGCGTGGCGCCTCCCCAATCCGAGGCGTGTGACGACGGCATCGATGTCGCGCTTGTGCGCGAGGCCGCGCGCATCCCGGATCTGGCTCGCCAGGGTCTTGAGGTCGACGGCCGCCATCATCACGCCGCCCTGCGGAACGTGACGAGCCCATGCTCGGGGTCGTGCATGGGCGGGTAGGCGGCGAGATCGGCCTGCATCAGGTGGTGGAGGCGACCATGGAGCTCGACGGCATCGAGGCTCGCCCAGTGCAGGGTCTGGAACAGGGGGACGTTCCGATCCTGCACGTGTGCCAGGAAGCGCGTGCAACCCTGTGCATGGGCCGAGGAGACCGCGACCTGGATCAGCCCGGCCCCGAGGGCAGCGGTCCCGCGGAACGCGGCGGCGACGGCGAGGCGCGAGCCCCACCATTCCCCCGGCCGCTCCGCCATCGCGTGGATGCGGACGGTCCCGACGACGGCGTCGGCGTCGCCCGCCAGGGTCGAGAGGGCGCAGATCGGGATCGCGTGCGCGTCGATGGCGTCGCGATCGTCGTCCGCGAAGAGGCCTTGCTCCGCGCAGAACACCTGCCGGCGCAGGGCCGCGCAGGCGCGCCGCTCCCAGGCGGCGGTAGCGAACTTCACGCGAAAATGGCTGGGCCGATAGGGCGCGACGGGTTCCAGGATCATGCCGCCGCGCGCTCGTAGGTGGACAGGGCCGAGCAGGCGCCGCAGCGGCCGCAGCCGGCCTTGATGTCGGTGGAGCGCAGGTTGGCCCGGCCCAGCATCTCGGACAGGGGCTGCAGGATCGCGTGCATGAAATCCGGCACCGTCGCCGGATTTCATGCACGCG
>NZ_BPQL01000179.1 GCF_022179225.1 Methylobacterium goesingense
AGGTCGACCGTATGGAAGCGCGAGGCTTCCATACGGTCGACCTGTTCGGATAAGCGTGGGCGGGGAGCGACGGGATGATGTTCGCGCTGAAGTTGGGTCCGAGCGGCTTCGGTTGTTGGTATGTAGGCGGCGACGGCTGCGGGTCTTGACAATCTAGAGTTATCGCAATCACTTCACAGGGCCGCGAGCAGGCGGGATGCCCGATGACCCGAAGAGCGCTGGACCAGACCCTCGACTTCCTTCGATCCCTCGATCGCACCGCGAATGTCGACGAGGTGTCGCGGCTCCTGCTGACGGAACTCGCCGATTTCGGGATTGCGCACGTCATGGCGGGGACCGTGCCGCAGCGTGGAACGCCCACGCGCCAGCAGCGCAGTCATGTCCTGTTGAACACCTTCCCGAGCGAGTGGGGCCAGCGCTACCTCGCGCGCGGCTATGCCTTTCACGATCCCACCGTGCGCCAGCTCGGCTTCAGCACCATGCCGTTCGCCTGGAGCGACCTCGGCCCTCGCGTTGCCGGCGATGCCGCGGCGCTGAAGGTGATGAACGAGGCGGGCGAGTTCGCTCTGCGGGATGGCATCACGGTTCCGCTGATGACTCTCGACGGGGATGTCGCCGGTTTCAGCCTGTCGGGGGAGCGCCTCGCCCTCGACCCGGCCGACCGGCCGATGCTCCACCTCATGGCCACCTACGCCTTCGGCCACCTCCTGCGCCTGCGCGGCCGGAACGCGGCCGTGGAGGCGGTCAAGCTGGCGCCGCGCGAGCGGGAAGCCCTGCAATGGGCGGCCGAGGGCAAGACCGACTGGGAGATCGGCGAGGTGATGGGCATCTCGACCCACGGGGTGGATTTCCATCTCCGGTCCGCCCGGACCAAGCTCGGCACCACCAACCGCACGCAGGCCGTGGCCGTCGCGCTCCGACGTGGACTGATCCACTGAGCCCACGCCCCTGAGCGGCACGGGCGACCGATACCCCCATCACCGACACGGCGCGCACGGAATGGACGGCGCGATCCGGAGCCGCGCCGGTGCGCGGTCCCGCCTCACACCGCTTCCGGGTGATGGCTTCGGCCTGCCTGCGTGCGACGTGCATCCTCTCCTTAAAGGCGAGCGAAGCCACGCCCGAACCCGAGCGATCCAAGCGGAAAGCGTATCAATCCCGCGTATCCCGACGCGATACCCTACGGGTTTCCGTAGGTTTGTGACACTCTCGAAACTGTCAGAAACGCTCCACATACGGAGGTTTCGACATGATCCACCTCGTTACAGCTGCAAATCAGCATCAGTACCGCGAAGAAATGGATCAGGCTTGGCGCCTGCGCCACGCAGTCTTCGTCGAGGAGAAAGGCTGGTCTGATCTTGCGAAGCCGGATGGTCGTGAGATCGACCAGTTCGATACGGCGGCGGCGATCCATATTCTGGCGATCGAGGAGGGCCGGGTGATCGGCTACAGCCGTCTCCTGCCCACCACGCGACCGCACCTGCTCTCGGACGTGCTGCCCCAACTTTGCGAAGGCGAACTTCCCCGCGGTCACGACACCTGGGAATGGACCCGCCAAGCCGTGGCCCGCTCGCACCGGGCGCGCGGCAAGGCCGTCAACCCGGTCTCGCTGGCGCTGCTCTCCGGCATTCTGGAATGGGGCATGGCCAACGGCGTGCGCCGGCTCGTGCTGCAGATGCCGACCCTCTACCTCCTGCACGTGGTGCAGTTGCACTTCCGCGCGCGGCCCCTCGGACTGCCGCAATCGATCAGCGGCGAGGAGATCATCGCCGCGACCGCGGAGTTCGACGAGCGCACCCTGGCGCGCCTGCGCAGTCTGCGCGGCGACTCTCGTCCGGTGCTCGCCCCGTCCTACCCCCACCTCGCAGCCTGACACACATCCCCATTTCGGAGAATTTTCATGTCCCAGACCACACGCGTCTCCGACGAGGCGACGCTGGATCTGCTCGCCAATCACTGTATCGCGGCGCGCACGATGATCGACGCGGTCGGGACCCCGGTGATGCGGCGGCTCGTCGACCTGCTCCTGTTCGAAGTCGGCGTCGCCCTCAGTGCGCCGATCACCAGAAGCGCGCAGGTCACCGCACTCCGGCCCGTCCTCGAGCCCGCCGAGTAGGTCAACAGCTCGGGTGAGCGGCAGACACCTCTCGCCCGAGCGCGCGCGGGCCTCAGCGCCCCCCGGCGCCGCCACGCATGCTGCGCTGACGGCAGGTCCGGCCCATATCCTCGAAGCCCGCCGGACAACGCCGCACGCAGGCTCCGGCGGCGTACTTCAGAGGCGGGCGGCATGCCCGGCTGAAGCGCTGCTCCTGAAATAGATAATCTTTCGCAGGGCTCTGAGCCGCTGCGGGCATCGCCGACATCATCGGCAAGGTCAGCATCAACAGGGCTGCGCGGGACAGGCGGCTCATCGGCGGTTCCAGTTCGAAAGCATGGGGCCAACCGGTGCGATGCCCACAGGTTCGATCGTCGTTACAACGCCGGCGGCAGCTCGCTCAAGCAAGCCATGCTGTGCGCATCGACGAACCTGCCGTCGCGAAAGCTGGCGGACCGGTGCGTACCCTCGATCGCGAAGCCGATTTCTCGGAGAGGGCAATGGCGTGCGCGTTCTCGATGAGCTTGCACGATCAACCCCGACCCATCCCAAGCCAGTGGCGATGAACACTGGACCGGAGATCGAGGGAGCGCAGCGATAAAGTCCCGATGCCGACGACCAGAGGCGCCCGCCGCCTGGAGAAGGCGGCCGGTCAAATCCGGTGTTGCATATTCGGGATGCCTGGAGGCGCGGTAACCGCCTCACGAAGATCGAAGGGGAAACACCAACAAAACCAAGTTGGTGCGGCCAAGAGGACTCGAACCTCCACCCCTTGCAGGACTAGCACCTCAAGCTAGCGCGTCTACCAATTCCGCCATGGCCGCATTGTCTCACCGCGTTCGCTGCGTCCGCCGCCCCGTGGGGTGAAGCGAACGATCTCTCGTGGCGCGGCGCAGCTAGTAGCAGACGAAATTTCGTCCGACAAGCGCCGCGGCAGCGGGATTAGCGGAAATCGCCGGCGCCCTCCAGAATCGGCACCGCGCCGTCGCCGATGGTCACGCCGGGCAGGCGCACGACCTCGGCCTTGCGGATCAGTTCCGTGATCTCGACGGAGATCCGGTTGCCCGTGACCACGATCTGGCCGCGGGCGATCGGGTGGTCGTTGGCGAGAATCTCGACCATATCGGTCTCGGTGGATTCGAGCTCGATCACCGCACCGCGGCCCATGCGCAACAGGATGTGCAGGGGCATGTGACTGCGCCCGAGCACCACCGTGAGATCGACCTTGAGGTCTTCGAGAACCGCCACGCGACCCGTTCCTTCCCTGGGACGTCCGGCGCGAAGCGGCGCCCGTCCCTTGCCGACTGTCCATGCGCGATGGTGAAGTCTTGGTAAACGAAACGATAACCGCCCCCCGTCTCGCCCTGCCGACGGGCCATTTCCGCGCCGGGTCGGGAGCCGGGCCGGTGGAGTGGCGCATCAGCGACGCACCGGTGCCCTACGCGGCGGCGGTGGCGGAGATGGAGGCGCGGGCCGAGGCCATCGCGTCAGGCGCGGCCCCGGAATGCGTCTGGCTGCTGGAGCACCCGGCGCTCTACACGGCGGGCACCTCGGCGCGGGAGACGGACCTCGTCGCGCCCGATCGCTTTCCCGTGCATCGCACCGGGCGGGGCGGGCAGTACACCTATCACGGCCCCGGACAGCGGGTGGCCTACGTGATGCTCGACCTCAACCGGCGCCGGCGCGACCTGCGGGCCTACGTGGCCGCCCTGGAGGCCTGGATCATCGCCACCCTGGAGGCCTTCAACGTGCGCGGCGAGCGGCGCGAAGACCGGGTCGGCGTGTGGGTCCGGCGTCCGGAGAAGGGGGCGGGCGTCGAGGACAAGATCGCGGCGATCGGCATCCGCGTACGCCGCTGGGTGAGCTTCCACGGCATCAGCCTCAACGTGGAGCCGGATCTGTCGCATTTCAGCGGCATCGTGCCCTGCGGGATTTCCGGCCACGGCGTCACCAGCCTCGTCGATCTCGGCCATCTCGTCACGCTGCCGGAGGCCGACATGGCGCTGCGCGCGGCCTTCGAGGCCGTCTTCGGCGAGACGGTCCTCGTCGAGGATCGCGCCGCAGGCCCGGGCGTCCCAGGGGGCTCGGGAGACGTACCCTAGACGACCGGTACGCCCCGCCCCTTGGCGTGCTCGGCGGGCTCCACATGGATGACCACCACGGACCCCTCGATGGCGCCCTCGATGGCCTCCTCGAGCCGGTCGCAGATCGCGTGCGAATCCTGCACCGTCATGCCCCCCGGCACGACGAGGTGGAAATCGATGAAGGTCGCCTGGCCGGCGTGCCGCGTGCGGACGTCGTGGGCCTCCAGAGCACCGACGCTGTGGAGCGAGATGAGCTCGCGGATCTTGGCCACCATCTCGGGCGGAGCCGCCCGGTCCATGAGCCCGCTCACCGACTCACGCACCATCTCCCAGCCCGACCAGAGGATGTTGAGGGCGACGAGGCCGGCAATGAGCGGATCCAGGATGGCGAGTCCGGTCGCCGTCACCAGGGCCACGCCCGCGAGGACGCCGCCGGAGGTGACGACGTCGGCCATGACGTGCCGCGCATCCGCCACCAGCGCGGGCGAGCGCCAGGCCCGGCCCCGCGCCATCAGGGCGATCGCCCAGGCCCCGTTGATCGCGGTGGCGACGCCGTTGACCGCGAGCCCGAGGAGTGGCGCGTCGAGGGGCTTGGGTGCGAGCAGGCCGTGGAAGGATTCCCGGAGGATCAGGATCGCCGCGACGATGATCAGCGCGCCCTCGATCACGGCGGAGAAATACTCCGCCTTGTGATGCCCGTAAGGGTGGTCGTCGTCGGCCGGACGCGCGGCGACCCGCAACGCGACCAGGGCGAACACCGCCGCCACCACGTTGATGATGCTCTCGAGGGCATCGGAATACAGCGCGAGACTGCCCGTCAGCCAATAGGCCGCGAACTTCAGGCCCATCACCAGCAGGCCGATTCCGGCACTGACGAGGGCGGCTTTCTGGGTACGATCCATGATGGCGTCCGGGTTCTCCCGGAGGGTCACGTCACCGCCCGGCCGGCGAGCCCATAGCGGTCGCAGCCGTGCCAAGGCCACGGCAAAGGTTGAACCCGTCGCTGAAGGATTGAGCAGCGGCTATGACGGCTCGGCCTCGGGAGGGGAGGCACCCGGCGCCCGGGCGCGTTCGCGGCTCTCGAACCGGGTCGCCTGCTCCCGGGCGCGGTCCGCTTTGCGCCGGTAGCCACGTGCCACCCAACCCCAGCGGCTCGCCGCCGCAAGGCCCTCCAGCCGAAGCGCCTCGCGCTGCCAGTAGGACACGAGTTGCCCGTCGAGGGTCACGCGCCGCTTCGCCGCCCGGACCCTGCTCCCATCGCTCATGTCGTCTCCCGCCAGCGGATACGTTGCTCACACGATGTTCGGTGCCGCGCCGTGCGGACCCGATCGTCGGAACCGACGGGCCGCTACGGAGAGGATGGCGCTTCGATCGGAACGATGTCGAGGGCCTGCGGATCCTCGGCGAAGCCGGATGTGCCGGCATCCGGCACCGGAGAGGCCGGCGTTCCGAACGGCCGGCTCGGATAGGCCTGCAGGAACTTCGCCCGGGCGTCGGGAACGTCCTCGGCCTTCAGACGCACGCAGTCGCGGTCCGGCAGCGGCCAGCGCGGATCGGCAGGGTCTCGGGGACTCACGGCAAACCAGGCCATCCGCTCTCGCTCCCTCGACGCCGCCCGCGTCTCGCCTCCGTCGCCGAGACGGTGTCGGGGTCGGGGTCGGGGTCGGGATCGGGGCCGCTCTTCCCGAGAACAGACCGGGCCCGAACCGGTTCCGCCCCCATTGATCCGGGCCACCGATCGGTGCAGTTGGCGCTCCATGCGCGTCGACCTCTTCGATTTCGAGCTGCCGGAAGCGAGCATCGCCCTGCGCCCGCCGGTGCCCCGCGATGCCGGCCGCCTCCTCGTGGTCCGCCCCGGCGAGGCCCTCGCCGACCGAAGCGTGCGCGATCTGCCGGGCCTGCTGCGGGCCGGCGACGCGCTGGTCTTCAACGACACCCGCGTGATCCCTGCGCGCCTGTCGGGCATCCGGCACCGGACCGGCTCGCCGGGTCTGCGCATGGAGGCAATGCTGCACCTGCGCGAGGCGCCGGATGCGTGGCGCGCCTTCGCTCGGCCGGGCAAGCGCCTCGCCCTCGGCGATCGCGTCGCGTTCGCCCCCCGCGCGCCCGGCGACCACGAGGCACTGGACGCCGTCATCGCGGCGAAGGGGGAGGGCGGCGAGATCGTGCTGCGCTTCGCCCTGGCCGGCCCCGCCCTCGACGCGGCCATCGCGCGGATCGGGGACCTGCCGCTGCCCCCCTACATCGCGGGCAAGCGCCCGACCGATACCCAGGACGCAACCGACTACCAGACGGTCTACGCGAGCGCGCCTGGCGCGGTGGCCGCCCCCACCGCCGGCCTGCACTTCTCGGAAGCCCTGCTGGCCGACCTCGACGCGGCGGGCATCACCCGCCACACCGTCACGCTGCACGTGGGGGCCGGCACCTTCCTGCCGGTCAAGGCGGAGGACACGGACGACCACCGCATGCATGCCGAGATCGGCATCCTCGACGCCGATACGGCTGGGGCCCTCAACGCCGCGCGCGGGGCGGGCGGCCGCGTCGTCGCGGTGGGCACCACCGCCCTGCGCCTCCTGGAGAGCGCGGCCGACGCCGACGGGACGCTGCACACGTTCTCGGGGCCCACCGAGATCTTCATCACGCCGGGCACGCGCATCCGCGCCGTCGACGCGCTGATGACCAACTTTCACCTGCCGCGCTCGACCCTGTTCATGCTGGTCTCGGCCTTCTCGGGCCTGGAGACCATGCGGGCCGCCTACGCCCACGCCATCGCGTCCGGCTACCGGTTCTATTCCTACGGGGATTCCAGCCTGCTGTTTCCGAGCGAACCTTGACGATGGGCCGATTTCCGGCTGCCTTCATCCCTTGCTTTCAAAGGAGTCTTTGAGGTCATGGAGACGAGTACGACAGAGGCCAAGGACAAGTCGAACTGGCAAGCGCAATTCGCATTCTACTTGGCTCTGATCTCAGCCGGCTTTTCTTTTTATCAATGGTGGAACAGCGAAGAAGCGACGAAGATCAATGCGACGGTGGATATCTCGCGGAAATTTTTCGAGGACAAGAATTTCGAGACTTATATGAACACGATCGGAAAAATCGGCGAGAAATTTGCCGACAACCCTCTCAAAGGCTTCGAGACCGACATCGACAGCAAGAGGAATCTGATTAAATACTTTTATCATATGGATTATATTGCATCTCTCTCGAATAGAAAGCTCATAGAACCGCGATACATGTCAGATCTATTGAAGTGCAATATTTTTCTGTCGTACTTTGTTTACGATCGATTCAAGGACAGCATATTCAAGGATGTCTCAATTAAGGATACGAAGACTTTCATCGACAAGACGCCAAAACTGAAATGTGATACGTAAAGCGTACATTTTATTTGGAAAAAAGCTCGATGCACTTTGTCTTTCATATTGACGCCACCGACGGGGCAGCGCGCACCGGCGCGATCACGATGCCACGGGGCACAATCCGAACTCCGGCCTTCATGCCGGTGGGCACGGCCGCCACCGTGAAGGCGATGTATCCGGGTCAGGTGCGGGATCTCGGTGCCGACGTTGTGCTGGGCAACACCTACCACCTGATGCTGCGCCCCGGCCCTGAGCGCATGGCGCGGCTCGGCGGCCTGCACCACTTCATGAACTGGCCGCATCCGATCCTCACGGATTCCGGGGGCTTTCAGGTGATGTCGCTCTCGGCGCTGCGGAAACTCGACGAGCAGGGTGTCACCTTCCGCTCCCACGTGGACGGCTCGACCCACCACATGAGCCCGGAGCGCTCCATCGAGATCCAGGGGCTGCTCGGCTCGGATATCCAGATGCAGCTCGACGAATGCGTGCGCCTGCCGGCCGACCACGCCACCATCGAGCGCGCCATGCATCTGTCCCTGCGCTGGGCGGAGCGCTGCCGAGTGGCCTTCGGCGAGCAGCCCGGCAAGGCGATGTTCGGCATCGTCCAGGGAGGCGACGTGCCGGCCCTGCGGGTCGAGAGCGCCCGGGCCCTGACGGATCTCGATCTCAAGGGCTACGCCATCGGCGGCCTCGCGGTGGGCGAGCCGCAGGCCGTGATGCTCGCCATGATCGAGACGGTGGAACCCTACCTGCCCGCCAACAAGCCGCGCTACCTCATGGGAGTCGGCACGCCCGACGACCTCCTGTGCTCGGTGGCGCGCGGCATCGACATGTTCGACTGCGTGATGCCGACCCGCGCCGGCCGCCACGGCCTCGCCTATACCCGCCACGGCCGGATCAACCTGCGCAACGCCCGCCACGCCGAGGACACGCGCCCCCTCGACGAGGCCTCTGCCTGCCCGGCGGCCCGCGACTATTCCCGCGCCTACCTGCACCACCTCGTGCGCAGCGACGAGATCCTTGGCATGATGCTGCTGACCTGGAACAACTTGTCCTACTACCAGGACCTGATGGCGGGGATGCGCCGCGCCATTGCCGAAGGGCGCCTCGCCGCCTTCAGCGAGGAGACCCGCGCCGCCTGGGCCCGCGCGGAAGCCGAGCGCGCCGCCCCGTGAGGCGGGATCGCGGACGGGCGACCGCAATCCCGGTTGACCCCATACCGCCGAGCCCCTATTGCGGGCCACGCTGTCCGACACGGCCCGGCCCCACAGGCGCCGCGGCCCCGATCGTCGGATGCGAGCGCGTAGCTCAGTTGGTAGAGCAACGGACTTTTAATCTGTAGGTCTTGGGTTCGAGCCCCAACGCGCTCACCACTAGTTCAGCCCGCTTTGTCGATGACATGGCGGGCTTTTCCATGCGCAACGGCTTGCCTGATTGTGTTGCATGGACTGCAACACACATGTGGTTTCACGAGAGGTTACGCCTTCGGCTCCGACAACGTCTGGAGCTCTAGGTTTTGACGGTCGGCACCCTTGCGAACGCCGCGATCAAGGTGACAACGGACGCCAAGCAGGGCGTGATCCACCCCCTGACAGCCCGCCTGAACACCCTCAGCCCCGACAACGCCGAAGGGATCGTGCCGTAATGAAGAACCGTCTCCTCGCACCCCTCGCGATGCTGCTGGCCCTCGTCGCGCCGGCTGTTGCCCTCGAGATCAAGTCCGACACTCGGCCGGGGGCGCTCCCCCCGCTCACGGCGCCGGGTGATACTGCCATCAACCGCACTGATCGAACGCAGTTTTTCCGGAACGCGGACGGCTCGATGGTGGACGGTTCGCTCCTGAACGCTCTACCCTCTGGCCGCAAGGCGGTGGAGCAGAGCGACGAGACCGATCTATCCACCATCCCCTCCGGTGGCCGCCCGCCCCAGACGATCGCGCGGCGCTTCTCAAACCGCGTGAACCCGTTCGACAAAATCCCGGATGAACTTCGGGACGGGGTTATCTCCGGCAGCAACGGGGTCGACTTGACGGCCTACCTGCGCGCGATGCTGGCACTGGATCTGCCTGTCGATCTACCATGCGGAAGCTACCGCTTTCGGGGAAAGCTGACGGTGCGCGCGAATCAATACCTCGGTGGCGCAGGGTTCGGATGCACTAAGCTCGTGGTCGGCTATCGCAACGTCAACGGTGTGGATGTCCCCGACCTCGAGGCGGGCACCACCGCCCTGGTCGAACTCGAAACCAACGCGCAGTTCCGTGACCTGCAGATAATGCTCGCCCAGCCGGACACGGCGAATCGCGCGAGGTTGGTGGCGTACCCGGTGGCCCTGGACGTCAGCAAGGCATCCTCGGGCATCCTGGCGAACCTCCTGATCGGTGGGGCGATCGACGGGCTCGTGTGCGGAGGTAACTGCGGCGGCCTCAGCCTGGACAACATCTGGATCGGGGCGGCGAACAGGCACTTCGTCTTCGACGGCGCCCTGAACTACGTCTTCGGGTCGAAACTGATGGCCTGGCCGATCGGCTTTAAGACGCAAAACCTTCTCAAATTATACAACGACGGGCAAGGCACTTGCTTGGAAATGGGCAAGGTCGAGGCCTACGCGATTGAGGGTATCTCCTGCTCGGCCACCAAGATCCGGTTCTGGGCAGGTAGGAACGGTGGCGGCAGCTTCGGCAACATCGGCCTGCTCAATCTTGATGCCAACGGCTCCACCCTAAACACAGAGCCGGGCTCTGGTCAGATCAACGTCGGCACGCTCTATAGTACGAAGAACGCCGCCGCCGCACAGACCCTCGCCATGGGGCGCGTGGCGAACATCGCGGGTGGCCGGGTCAACATCGGCAACATCGATGTCGACGCCAACGGTACCAACGCCGCGCAGACCGTCTTTCTTGACAGCATCCTGGTGAGTGGGGGGGCGCTCAACATCGGGTCGGGTAGCATCCTGCAACGGCGCGGCGAGGCGCGAGCCATCCTGGCGACCAGCGGCCGGGTGTCGTTCGGCGCGGTGTCATTTGAAAGCGGCAACGCCAACGGCTACGGCCGGAGCGTGCCCTACGTCGAGCAGGGCGGGACGGCCGAGGTAGATTTCGGCGCGGCGTCTTTCAGGCGCAGGGACAACGACAGCGGCTTGGCCGTGAAGTTCGGCACGGATACCTCCGGCAATCGGATCGACCCTGGCCAGCTGCACGGCTGGGACATGTCGATCGCAACCCGGAACAAAGGCCGCTACGGCGATGCGACGCTTCAATTGACCCTGGACGCGATGGGCGAAGGGTCCGTTGGCCACGGGTATTCAGGCGATAGTCCTTTCCGAAAGTTTGTCCCCGTCGCAATTGTGAAGAAAGCCTCGGAGGCCCTGACGATCCTCATCCCCTCAACCAACCTGATGGTGGATTCCGGCGCCATCTACGTGCGGGGGCTTGGCGCCGCTTTCGCCGGTGCCACCGTTTACGTGCAGACTCGGCCGACAGGGCTGTAACAGCACGCCCCAGTCTGAGCCAGATTCCTCCCAGGTGCTGTCGCGAGTTCATCCGCGATGACCGCGACCCGGCAGGCGTTCGCCGAAACAGGCGTGGCCTTGGACGGCGCACCACCATCACGAGCCCGGAGGGATCGGCGCCGCCGCGAGGCATTCGCTTCCGCACCGCCCACTTGGCCTAGACCGCCACGGTCGATATCGGCAACGCCCCGACACGCAACGTCAGGATTTCCGGTACGGCGATGATCAAAAGCTTCAGGACCGTCCCGCATGCCGAAGTCCCGGGCGTGACCAGCATCACCGCCGCGCTCGGGATCGCCTACGCGGTCGACAGCGCCAAGGTGCAGTCGAGGTACTGACCGGTAAGCCTCGCCAGCCTCATCGTCGGGCGAGAACACCCCGCGTTGAAGGGGCGTCGTTCAGGGCTCGGCACGTATCGCCCTGCGCGACACCCGGGTGATCGGGGCGCCACCTCGTCGAATTGCTCCGGCTCTTCATGCTAACCGTGGATCCAGGGGCCGGGCTCGTGCACGGTCATCTTCCGAAACCATGCAGCGGCACGTCGATCATGACATCCAATCCCGGTGACGGTGCGCTGTCCGTGGAACTCGGCCTCGGCGGCACGATCACGGTGGGGGCGCAGCGCATCGCGATCGCCGAGATCGTGTCGATTCTCGAAGCCATCGCGGAATCGGGGTCCGTCCAGGGCGTCGCCACCGAACTCGGCCTTTCCTACCGAGCGGCCTGGGAGCGGCTGCGGACCCTCGAGGCCGCGCTCGGCCATCAACTCGTGCAGAAGACGCGCGGGCACGGCAGTACGCTGACCCCGACGGGCGTACGGTTGCGCGAGGCCCTCGCGACAGCCCAGGCGAGTCTCGCCGCTCCGATGGCGCGTGAAGCGCGGGCGATCCGAACCCGGCTCGATCCTATCCTGAGTGGTCGGCGGCGCCCCCTCGCGCTGGTGGCAAGCCACGATCTACTCATCATGGACGTCGCGGCGAGCTGGCCCGAACTCGTTCTGACCGTCGCGGGGAGCGAGGAAGCCCTCGCTCGCCTCGAGGACGCGCGTGCCGATGGGGCGGGGTTTCACTGCGGTTCGCTCGACAGTGCCGGTGCGGGCGCGGCCTATCCCGAACTCGCCGATCGTCCGAGCTTACGAATCCGCCCGCTGTTCGAACGCGAGCAAGGTCTGATGCTGGCCGCCGGCAACCCCCTTGGCATCCGGACCATCACGGATCTCGCGGAGCGGGACATCCGCTACGTCAATCGGCAGAAAGGATCGGGCACCCGCGCATGGTTCGACCGGCTGCTGGCAGAGCACGGGATCCGGGACGATCGCATCCCGGGCTACGCCACCGAGGAGTTCACCCATCAGGCCGTGGCGGCCGTGATCGCCTACGGCGCGGCCGATGCCGGCCTGGGTGCACGTGCGGCTGCGGACCGCTTCGGCCTCGATTTCCTTCCCGTCGGCTGGGAACGGTACTACCTCGCCACGGCGCACTCGCTTCCGGAGGCGGCCTTCGACGCGCTCGCAGCCGCCCTCGCCGAGCGCGCCAGGGTGACGCCAGGGTATCGGCCGGTGAACTCACGCTGATCCGGGCCTGTGGTCGTCCCCGACGTCACCCGGCCTACGGGTGAGAGGGCGATGCGTCGGTCGATGCGTGCCCGTTCAGGCGCAGCCTGACCGCGGCGATCTTGCGGTCGACGATCGTCCGGGCGGCGACGTCCTCGACGTGACGTTTGATGGATTTCGCCGGCTTGAACGAGATCAGGCGCCGGTCGCCGATCTGGATCGGGCGCTTGGTGTACGGGTTGAGGCCCGAATGCGATCGACGTGAGAAGGGGGCGAAGACCCCGAATCCGCGAAGCTCGACACGGTCTCCCGCCGTGAGCGCATCGCCGATCCTCTGGAGGATCGCGCTCACCACCGCGTCGATCTCCGCCTCGCTCAGGTGCGGAGAGCGGCCGGCGATGCGCGCGACGAGCCCGGATCGAACCATGTCAAATCCCGTATGGTCGAAAGGCGGCGGTCACTGCGCGGCACAGGACCGGAGCGCCTGCGCCGAGAGCGCACCGTCGCCCAGGGTTCGGGCGACCTGCCGACAGAGGCCGACGAGGGCGGCGACCATCGGCGTCGCGGGTTCCCGCTCCGGTACGACGATCCCGACCGTTTGCCGGATGTCCGGCTCCACGATGGGAATGGCCCGCAGCCCCGGGAGGGGCCCGAGGGCCTCGGTGAGCACGGCCGGCATGATGCTCGCCCAGCGCAGAGTCCGAACATGGCTCATCAGGACGATCATCGAGTTGGACTCGAGGGCGGGCGCCGGCTCGATGCCGCTCGCCCTGATCTGCTGATCGATGATGCGCCGGTTCTGGAGATCGGGCGTCGGCAGGCAGAGAGGGGTCCGACCGACCTCCGCCCAGGTGATGCGGTCCATCCCGTCGTGCAGGCCGCCGACCGCTGTCAGCAGTTGGTATCGCTCCCGGAACAGCGGGATTGCCGTGAGCCGGCCGAACGGTTCACCGTCGAGGTAGGTGAGGCCCGCATCGGCCTCCAGGTTCTCGATGCGGTCGAGGATGTCGTCGGACGTCGCCGACAGGACGCTGAGGCGGACGTCTGGATAACGCAGATGATAGGGCACGGTGAGGGCCGCGATCATCGGCAGGACCGTCGGGATCGCGGCGATCCGCAGGTGGCCCGCGGGACCTCGCCGCAGGGTCGCGACGTCCTCGCGCATCGCGCGCGTGTCAGCGACGATCCGGCGGGCCCAGGCCAGGACGCGCTCGCCCTCCGGCGTGAAGCCCTGGAAACGGGAACCGCGTTGGACGAGCCGCGTGCCGAGCTGGCCCTCGAGGCGCTTCACCCCGGCGGACAGCGTCTGCTGCGTCACGTGGCACGCTTCGGCTGCGCGCCCGAAGTGCTGCTCGCGCGACAGGGCGAGAAGGAGATCCAGCTTGTCGATCAAGGGTCCGAACCAGACGCGCGGTGCCATTGGACCGCGCACCATCGGATGTAGAGATCCACTTTGTTGCGTTCAATAAGAAAGCGCCTTCCAATTTGCCACGTTCTCGCTCCTGCTTTAATCCGGATGGCGTGATCGACACGACGGACCGTGCCGGAGAAGCCAGGATGAACGTTCGCGTCGGTGTCGCCTCCCCGGAGGATTCGGGCCTGGCCCCGTGGCTCTCGCGCGAGCGGATCGTCGCGCGGGCCGGCTTCAATCGCTGGCTCGTGCCGCCGGCGGCCCTGGCGATCCACCTCTGCATCGGGATGTCCTACGGATTGTCGGTCTTCTGGCTACCGCTGTCCCGGGCCCTGAGCGTGGGTCAGCCGGCCGCCGCGGCATGCCCCGAGATGAGCACCGCGACGGCCCTGTTCACGACGACCTGCGACTGGCGCGTCAGCGACCTCGTCATCGTCTTCTCCATCGGCATCGTCATGCTCGGCCTGTCGGCGGCGGTGTTCGGCGGCTGGCTAGAGCGAGCCGGCCCGCGCAAGGCGGGGCTCGCGGCGGCCCTGTGCTGGGGCGGCGGCTTCCTCGTCGGCGCCCTTGGGGTCTACCTGCACCAGCTCTGGCTCATCTGGCTCGGTATGGGGCTGATCGGCGGCATCGGCCTCGGGCTCGGCTACATCTCGCCGGTCTCGACCCTGGTGAAGTGGTTTCCCGACCGGCGCGGCATGGCCACCGGCATGGCCATCATGGGCTTCGGCGGCGGCGCCATGATCGGCTCACCCCTCGCGACCCTGCTCATCAACACCTTCAAGACGCCGTCCTCGGCCGGCGTCTGGGAGACGCTGGCGGTGATGGGGTGCCTCTACATCCTGGCGATGCTCTGCGGCGCCTTCGGCTACCGGGTGCCGCCCGCCGGCTGGCAGCCTCCGGGCTGGACGGCACCGGTCTCGAAGAGCGCCATGATCACGTCCAGCCACGTCCACCTCGACAAGGCCCACCGCACCCCGCAATTCTGGCTCCTCTGGGCGGTACTCTGCCTCAACGTCTCGGCGGGCATCGGTGTGCTCGCGCTCGCCTCGCCGATGCTGCAGGAGATCTTCGGCGGCGCGTTGATCGGGCAACCGGGCCTCGGCTTCGCGCAACTCGACGCTGGTCAGAGGACGCAGATCGCCGCCGTCGCGGCCGGTTTCGTCGGCCTGCTCTCGCTGTTCAACATCCTGGGCCGCTTTTTCTGGGCCTCCCTATCGGACAGGATCGGGCGCAAGCTCACTTACGCGACGTTCTTCGCCCTCGGCTGCGTCCTCTACGCGGCGGCACCCTGGGCGGCGGGAATCGGATCGAAGGCGCTCTTCGTGACCTTCTTCTGCGTGATCCTGTCGATGTATGGCGGCGGTTTCGCCACGATCCCGGCCTACCTCGCCGACGTCTTCGGGACCCAGTTCGTCGGGGCGATCCACGGCCGGCTCCTCACCGCCTGGTCGACGGCAGGCGTGGTCGGCCCGTTCGTGGTCACGGCGATCCGTCAGGCGCAGGTGGATGCCGGCATCCAGGGCGCCGAACTCTACACGCGGACGATGTACATCCTGGCGGCCTTCCTGGCGGCCGGCTTCGTGGCCAACCTCCTGGTGCGCCCCCTGGCCGCGCGCTGGTTCATGAGCGAATCCGAATTGGCGAGCGTCGCGAAGGGCGGTATCGCCGCAGGTCCGGGACGGGGCGGAGATTCCGGGATCGGTCGCGGGGGCCTGAACGCGGGCGCGCTGCTCGCTTGGCTCGCCGTGGGGATCCCCATCGCCTGGGGAATCTGGACCACACTGGCGAAGGCGCTCATCCTCTTCGGCTGACGCGCGAAACACCCGAGCTGGCGAGTTCGGGCAGGCCAGACCCGTTCGGCGATCACGATCGCGTGGCCGCCCCGCGCAGTCTCGCAAAGCGCTGCCGTGCGCGGGCGGCAGCCTCCGGAACCGCGCTTCCGGTCACCACGCCACCGTGGGTCATTGCTGCAAGGCGTAGCGCGCGGGTGTCCCCACCGCATGAGCCGGTCGTTCGACCAAGATCGTCACGGGGTGTCGAGGCGGCGATGGCAACGCATGGCGACCCTTCCGGGGTGCGCCCATCGCTGGCGCACCCATCCCCGAAAGCGGACGTTTTTGCGGGACAGCAAAAAAGCGTGCACCGCAACCGACGGAGCGTTACCGTAGCGCTGAAGATTCGACGTCACGATGTGCCGGTAACAATGGCTGCGGGACGCCACAGGCGAAGGTCATAACGTTCATGGCAATCAACTTCGTTCGAAAAATCGGTAGTTTGTCGCGCCGCAAACCCGTTCTACGTTTCTTCGACGAGGGATACTACCTGAGGGAGTATCCGTATGTTGCCGACCACGAACTCAGCCCGGTCGAGCACTATCTTTTGATCGGCTGGAAGGAGCGGAACGACCCAGGTCCGGACTTCAGCACGCGGGGATATCTCGACGCCAATCCGGATGTCGCAGCGATCCGGGTGAACCCGCTCCTGCATTTCCTTCAGAACGGGATCGTCGAAGGTCGTAAGGGCTGGGAGAAGACGGCCCGGGGCGTCTGATACCAAACCTCGGTGCGGCGGACCCATCGCGGTCCGCCGACGCCAGGGCAGGGCGGCTTTCGTCCGCCGGACCTTGGGCGAGCCTGACCGATGGGGCAGGCTCCCGAAGACTTCGGATGAGATCCGTTGTGGTCTCGCAAATCGCCGGAGCTTGGTGCCGACCGCTGCTCCGGTCGAATCTCGAACGAGCAATGCGACGATCGTGCCCCGGACTCGGTCCGGCGAATCGCGCCTCTGCCGCCGCCGCCGTTCCCTACCGACCAGGAAACGGTTGCGCTCGACATCGCCCCCCCGGCTCGAACGACTCCAGCAACCGCTGACGGTATCCGTCCATGACGGCATACGGGAACGCTGCGTCCCACGGGCAACGCTCGTCGCACGTCGAGCCTCCCCCTCAAAAGCGAAATCTCTGGATAGTTCGTATTTGAGTTGCGAAATTCGCTTCTTTGAAACAATCTTGAAGCGAGTTTGCAATTGATATGTCTCGTTCGTCCCTGATCCGGAGAAGGAAGCATGACCGCACGAGCCTGGAACCACATCGAGCCCGCCCCTCAGGATCTGTTCGGGTTCATCGCGATCGACGAACACACCCACAAGGGCTGCGTCATCCAGGAGGCGACGGATCTGGGAGCGCGTCTCGTGATGATCGACGCCGATGCGGTGCCGGGCGACTTCATTCTGTACTCGTTCTCCTTCGAGAAAGCGCTGCCGTGCAAGGCCGTCTCGCGCGACGACGAGGTGATCACGGCTTGGTTCAACTGCGACCTCACCGATCCGGGATGCGAGCCGCCCGCCGGAGCGCGGAATGGCTGAGGGAGCGGCCATAGAAGTTTCGCCCAGCACAGCCGACACATGGTCCGAGCGTTGCCACGCGGAGATCTCGGCGGCGGCCCGAAACGCGTCCAGCTTCGCGGAGAAACGATTGAGCCCGCGCTATCCGGCGACCAACGCCGCATTGATCCGGACGGAGTTCGGGAATCCCGTCAGTTGCACCCTGGTCGACCGATCCGAGGGGGGCGCCCGCCTGAAGGTCCTCAGCGTGCTCGGGATCCCGGAGGCATTCGTCCTCTGCGTGGGAGCGGAGCAGTTGCGGGTTCGCGTCGCCTGGCGCAGCCCGAGCGAGATCGGCGTGGCCTTCGTGGTCGAGTAGGGCCCGGCCCGTCCACGAATTCGGGCGCGCGCCTGCCCGCCGCAATCTTGCGTCAACGGACCGTTACGATGTTCCCGGCTATGACCCGCCAGTGAAAGGTATGGCCATGCCGAAGCTTCATCACGCGGCCAGCGTGCTCGACGGCGCCGATCGCGGTCTCGGCAAGCAAATTCGCCGGGATCAGCTGGAAGCTGTTCGATCCAGCGTCCTGAACGCCATTCCCATCAACATGATTCTCGGCGTGACAGCGACACTGGTTGCTGTCCATACGGGCATCGGCCTGCTCGGAGCGAGCTGGCTGGCGGCCTCGACGAGCGTCAACATCCTTCGCATCGCCCTGTGCCGCGCACCCTGCCTCGGGCTGTCCCTGTCCGAGGGGATGCCACCCGAGATGGCGCAGGCGGCGGAACGGTCGGTCGACGACCACCTGCGTCTTGCCTGCCTCATCGCCTTCCTGTCCGGCCTCGTCTGGGCCTGCCTGCCTATCCTCTGCGACGGATATCGCTCGAGCCATGCGATGTTCTACCTGACGGTGACCTGTGGCATCACCGCAGGCGCGGTGACGCATGGGATCGCCTACGCCCGTATCCCGACCTGCTTCATCGTGCCTCCGCTGCTATCCGTGGCGGGCTGCCTCGTCGCACAGGGCGCGTTCGAGAGTCTGTGCCTGGCCGCGACGGTCCTGCTCTACCTCTTTGCGCTGGTTCGGAGCGCGGCGAAGACCGAGCGAAGCTTTCGGGAATCGAGCCGGTTGAAGCACGAGGCCCGGGCCCTGGCCCTGGCGAGCGACCGGGCTCATGCCGGCGCCCAGGAACTGGCCGACCAGATGAGCCACCGGGCCATGCACGATGGCCTCACGGGATTGCTCAACCGGGCCGGCTTCGAACGGAAGGCCGAGGCGATCGTCGGCGGCGAGACCGAATGCTGCCTGCTGCTCCTGGATCTGGATGGCTTCAAGTCGGTCAACGACCTCTATGGACACAAGCGTGGCGACGGGGTCCTGATCGAGGTGGCGCGCCGCATCGAGGGTGTGCTGCCCCCGCGCTGCCTGACGGCGCGTTTCGGCGGGGATGAATTCGCCATTCTCTATCCACTGACGGACGGAGCGATCGCGCCCGCGGATCTGGCCCATCGTCTGATCCGGACCGTGGCGGATCGCTTCGAGACGTTCGATGCCGGACGGCTCGGCCTAAGCATCGGCGTCTGCCACCTGACGGGCACCACCCTGACCGAGATGCTGAGCTGCGCCGACGAGGCCCTCTACGTCGCCAAGGCGTCCGGTCGCAACCGCCACCACACCTTCGACGAAGCGCTGCGCGCGCGCGCCACGATCCGGCGCGACAGCAAGCGCGACCTGCCCCAGGCTCTCACGGACGGGCACCTGGAAGTGTGGTTCCAGCCGATCTACCGGCGGAGCGACCAGCGGATCGCCTGCTTCGAGGCACTCCTGCGCTGGCGCCACCCCGTCCACGGCTGGATCGCGCCGCCCGACATCCTGACGGCCGCCGCGCTGTCGGGCCTGACCGAGTCCCTGTTGCGCTTCATCCTCGAGAACGTCTGCGACCTGATGGTCGCCCTGGGCCGTGAGGGCCGAGACGACGTCAGCGTCGCGTTGAACGTATCACCGCGCGAGATGGCGCAGATCCCGGTCGACGAGATCATTCTCCAGCGCCTCCAGGCCCGGGGCTTGCCGCCGAGCCGACTGGAGATCGAGATCACGGAGGAGACGGCCCTCGACATCAAGGCCGTCCAGAGCAAGCTCGCGGCACTCACGGAAGCCGGCATCCGCATCGCGCTCGACGATTTCGGAACCGGCTACTCCTCGCTCGCCTCACTGCGGCGATTGGGGACACGGCGCGTCAAGATCGACCGCAGCCTCGTGACGGGACTGAGTGAATCCGAGGATCAGCGCGGCATGATCCAGGCCGTCCTCAGCCTGGGCCGCGCCCTCGACCTCGAGGTGGTCGCCGAAGGCATCGAGGGTGAAGCGGATCTGCGAACCCTCACGGGGATGGGATGCCCGTTCCTGCAGGGCTATCACCTCGGCCGGCCGATACCGGCGGCGGAGGCGCTGCGCCTCGAATCCAGGCTCGTTCTGGACGCGGCTTGACGCAGCAGGGTGACGAGGCTGCCGATGCGAAGACCGTCCCGTCGCGACAGGCTGGACGAGACCCTGGCCCACACCCACACGTGAGCCGCGCATCCATGTCGCGGTCCGCATTCTTGGCATACCAGAACTGCAAAGCTGTGGCTGGTGTCGCCCGGGCGCTGGCGTAGAACCGAACCACGCTTTCCTCCCGAAGCGATCCTTGTCCCGCCCGGCTTCGGCCGTGGCGGGTTTTTGTTTCGATCCGGCCGACCTGTCGCTCGGGAGCGGTGTCGGGGCTTTCAATGCTGGCATACCACGTGAGAGAGTGCGTACGTTCCTTCCCAGGAACAGTGACGCACACCTTCACCCGCCCGGCTTCGGCCG
>NZ_BPQL01000180.1 GCF_022179225.1 Methylobacterium goesingense
TCGAGGCCGAGTAGGGCGACTGGCCCTGGAGGGGATGGTCTTCCCGGATCGGCATGGTGAGCGCCGTGCCGTAGACCTCGCTCGTGGAGGTGTGGACGACCCGCCGGGTTCCATGCTGGCGCGCCGCCTCCAGCACGTTCAGCGTGCCCGTGACATTGGTGTCCACGTAGGCCTGGGGCGCTGCGTAGGAGTGCGGGATGGCGATGAGCGCCGCCAGATGGAAGATGACGTCGTGCCCCGGCACCAACCGTCCGACGAAGGCGGCGTCGCGAACATCGCCGCGCACGAGGTCGAGCCGGGCGCGCACCTCGGGTGCCACGTCGTCCAGCCAGCCGTGGCTGTCGAACGAATTGTAGAGGGCCAGCGCCGTCACCCGTGCGCCGCGGCGCGCCAGGGCCTCCGCCAGGTGCGAGCCGATGAACCCGTCCGCTCCGGTCACGAGGACCCTGGTGTCGGCGTAATCCATGATGGTCTCCCTCAAGCTCTGGCGGTTCAAGACCGATCCGTCGCCTCTTCCTCAGGCCGTGCCCTGAACGGGCGGGCTCGCGTCCCCGGACGAAACCGGAACGAGGGTGGTGCCGTCCGGCGCAATCTCCGGCATGGGCCTGGGGACCAGGACGATCAGGCCCCCCCGGACGGTGAGGGCGAGGTCGGAAGCGAGCGTCCGCGTCCGGAAATAGGCCATGTCGGCGCGCGCTTTGAGCGGGAAGAGAACCTCCCGGTAGAAGCGTTGCGGGTCGACGTTCCGCGTGTGGAGTTCGCTCTCGCTGCGGAACAGGATCTGGCAGGGCCCCAGGAGGCCCGGCTTGTGATCCAGAACCTCGTCGAACCCGTCATGGAAGCAATCCGCGAAGGCCAGGCTCTCGGGGCGGGGCCCGACGACCGCCATGTCGCCGCGGAGCACGTTCCAGAACTGAGGCAACTCATCGAGCTTGGTCGCCATCAGGACCCTCCCGACCGTGGTCATTCGGGCATCCCCCTCCAGGGTCAGCGGACTGCCTGCGGCGCCGGCTCTGGGACCGAACTTCCGGAACTTGTACATCACGAACGGCAGCCCGCCGCGCCCGAGGCGGACTTGCGCGAACAGGATGGGCCGACCCGATTCCAGCAGGATCGCGAGGGCGACGAGCAGCGCCAAGGGCGCCAGCAGGAGGGCGGCGAAGACCACCACGACGAGGTCGAAGGCACGGCGCCGCGCGGCCTCGTGCAGGTGGAGTCGAGCAAAGACCCGGGTACGGCGGGGTTGGGCAACGGAAACGTCGGTCATGAGGCAGTTCCGTGTCGGGAGGATGCACACCCGCGCCGGGCGGGGTCTCGGGGACGAGTGTTTCAGGGGGCGAGCGCTTCGCGCAGGGCCGTGACGACCCGGCGAACGTCGTGCTGGTTCATGCGGGGGTGGAGCGGCAGGGTCAGTTCCCGGTCCGCGAAAGCCTCGGTCGTGGGCAGGTCGGGGGCGGAATCCTGCGCGCGGTAGAACGAGAGGCGGTGTACGGGCGGGTAGTGGATGGTGGTCTGGACGCCCCGCTCCGCGAGGGCGTCGATGACCGCCTGCCGGTCGGCGTTGGCGGGCAGCAGCACGGGCATGATGTGGTGCACGGAGGGGCGTGCGTCCTCGAAAGGCAGGCTCACCTCCGGGCACTCCGCGCGGAGAAGGCTCCGGTAGCGCCGCGTCAGCGCGCGCCTGGTCTCGTTCCACTCGGAGAGGTGGGAGAGCTGGACCAGGCCCATGGCCGCCCTGAGCTCGTCCATGCGGTAGTTGAAGCCCAGCATGGTGACGTCGTAGGTCGGCGTGCGGCTGTTCAGCCGTTGGAACGTACCGGTGGTCAGGCCGTGGCCACGGGCCTGGCGGACGGCCTCGCGCAGCGCCGGATCGCGGGCGACGACCATACCGCCCTCCGCCGTGGTCATGTTCTTGTTGCCGTAGAAGCTGAAGGCCGCGGCCGCGCCTAGGGTCCCGACGCCGGGCAAGCCCGCGGCATGCGCCGCGTCCTCGACCAGCACGAGACCGCGTTCGGCGGCGAAGGCCCGCCAGGGCTCGGGGTCGATCAGGTAGCCCGCGAAGTGGACCAGAATCACCGCCCGGGTGCGCGGCGTGCACTTGGCCGCGGCATCCGCGACGGACATCAACGGCAGCTCCGTGCTCGCGATGTCGACGAAGACCGGGGTGGCGCCGACGTAGCGGACGCAGTTGGCCGTCGCGACGAAGGTAAGGGAGGGCACCAGCACCTCGTCGCCCGGGCCGAGCCCGAGCGCGTGCATGATCAGGTGCAGCCCCGCCGTACACGAGCTCACCGCGACCGCGTCCTCCGTCCCGTGCATCTCCGCGAAGGCGCGTTCGAAAGCCCGCACGCGCTCACCCATGGTGATCCAGCCGCCGTCGATGACCTCGGCCAACGCGGTCATCTCCCCGAGGCCGAGACACGGCTCGGCCACGAGAAGCCGGCGTGACTCGCGGGTGGGCTCGAGTGGGGCGGGATCCGAGGCTGCCGGAGCGCGCGCGGACACGGTCTCCATGTCAGGCTCCCACGACCATGAGGGACGGGGCGAATTCCTCCCACCGGATGTCCTGCGCCTTGTGAAAATCCTCGACCCGTCCGATGTCGAGCCACAGACCCTGGTGTTTGTAGACGTGGATGGGGACTTTCTTCGCCAGCAGGCAGTGGGCGAGGTCGTCCGCGCCGAACGGCATCCCACGGGGGATGAAGTCCAGGATCTCCGGCTCCATGCAGTAGATGCCCATGCTCACGCTGTTGGTGAGCACCGGCTTCTCGTTGAAGCTGATGACCACGCCGTCCTCATCCTCGATGACGCCGAAATCCAGCTTGTTGGAGCGGCACGCGGTGGCGATCGTGAAGGGGTGGCCGTGGGCGCGGTGGATGCCCGTGAAGCTCCGGAGGCTGAGGTCGGTGAGAACGTCGCCGTTGAGGACGAGGAAGGTCTCGTCCAGGTATTGTTCGAGCAGCGTGAGCGCGCCGATCGTGCCGAGGGGCTCTGTTTCCTCGGTGTAGACGATGTGCAGGCCCCACTGGTGCCCGTCGCCACAGAAGCTGCGGATGAGGTGCCCGAGGTAACCGGTGGTGATGTAGAGTTCCTCGATCGCGTTGCGGCGCAGCCACTTCACGAGGAGTTCGAGAACCGGCTTTGCCCCGATGGGCATGAGCGGCTTCGGCAGAACCGAGGTGTAGGGCATGAGGCGCGTGCCTCGTCCGCCCGCTTGGATGACCGCTTTCACGTGATCCTCCTCGTTCGACGTGTCCCGATCGGCGTGCCGGCTAAGCTGCCCCAGTCGGCAGTCGCGACCCTAGGTGGCTCGTCGGCCGCGTGAACTGACGGCCGTCACTTTCGGACCGGCCCCGCGGCCTAGCCTGAAATCGCTCGCATCCTCGCCGCGGCTTCGATGCGCGCGGCATGGGCAGCGCGTCGGGCGAATGGACCGGAAGGAGCCGTGAGCGTGAATGAGGCAGGGGACATCGCGCGCGGCGCGCGCCAGCGGGAACAGGCGACGCTGCGGGAGGCGGGGACGAGCCGGGAGGCGATCGCGGCGCTGAGGGAGATCGTAGCGCCGGGGGAGGCGCGCCACGACGCACCGTTCCCAGTACCGGAGCAGCGCGCGGGGATTCGCCCCTTTCCGGCGAGGGGGCCCGCCGCAGCTTACGCCGATAGCGGCCTCCGGATGCGCGACCTCCTCTCGGTGATCAGGCGGCGGGCCCGCCTCATCGGGTTCGTAGCGGTCACGGGGGCGCTGCTCGCGGGCACGCTGTCCGCTCTCCTGCCGCCTTCCTACGTGGCCACCGCGCAGGTCATGGTCGAGCCGGCCGCCTCAGAGGTCGCCGCCGGCCTGCTCGCGCCCGTTGTGGACACGCACATCATCCTTCTCACGTCCGAGGCGCGCCTCAGGCGCGTGTTCGATGACTTGGCGGCCGAGCCCCGATACATCGCCGCCTCGGCCGCCATCGGGGCCCAGCCCTCGTTCGTCGAGCGTGCCAGATTCCTGCTGCGCGATGCCGCGCGGGAACTCGGCCTGGCGTCCCGCCCGGTGGAGCCCGAGGCCGAGACGCCATCGAGCGACCTCGGTCCTGGCCAGGCTCGTACGGCGATGCTGGTGCGTCAGGAGCGCCAGTCCAGCATCATCAGCGTCAGCTTCCAGGACCGCAGCGCGCAGCGGGCGGCGCTTGTCGCCAACGGCATGGTCACCCGCCACGTGCGGGAGCTGGGCGAGCGCCGGACCCAGGAGGCTTCCGGACGCCGGGAATTTCAGGAGCAGCGAGTCGAGGAGGCCCGGGCGGAAGTGGCAGAGGCCGAGCAACGGGTGCGCGCCTTCCAGGTCGAGAACGGGGCGGCCGTCACCGACCGCGAGGGTGAATCCGTCGCCGAGATGACCCAACAACTGGTCCTGCTGCGCTCGGAGATCGCCGCGCGCGAGCGGGATATCGGGGTATCGGCCGCCGCCGACGATCTCCGGGTCGTCCGGCTTCAGGCCAACGCGCTCGAGGCGCGCCTCGCCGAGCTCAAAGCCGTCCAGGGAACGACTGTCGACCAGCGCATCAAGAGGCAGGCCCTGGACCTGCGCCTGGAAACGGCCCGGAAAAACCTGACCGAGCAGCAGCGCCAGTTGGAAGAGGCGAGCAAGCCGCAGCCCGCGTTCGCATCCGCCGCCCGGGTCGTCGCCGCGGCCTCGGTGCCCACGCGGCCGAACTCGCTGCACCCCGTCGTGGTGGCCGTGCCCGCTCTGGTGGCCTTCGGCATCCTGGGCGCGATGGTCGCGCTCCTGTTGGAGCGGCTCGCCAAGGGCTACCGGAGCGAGCGCGACGTGGAGGAGGAACTAGGCGTCCCATGCCTCGGCCTCGTCCCACGCGCGCCGACCAAGCGAGGGGCCGGCGCCTCGACCGATGACGTGCACGCACCCTGGGGCCGTGCGGTAGGCTCGATCGCGCTGACATTGCTGCACCGCTGCGGCCGCTCCGGCTCCTCCTGCGTCGTGCAAGTCACGGCCTGCGCGCGGGCGGAGGACAAGGCGGGGCTGGCGACCGCCCTCGCCGCACGCGCCCGGAAAGACGGGCGCCGCGTCCTGCTGGTGCGCTGGGACGACGATGCCGATCTCGGACAGCACGTCCCCCCCTACCCGCTCACCGAAGCCGGTACGGCCTCGAGATCCTTCTCAGCCGCCGCCGCTTTCGCACGCGATCCGGTGCTCGGCGTCGACCGTCCCGTCAGCGAGGGCATCGGACGTGATCTCGTGCTCGCCTTGGGATGCGATCGCTCCAGCCGGGTCAGGCAGATCCTGGCGTATCGGTACGATCTCGTGGTGGTGGACGCCCCGCCTGTACTCGCCTCCTCGCAGGTCCGGTTGGTCGCGGAAGGGGCTGACGCCACGCTGATGGCGCTGGCCTGGGGGCGTACGGATCGAAGGGTCGCGGACCAGGCCCTGCGTCTCCTGCGCCGGCCCATGCCGCTCGTGGGCGACGGGCCGGCTCCGGGCGAGCGTACCACCCTCGCGGTTCTCACCGACGTGAACCTGAAAATGCATGCCCGTTACCGCCTGGGTGACGTCGGCGAACAGTTGTTCGAGGCTCAGCGTCGGCGGAACCGATCGCGTCGGCCCGCCCCGCCGCCGCCCGCCCCGATCCAGGGGGCGGCCGCCCCCGCGTCCGGCACGCGCGCGGATGACGAACGCGAAACCTGCCCGCTTCCCCGCAGGCGAGCAGGCGCGTGACGGGGAATCCGGAGGCGGTCCAGGTCCTGCTTCATCTTGTGGGACAGTTCGCCTGGAGATTGGCCACCCCGTCGAACCTGTTTCCCGGGCTTGCGCTGCTTGGGTTGGCCATGATGGCGGCGGGCCGGCACCGTGTCGGGGCCGGGCTCGCCTGGGCCGGCGTGCTGGCAACGCTCTCTGGACTGACCCCGCTCGCCAATTGGGCACTCCTGCCCCTGGAGCAGCGTTTCCAGGCGCAGCACGACGTCGTTCGGCCGGTGGACGGCATCATCGTCCTCTCGGGTGGGGTCGATCTCACCACGTCACGCACCCGCGGACAGCTCACGCTCAACGATGCCGGAGGCCGTATCACGGCGCTGATCGATCTGGCCCATCGCCACCCGACGGCGCGCTTGATCTACACCGGCGGCGACCCGTCCCCGACCGGCGGGAGAGCGCGCGCGCCCGAGGCCGTGCTGGCGGCCGCCTACCTGGAGGAAATCGGCATTGCGCCGGCCCGTCTCACCATCGAGGCGCGCTCGCGGACCACCGCCGAGAACGCAGAAGAGGTGCGCAAGCTGCTGAAGCAGCACCCGGGCGAGCGCTGGTTGCTCGTCACCTCGGCGTGGCACATGCCCCGGGCCATGGGCGCCTTTCGTCGGGTCGGTCTCGTGGTCGAGCCTTACCCCGTGGACTTCCGCACGGCGGGGCCGTTCGCGACCCGATTCACGTTCGAGCACACGGCGGACGGGCTCCACCTGCTCGACGTGGCCGCGAAAGAATGGGTCGGTTTGGTCGTCTACCGCCTGACCGGGCGCAGCGATGCCCTTTTTCCGGCACCCGACGCCGGGCCGGCGTCATCGATCGCCGACAAGGATCATCGCCATCACGCCGCGCCGGACCAGCCACGGTCGACCAGACTTTAGCGGGGTCGGTCAGAACGATGCCTGCCCGGCGTGAGCGCGGGTGCAGCCCGGGGCCGGTCTGCCGGCACGCTCGCCGTGCCGGGCCTCCGCGGGTCGCGTCCGCGCCGCGTGCTGCCTCGTCCAGGCCTCCAGCATCAGGAGGCGCCAGAGGAGAACCCCGAAACCGCGCCCGGCGCCTGAACCGTGGACGTCCAGGATGCGACCCACACCTCGGCGGTCCCAGTGGCCCAGATCCGTCCCGTGAGCGCCGAGCAGCCGCTCTCGCACGAGCGCTTGTCCTTTGGCCTCGCGGAACCACGCATCGAGGGGTACGCCGAAACCCCGCTTGGCACCGCGCTCGACGGCTGTCGGAAGGAGCCGCCGACCGAGCGCGCGCAGCGGGAGTTTGCCCTCATGCGCGTCGAGCAAAGCCCCGCGCGGCAGCCGGGCGGCCCACTCCACGAGGCGTATGTCGAGAAGCGGAGACCGCACCTCGACGGAATGGGCCATCGAGGCACGGTCGACTTTCACCAGCACGTCGTCCGGCAAGTAAAGCCGGTAATCGAGATCCTGCTGGCGCAGGATCGTCGCCCTGCCGCGGCTGCGGGCCCACCGCGCCCACAGGGGCGCACCCGCCTCCGCCAGGAGGGGGCGCAGACGCGGGTGCGCGACAGCCGCCAGGGCGGGGTCTGCGGGCAGATCGTCGAACGCGGCGGCGCAGCCCCGGTCAGGCAGGCCGAGCTTGGCCAGTCGGGCCCGCAGGGGCGACAGGGCGGGCGCCAGCCCGGCAACCCGGCGAAGGGTTGGCCCCACGAACTGAGCCGCATCGATGACGCGGCGGTGGCGAAGCGCCTCCACGTAGCGCCGGTAGCCGGCAAAGGCTTCGTCGCCTCCGTCGCCCGACAGGAACACGCGTCCGACCGTCGCGGCGGCCTCGCACAAGGTGAAGGTCGGCAATGCGGAAGGGTCGCCGAACGGCTCGTCGAAGAACCAGGCGAGCTCGTCCAGGCGGTCGAGGCCGTCCGGCTTCTGGGCGACGACGCGGTGATCCAGCCCGACATGCCGTGCCGTGGCCGCGGCGAGGTCGGTCTCGTTGGCCTCGCCCTCCGCGAATCCGACCGTCAGGGCGAGCGGGCGCGGACCCGGCACGTCGGCAGCGCAAGCCGCGACGAGCCCGCTGTCCAAGCCGCCCGACAGGAACACACCCACCGGCACGTCGCTGCGCAGCCGGATGCGGACGGCGTCCCGCAGAAGGTGCTCGAGCTCCTCCGTCTCACCAGGGGATAATGGCCGCCGGGTCGGATCGTCGCTGAGCGACAGATCCCAATAGGGACGCAACCGTGCGGCAGAGGGGTCGTCCAGGGAGCCCGCCAGGACGTGGGCCGGCGGGAGCTTGGCGTGACCGCGGAAGATCGCCGACTCCCCGGGCAGGTATCCCAGCGCGAGGTAGCGCGCCACGGCCGCATCGTCGATCTCGCGCCGCTCGCCCGGCCAAGCCAGCATGGCTTTTGGCTCGGAGGCGAAGCGCAGGCTTCCGCCTCCGGTCGCGTAGTAGAGGGGTTTCACCCCGAGGCGGTCGCGGGCCAGCAGGAAAGTGCGGCGCTCGGTGTCGATCAGCGCGAAGGCGAACATGCCGTTCAGCATTGGCAGCGCGGCCTCTCCCCGCCGCGCGAGGAGCCGCAACAGGACCTCCGTGTCGGAGCCGCCCCGGAAACGCTCGCCCTCCGCCTCCAAATCGCGGCGCAACTCGACATGGTTGTAGATCTCGCCGTTGAAGGCGAGGTGGAACCGCCCGTTGCCGTAGCTCATGGGCTGGTGGCCGTTGGGGCTCAAGTCGAGGATGGCGAGGCGGCGGAAGCCCAAACCCCAGCCCTCGCCCTGCGCGACGCCCGCATCGTCGGGGCCGCGATGGCGGAGGAGGTCCGCCATGCGAACGAGGACGTCACGGCCGCCTCTGTTCCAGGGGTCGATGTAGCCGCACAGGCCGCACATGCCTCAACTCCCCCCCTGTCGCGCGCCCTGGCTTCTCGAAGACCCGACCTTGGCCGACGCACGCTCGATTAAGCCGCCGCGCGATCAGGGCTGGAGCCTGTATCCGGACTTGGATGGAAGGATCGGTCCCAGATGCCGAATCGGGCGGTGTTCGGAGAGGAGTACCGTTTTATCCCTGGCGCTTGGCGATCCTGAGGATCTGGGCGACGTTCCGGAACCGGATGGTGCGACGGGTCGGCATCTCGATGGCTTGCCGCCGTTTCAGCTCCATCAGGCCACGACAGACCGTCTCCGGCGACAACCCCAGATGATCGGCGATGTCGTTGCGCGGGATGAGGAACTTGTAGGTGTCGGGATCGGCATCCATGCACGGAAGGTGGTTGCGCATCCGCAGGATGAACCACGCGATGCGACTCAGCGCGGAGCGCCGGCTCACGCCCTGGATCAGATCGAGCATCTCCCGAAGAACCTGCTCATGTGCACTGACCGGGACGCCTCGGTCGGTACTCTGAGAACTTTGCCGCGAGCGTATCCTGCAATAGGTGACCGCCTCCGCTGTATAGGTTGGGGTGCCCATGCAGCTTGAATGGATGGTATCGCCGGGCCAAAAGAATGCCAGAACTTGCCGTTCTCCGGCAGAGCAGAGGCGCACCGCCCGTACAGCGCCTTCCAATATTTCCAATTCTTTGTTTTGCGGCTCGCCCTGCCAGAACAGCACGCGATTGGGAGGAAGGACTTCCGAGGTGCTCGGATACCCCAGGCGAGGCCATGAACTGCGCCCGATGGCAGCGTTCATTCCTCCAACGGCGAGATCGTTCTGCATCGCCATGCCTCATTATTTAAGGAGTACTTAACACCGATTTGGCGCCTGTATGGATGGCCATTAGGCGTAGCTGGGGTAGCCCTATAGTCGATGGTACTACGGCGCTCGAGGAGGCGGGCGGCGAAATGAAGATGCGCCCCATTGGCGGTCAAGCACGTCATGTGCGTCGGCGAGAGGCGCCGAGGGAGCGTCAAGTCGCCAAACGCGTGCCGTGCGCGCCCGCCGCAGCAGGGCGGCAGGCTTCTCGATGGCTCGGGCCACTACTTCGCTTTTCAGGACTTTGACCTGACCGGCTGTCTTCGGACCGGGCTGATCGACAGGATCAGCCAAGACAGAAGGAGTCGGACTGAAGGTCGATCAAACCAGGAATATGAAGGATCTCGAGCGCGAGAACGCACGGCTGCGACGGCTTGTAGCCGCGCTATCCCCGGAAGAGCAGGTGCTGGCGGACGTCGCCTCGTGAGCCGAAGGCCAGCGCCAGCAAAACTTTTAGCCCCAGAGTGACGCCGGCAGGCGGTCGACGGCATCCGTGAGCAGAGTACGGCCTCTCGGAACGTCACACTTGCCGGATCGTCGGTCAGCCCCGCGACACGCAACGCTACGAGCCGACCGTGCCGGCCGACGAGGGTGAGTTGACCCGCGCCGTCATTTGCCCTGACGCCCGAGTACGGGCGCTATGGCTACCGCCGCGTCTTCGCGCTGCTGCAGGCAGAGGGCTGGCAGGTGGGCAAGGATCGGGTTCAGTGCATCCGGCGTCGCGAGGGGCTGAAGGTCCCGAGCCGACAGAGACCCTGTAGCCGCCTCTGGCTGAACGACGTCTCCCGCGCGCGACTACGGCCGCTTCGGCGTCATCACGTCTGGCGCTTCGACTTCGCGCAGGCCCAGACGAACCTGGGCGAAGCCTACGCATCCTGACGCTGATTGACGAGCACAGTCGGGCGTGCCTCGCGCTGAACGTGGCGCGACGCATCAACAGTCTCGGTGTGATCGAGGCGCTGGCCGACGCCATGTGCCTGCATGGCATCCCGGAGCACATCCGCGGCGACACTGGTCCGGAACCGAAGGACCGTGCAGCGAGATGATCTCGAAAGCACTGCGCAAGTGGGTCGCCGAAGCCGGCTCGAAATTCCGTACATCACGGCGGGCTCGCGGTGGGAGAACGGATACCGTGAAAGCTTCAACGGCAAGCTACGTGACGCATGCCTGCGCCCAAAGATGTTTTGCTCGCTCAAGGAAGCCCAAGCCGTGATCGCTCAATGGCAAAACAGCTACAACCGCGTCCGGCCGCATTCATCCCTGGGCTACCGGCCGCCTGCACCTATCAGCTTCCTCAATCTGGCCTTCCGACAATCCATGGTAGCAGCCATGCAGTAGCCTCTCGCTCGGTTCAATCCAAATTATCGATCAGGTCATATCGTAGGAATATATAGCCACTGCTTTTATTAGGCATCATGCTTGCTTCTGGTTATTATAAATATTTATTCCTTGATATGCTGTGGTGATGCTGAATTGATACACTCCCTCGCAGACATCGCTCTGGAACATGTCAATAGTCGCATGTTCCGTTGACCTGCGGGCGTCAACTGGCATTGTCGCTAGTGGGGCGCGAGAAGGGCTTGCGCGATATGAAAGCGGCTCAGCCACTAAGATGTCCTCTCAGCACTTATGGGTCCGTTTTTCGCTTATCGCTCTGAGTGCCGTCTTCTGCGTAACCGGTGAGGTTTCGGCGCAGACTGCCAGTCAGATTACCCCTCCGAGCTTTCGTCCGCCTCAGTCCGGCGGCGGCAACGGTCTCGTTTTCTCGGGCCAGCCCGGCCTTGGAACGCCCGCCGGCGCGGATCGCCTGAGCGTGCGCCTCTCCGGCGTCAGCATCGAAAACGCCCCCCCCGGCTTCGCGCCCGAACTGCAGCGCCTGGAGAGCCGGCTCGTCGGACGCCAGATCCTCGCCGCCGAGATCTTCGCCGCGGCCCGTGACCTCGAAGCCGCCCTGATCGCCTCGGGCGCGGTCCTCACCCGCGTCGTCCTGCCCGCGCAGCAGCTCAGGAATGGCGGCCGCCTGCGCCTCGTCGTGGTCAGCGGCTTCATCGAGCGCATCGATTACCGCAACGTGCCCGATCCGGTGCGGAGCCGCGTCTCCGCCCTCCTCGAACCCCTGATCGGGCGGCGCGACCTGCAGATCGGCGAGATCGAGCGGCGCCTGCTCCTGGCCGGGGATACGCCCGGCGTCGCCCTCCGCTCGACCCTGTCGCCCAGCACCGCACAGGGCGGAACCGCTCTGATCATCGAGTCGCTCTACAAGCCCGTCACGGGGTTCTTCAGCGGCGACAACACCGTCGGCCGCCAGCTCGGCGGATTCTCCCTCGGTGGCGGCCTCGACATCAACACCGCCTTTGGCCAGGGCGAGACCATCTACTTCCGCGGCTTCGGCCATCCCGGAGAGAACGATGCCCGCGGTATCGGCAGTCCGTTCGGCGACAATCCGCGTCTGCGCACCCTCGCGGGCGGCTTCATCCTCCCGCTCGGCACGGACGGGCTGACTTTCAACTTCGAGGCGACCAACAGCCGGACGGCGCCGCGTCTGAGCAACGGAATCCAGACCAGCAGCGACTTCGAGCGTCTCTCCTTCCGCCTGCGCTATCCCTGGCTGCGCAGCCGCACCGCCAACTTCTTCACCGAAGTCGCCTTCGATGCCACCCGCGAGCAGCTCGGCCTCGTCTTGCCGGCGACGATCGCACCGCTGAGCCTCGATGAGCTGCGGGTCCTGCGCCTCAGCGGCGCGGGCGACATGCGCTTCGAGAACGGGGGGTTGCTCGCCGCCACCGGCACCCTCTCACTCGGCGTGAACGGGTTGGGCGCGCGCAGCGCCGCCGATGCGACGCCTGTGCTGCCGCTGTCCCGCCTCGGCGCGGATGCCGAGTTCCAGAAGCTCGACGCGCTCGTCAGCTATACCCAGCCCCTCTTCGATCCCGTGGTGCTGGGCCTGTACGCGCGGGGCCAGACCTCGTTCGGCCAGGCGCTCGCGCGCAGCGAGCAGATCAGCTTCGCGTCGTTCCAGGAGCTCTCCACCTTCGACGCCGGCAGCCTCGGCGGCGACAGCGGCTGGGTTGTGCGCGGCGAGCTGTCGTCGCCCTTCTCGGTGACGCCGGAAGGCCTTCCGCTCTCGATCGCGCCCTACGTCTTCGGGGCGACCGGCGCGCTCTACCTCGAGCAGCCGACCACGTTCGAGAAGGCACGACTCGGTGTCTCGGCGGTGGGCGTCGGCGTGCGCATGCTGTCACAAGCGGAGCCCAACGGCACCCTGACCTCGCTCACCCTCGAGTTCGGGCGCCGCTTCCGCAACGATGCCCTGCCCGACGGAAACCGCTTCACTGTGGTGGGCGCCGTCCGCTTCTGATCCGACCGCCACCGAGACACCGTCACCACGACCTGGCCAGCCTGCGCCTCAGAGATCGTCCATGAACCGCACTGTCCGACCCCTGCTCCAACTGCTCCTGACAGGTACGGCTCTAACGGGTTCGTTCGCGGCCGGGGCGGGCGAGTTGCCGACCGGCGCCTCGACGGTCCACGGCGGCGTGAGCATCAGCACGCCCTCGGCGAACCAGATGACTATCCAGCAGACGACGTCGAGCGCGATCGTGAACTGGCAGGGGTTTTCCATCGGCCAGGGCGCGCGGGTGGACATCAGCCAGCCCTCGGCCTCTTCGGCCATCCTGAACCGGGTCACCGGCTCGGCCCCCTCGACGATCGCGGGCCAACTCAACGCCAACGGGCAGATCTACCTCGTGAACCCGAACGGGGTCGCGATCACCCGGACCGGAACGGTTCAGGCGGGCGCCTTCGTGGCCTCGACCCTCGACACGACAGACGGAGACTTCAAGGCGGGCAAGCGCCTCTTCCGCGGCACGGGCCAGTCCGGCACGGTGTCGAACCAGGGCAGTATCACGGTTCAGAGGGGCGGCTACGTCGCGCTGCTGGGCGGTCGGGTCGAGAATGCGGGCCTGATCAGCGTGCCGATGGGCAAGGTCGGGCTCGGCGCCGGCGAGCAGGCCACCCTCGACTTCTCCGGCGACGGGTTCCTGCAGGTCGCCATCCCCTCGCGCAAGGACGGCTCGGACGCGGCGCTGATCCAGCACAGCGGCCAGATCCGGGCGCCGGGCGGAACGGTGGTGATGCAGGCGGCGACGGCCCGCGACGCGGCGCGCCA
>NZ_BPQL01000181.1 GCF_022179225.1 Methylobacterium goesingense
TGAGCTACACCCGCTCACAACCGCGCCGCTGGAGGAAATGACCCGCCGGCGGCCCCGGACGGCGTCTCTAAACACCATTCCGCCGGGTGTTGCAAGCGCTGAATCGCCGGGACCGTTTGCCGGCGTCAGGGCTGCCAATGCGCGGACGGGGGCAGGCCCTCGGCGATCTCGCGCAGGCGTGCGCGGGTCGCCACCGTGGTGTCCGCCGGCAGTTCGGAGAGGGAGAAGAACTCGCAGGCCGCGATCTCCCGGTCCGGTGCCTTGGGCGCGTGGACCTTGAATACCGGCGCGACGTAGAGCGCGACGTGGTCCCGGCCGGACGCCGCCCGGTTGTGGTAGAACCCATGCAGACGCAAAGGTTGCCCGGGATCGACGACGATCCCGGCCTCCTCCCGGAACTCGCGGATCATCGCCTCCGCGGCGTTCTCCCCCGCCTCGATGCCCCCGCCCGGGAGGTGCCAGCCCGACACGTAGGTGTGGCGCACGAGGCAGACCCGGCCCTCCGGGTCGATCGCGGCCCCGCGCACGCCCAGCGTCATGCCGCGCGTGGCGAGCGCCCCGAGATGGAACAGCCGCAGCATCCAGGATGAATCGAGGAGCACGCCGTCAGACCACGTGCAGGCGGATGGCGCCCAGGCCCTCGATGGCGGCCGTCATGGTCTCGCCGCGTCCGACCGCGCCGACGCCCGAGGGCGTACCGGTGAAGATGAGATCGCCCGGATGCAGCTCGAAATAGGTGGACAGCAGCGCGATCTGTTCGGGGATCGACCAGATCATCTCGGAGAGGTCGCCGCGCTGGCGCTCGGTGGCGTCCACCGCCAGGGTGATGGCGCCCCGAACGGGATGGCCGATCCGGTCGGCCGGGTGCAGCGGCCCGATCGGAGCCGAAGCGTCGGCGGACTTGGCGAGGTCCCAGGGCCGCGCCAGGCGCTTGGCCTCGTCCTGGACGTCGCGCCGGGTCATGTCGAGGCCCACCGCGTAGCCGTAGACGTGGTGGAGGGCGTCGGCCTCCGGGATGTCGCGGCCGCCGACCGAGAGGGCCGCCACCATCTCGACCTCGAAATGGTAGTTCTCCGTGCGCGGCGGGTAGGGATGGTCCACGGCCGCGTCGCCGGTCACGATCTGCAGGGTGTCGGCGGGTTTCATGAAGAAGAACGGCGGCTCGCGGTCGGGGTCCTTGCCCATCTCGCGGGCATGCGCCGCGTAGTTGCGGCCCACGCAGTAGACCCGCCGGACCGGGAACAGGTCGTCGCTGCCGACGATCGGCAGGGCGATGCGGGGCGGGTTCGGGATCACGGACAACATGGGTTTCCAACCTCTTCTCTCGGCCGATGCGGCGCGGCGCCCGGTCGCTCGCCCTGCACAGAGTGCCTCACCTCTCCTATCATAGGCTCCAGGCCCGGCCGCGCCATCCCGCCGCCGCCCGAGGCCCGCCGTTGCGAGACCCGTGGTGACCGACTCCTCCCGCCTCCTGGCGTCCCTCGCCGAACACGTCGGCGCGGCCCATGTGCTCGTGAACGCTCCCGACCTCGCGCCGTACCTCGCCGAAACGCGCGGCCTGCGCCGGGGCCATGCCCTGGCGGTGGTACGGCCCGCCGACACCGCCGAGGTCGCCGGCGTGGTGCGGACCTGCGCCGAGGCGGGGGTGCCGGTGGTGGCGCAAGGGGGCAATACCGGCCATGTCGGCGGCGGCCTGCCCCAGGGCGGCATCGTCCTCTCCCTGGCGCGGCTGAACCGGCTGCGCGCCCTCGACCCCGTCAATGCCAGCATCACGGTGGAGGCCGGGATGGTTCTGGCCGACGTCCAGGCGGCGGCGCGCGACGCCGGGATGCTGTTTCCGCTCTCGCTGGCCTCCGAGGGCTCCTGCCGCATCGGCGGAAATCTCTCCACCAACGCGGGCGGCACGGCGGTGCTCGCCTACGGCAATGCCCGCGACCTCGTTCTCGGGCTCGAGGTGGTGCTGGCCGACGGCCGGGTCTGGAACGGGCTCAAGGGCCTGCGCAAGGACAATGCGGGCTACGACCTGAAGCAACTCTTCCTCGGGTCCGAGGGGACCCTCGGCCTCGTCACGGCGGCGGTGCTGAAGCTCCATCCCCGGCCCCTGTCGCGGTCGGTGGTCTTCCTGGGCCTCGCCTCCGCCGAGGCCGCCCTGGCGCTGTTCGTGGCGCTCCGGGCCGAGGCCGGCGCCGGGCTCACGGCTTTCGAATACGTCGCGCCCTTCGGCCTCGAGATCGTCCTGCGCCATCGGGCCGGGGCGCGGCGCCCCCTGGCGGGACGGCACGCGGCCTACGCCCTGGTCGAGGTCTCCACCACGCGCCCTGGTGAGGATGCCGGCACCGTGCTGGAGCCGATGCTGGCGCGGGCCTGCGCCCGCGCCAGCATCGGCT
>NZ_BPQL01000182.1 GCF_022179225.1 Methylobacterium goesingense
CCCGCAAGGGGGAGGAGAGGCGCACAATCCTCGGACGAGGCCTGTGCCCAGGGTTCGCTCATCCTCACGCGCGCCTCAGCTTCGGGTTGACGAAGGCCGCGAGGAGGTCGGCCGCGAGGTTGAGGAGGACGTAGGTGGTGGCGGTGCAGATCACGACGCCCTGCACGGTGGCGTAGTCGCGGTTGAACACGGCATCGACCATCAGCTTACCGAAGCCCGGTACCGAGAAGACCTGCTCGGTCAGCACCGCGCCCGACAGGAGCTGCCCGAATTCGAGGGCGCCCAGGGTGATGATCGGGATCGCGGCGTTGGGGAGCGCATGGCGCAGGATGAGCCGCAAGGGCGAGACGCCCTTGGCCCGGGCGGTGCGGACGTAGTCCGAGCCGAGCACGCCGAGCATCGCCGCACGGGTGTGGCGCATCATCACCGCCGCGATGGCGTTGCCGAGCACGAAGGCCGGCATCGCCATGGAGCGCAGGTTCTCGGACAGGCTCTCGAAGGGCGAGACGTAGCCCGAGGCCGGCAACCAGCCGAGCTGCACCGAGAACAGCAGGATCATCAGGATGCCGAGCCAGAAGTTCGGCACCGACAGGCCCCAGAGGGCGATGCCGTTGGCGATCGTGTCCGCGGCGGTGCCGCGCTTCACCGCCGAGAGGATGCCCATCGGCACGCCGATGACGAGGGCCACCAGCATCGCCAGACAGGCGAGCTCCAGGGTGACCGGCAGCTTCTCGATGACGAGATCGATGACCGGCTTCTGGAGACGGATCGACTCGCCGAGATCGCCCTGGAGCACACCGCCGGCCCAGAGGGCGTAGCGCACGGGCAGGGGCTGATCGAGGTGGTACTTCTGCCGGATGAAGGCGATGACCTCGGGGTCGCGCTCCTCGCCCGACAGTGCGGTCGCGGTGTCGCCCGGCAGCAATTGCTGCAGGGTGAAGATGATCATCGAGGCGATCACCAGGGTGGGGATCGCGAGCGCCAGGCGCTGGACGAGGAAGCGCAGCATCGGCCGGGCTCCCGCCTCAGTTCAGCGTGAGGCCGGTGAAACGCACGAGACCGTCGGGATAGGGCGTGAAGCCGGACAGCTTCGTGCTGTAGGCCCAGAACAGCTTGCGGTGGAACAGGTAGATCAGCGGCCGGTCGGCCATCACCCGGTCGGCCAGTTGCTTCCAGGCTTGCGCCCGCTGGGCCGGATCGACCGTGGCGCGCTCGGCACTGAGCGCCGCGTCCGCCTCCGGGTTGCAGTAGCGGGCGTAGTTCAGGGGCGTCTTGCAGGCCAGGAAGCTGAAGGTGTTGCCGTCCGGGTCGGGCCGGCCGCTCCAGGAGTAGAGATAGGCGTCGAAATTGCCCTTGTCGGCGGCGTCGAGCGCGGTGGTGAAGTCGGTGGCCTGGAGCTTCACGTCGAAGCCGGCCTCGCGGGTCATCGCCTGGATGACCTGTCCCACCTGGGGCGCCTCGTTGTTGGCGTAGACCGTGAGGGTGACGGACGGTTTCGGCACGCCGGCCTCCGCCAGCAGGGCCTTGGCCTTGGCAATGTCCCGCTTCGGGAGGGGATAATCCTTCACGTAGGCCGGGTGCTTCGGGGAGACCCACTGGTTGCCGGGCAGGAACTCGCCGCTGAAAACCACCTGGTTCAGGGCGTTGCGGTCGATGGCCAGATCGAAGGCGGCGCGCACCCGCGGGTCGGCCACGGCTGAGCCGGCCCGGTTCGGGTTGAAGACGATGGACTGGAAGCCGAGTTCGATGGTCGAACCGACCTTGAGCTTCGGGTCGCGGGTCACCTGCGGCAGGTCGGTGGGGGTCAGGCGCTCCAAGAGTTCGAGCTGGCCGGCGCGCAGATTGGTCAACCGCACGGTGCCGTCGGGGATCGGCCGGAACTCGATGCGCTTGAGGTGGATCTGGTCCTTGTTCCAGTAATCGTCGAAGCGCTCGACCACGATCCGGTCCTGCGGTACGCGCTCCACGAACTTGAACGGCCCGGCGCAGACGGGCGCGGTGGAGAACTTGTCGCCCAGGCGCTCGGCGGCCTTGGGCGAGACCATCATGCCGGCCCGGTCGGTGAACTGCGCCATGAGGGGCGCGAACGGCGTCTTGAGGATGATCTTGAAGGTCAGGTCGTCGACGACCTCGACCCGGTCGATCGGCGCGATCTCGCCGCGCCGCTGCGAGCCGGGGAGCTTCAGGTGGCGCTCGATGCTGTACTTGGCCGCCGCCGCGTCGAGCTTCTCGCCGTCATGGAACAGCACGCCCGGCCGCAGGGTCATGGTGAGCGTCTTCTGATCCTCCGACAGGCTCCAGCTGGTGGCGAGCTGGGGCACCGGCTTCAGGTCGGGGCCGATATCCACGAGCTTGTCGCACATCGCTGCGAAGACCATGCGGCTGGTGAAGGTGCGCGCCAGCGTCGGGTCGAGGGCGTCCGGGTCTTCCATCAAGCCGAAGCGCAGGGTCTGGGCCTGCGCGGAGCGTGTGAGGGCGGGTGACAGCGAGACAGCGCCCACGGCGAGGCAGGCAGCGAACAGACGCAGCATCCAGTGTCCTTCGGCTCAGGGACCGTTCGGGATCGACGCTCGTCCGCGCGGGACGCGCGGCAGGGTCGATCCGGTCGGCACGTCCAAAAGTGTATACATTATCTGTGCCAGTGCGGCGGTTGGCAATGGCAGGGCTTCGCTCGCGAATTTCCTGGTCGTCGAAAGCCGATGGACGATGGCATCCGTTGTCGCCCCGATGAAAAGGGTCGGACGGTCGGTTGCCCATCGTTGCGTGAAATGGACTCGTACGACTGCGTTGGGTGGATTTTTGCCAGTCCGCTTCCGAGCGAGTAGGGCATCGAAGCGGACGTCGCCGACTCATCCCCGTCCTTTCGCACCGAGCGCGATCCCGAACAGGATGGTGAGCGCCGAGACGACGAGCAGCGGATCGAGCCCTTCGGCAAGGATGACGGCCGACAGACCGATCCCCACAACAGGCGTCGCAAGAACACCGAGGGATGCGGTGGTCGCCGGCACGCGCCGGTTCACCACCGTCATAGCCCAAAAGCCGAGCGCTGTTCCGATGACGCCGTTGTAGGTGAGTGCTACCAGCGCGGGTGTGCCGATCCGCGGCGGCGGTGCACCCTCGACCGAGAGAGCCAGGATCACGAGGACGATCGTCGCGAGCAGGCATTGCCAGGGCATGAGCTGGAGCGGCGTCGCCTCCCAGCGATGAGCCCGGGTGTAGACGATGCTGACCGACCAGCAGAGCGCGGCCAGGATCACCAAGCCGTTACCGAGAAGGACCGCCTCGTCCCCCCACGCGAAGCTGCCCGGCTTGAAGAGCACCAGCAAGCCAGCGATGCCGACCGCGATGCCGGCCACTTGCCGCGCAGACACGCGCTCGCCGAGGAAGAGGAAGGCGGCGGGCGCGACCCAAAGCGGGGTGGTGTAACCCAGCACGATGGCGCGGCTCGCCGGAACGAAGACCAGCCCCGCCGTCATGAGGCTCGAGAAGGCGACCATGTGAAAGAGCGCTATCACAAGGATGACCGGCAGGTCGGTCCGGGAAGGCAATACGAGCTGTCGGGCCGCAAACAGGGCCGGGAACAGGACGAGAGCGGCCAGAGCAGTGCGGATGGCGACCGCCCACAGCGGCGTGACCTCCTGGACAGCCAGCTTCATGACGACCCAGTTGAGGCTCCAGGCCAGCACGACGAAGGCGAAGAGGCCGATGGTGGAGAGAGTAGGGGCCGAACCCCGCTGTTGGGCGGGAAGAGCGACAGTGGGTACGGGCATCACGGCGGCCTCATGTAGACAGGTCTGTCTACACTGTCCTATGTAGGACGGCCTGTCTACATGGTTGGGATGACATCAAACCCATACTTCGCGGCATCCGCTCCCATCCCAGCCCGAGACCGCATCCTGCGGACGGCACAGGATCTGTTTTACAGGCAAGGCATCCGCGCCACCGGCGTCGACCGGATCATCGCGGAGGCAGGGGTGACGAAGGTGACTTTCTACCGGCACTTCCCCTCGAAGGACGTTCTTATCCAGGCTTATCTGGAGCGGCGGCACGCAGCCTGGATGGCTTGGTTCCGGGAGGCCCTGTCGTCCTCCCGCGCCGCGCAGCCCGAGGCCGAGCGCAGGAGGGCTCCGCTGGTGCCCGTGCTTGACGCGGCGCGAGCCTGGTTCGGCCTCGCCGACTTCCGGGGTTGCGCCTTCGCCAACACAGTCGCGGAGGCGGGAGAGGCTGCCCTACCAATCGCTAGCATCGCGGCGCAGCACAAGCACGAGGTGCGGGATGCTATCGCGGCGTTGTTGTCCCCGAATGTGAGGGCTCGCGCTGATATAGCCTGGGCCGCCACTCTGGCCCTGGACGGAGCGGCTGTGAACGCGCAGCTCGGCCAAGCATCCACTGATGCGGCACTCGATGGCCTCCGCATCCTTCTCGATGCTCTTGGCTCGCGCCCGCCTCTTCCATGAGGGTCTGCTCACTGCCCCGAGCCGGAGTTGGCAGATCGCCAATGAGCGGCTGCTTCCGGGAAGCGCCGATGGCTGTCTCTACGGCTGCCATGGGTCGTCAGCGGCCCGTCCGATCCAGTTTGGAAGGCCAAGGCAGGACCGGATTGCGACCGGTCGCCAACCCCGCGAACGCGTACGAAGCGTTCCGACGATCGACGACCGGCAAACCTCACCAGACCGAGACCTGTCCGTCGCGCCGGGGGTCGCTCGCGCCGACATAGCCCTCGGTGCCGGGGTCGCCCATGCGCCAGATGAACTGGCCGGCGCCGAAATCCTGGTAGCTGTCCTCGATCACGTCGACGCGGTGGCCGCGCTCCACCAGGCCCTGCAGAGTCGCGGCCGGCATCGCGGCTTCCGCGTTGATCTCCAGGCCGGCGTTGAAGCGCCAGCGCGGCGCGTCGCAGGCGGCCTGCGGGTTCTGGCCGTGGTCGATCATCCGCACCAGGGTCTGCACGTGGCCTTGCGGCTGCATGTTGCCGCCCATCACGCCGAAGCTCATCACTGGCGCGCCGTCTTTCGTGAGGAAACCCGGGATGATGGTGTGGAAGGGCCGCTTGCCCGGTGCCACCACGTTGGGGCTCGCCGCATCCAGCACGAAGCCGTAGCCGCGGTTCTGCAGGGACAGGCCCCATTCGGGCACGACCACGCCGGAGCCGAAGCCCATGAAGTTCGACTGGATGAAGCTCACCATCATGCCGGATTCATCCGCCGTGGTGAGGTAGATCGTGCCGCCCCGGACCGGGTTGCCGGCGCCGAATACTTGGGCTCGGCGCGGGTCGATCAGCTTTGCGCGCGACGCGAGATAGCCTGGGTCGAGCATCGCCTCCGGGGTCAACTCCATGCTGTGGGCGTCGGCGACGTAGCGGTAGGTGTCGGCGAAGGCGAGCTTCATCGCCTCGATCTGGAGGTGCTGCGCCTCCGGCCCGTCCGGGGCCAGGCCCGCGAGGTCGAAGGATTCGAGGATGCCGAGGGCGATCTGGGCGGCGATGCCCTGTCCGTTCGGCGGGATCTCGTGGAGCGTGTAGCCCCGGTAATCCTTGGCGGTCGGCGTCACCCATTCGGGCCGGAAGGCGGCGAGGTCCGCCACATTCATCGCGCCGCCATGCGCTGCGGCGTGCCGGGCCATGGCCTCGGCAATCTCGCCCTCGTAGAAGGCGCGCCCCTTCGTCTCGGCGATGGCGCGCAACGCGCGGGCGATGCCCGGCAGGGTGACGCGCTCGCCCACATGCGGAGCGCGGCCGTGGGGCAGGAAGGTCTCGGCGAAGCCCGGCTGGCGCATGAGGTCGGCGACCTTCGCTGCGGCGGCCCATTTCTGCTGCACCACTACCGGGGCGAGATAGCCGCGCTCGGCGATCGCGATGGCAGGCTGCAGGAGATCGGCGAAGGGCAGCCTGCCGAAGCGCTCGCTTAGGGCCACCCAGGCCGCGACGGCGCCCGGCACCGTGACGGAATCCCAGCCCCGCATCGGCGGCCGCTCGGCCGCGCCGTATTTTCGGGTGAAGTAATCGGGGGTCCAGGCCGCCGGCGCCCCGCCCGAGGCGTTGAGCCCGTGCAGCTGCCGACCGTCCCACAAGATGCAGAAGGCGTCCGAGCCCAGCCCGTTGCTGCAGGGCTCGGTGATGGTCTTGGCCGCCGCCGTGGCGATGGCGGCGTCCACCGCGTTGCCGCCCTGCCAGAGCATGCGGATGCCGGCCTGGGCCGCGAGCGCGTGCGAGGTCGAGACCATGTTGCGGCCGAAGATCGGCATCCGCACGGTGGGGTAGCCGGTGGTCCAGTCGAACGGCTTCATCGGATCGGGGTCTCGCGCATCGGGGGATCGGGCGATGATGGCGACGAACGGCCGGGCCGCCAAGTCGGGGGGCCGGCCGCTCGTCGCATGCCGGTCACCCGCGATCCCCCGCGGCGCGAGACGGCGCGCGCGTCAGGGAATGACCCGCTCGGCCCGCAGGCGCGCGAACAGGTCGAAGAACGCGTCGTCGGTGGCCTGGTAGTCGAGGAAGCCGAGGCGCCGGCTCTTGCTCATGTCGGTGACGACCTCGATCGGCCGGCCGAGATCCGCGTCCGTGTGCCAGGCCGAGGCGAGGCGCCCGAGGTCGGCCTCCTTGAGGCCGTGCCGTGCGGCGAGTTCGGCCCAGAGCGGCGCGGCCCCGTCCATCTGCTGCGCCAGGGGCAGGATCGTGCCGTCGAAGGGGGCCGGCTCCACGCCGAACCAATCGGCGATCCGGCCCCACATCCAGCTCCAGCGGAAGACGTCGCCGTCGACGATGTTGAAGGCCTCGTTGCGGGCCGCCGGCGTGGTCGCGGCCCAGGCGATCTGGCGCGCCAGGATGCGCGCGTCGGTCATGTCGGTGAGCCCGTTCCACTGGGTGGTCGAGCCCGGGAAGCGGAACGGCCGGCCGGTCTCCCGGCAGAGCGTTGCGTAGACGGCCAGCGTCACGCCCATGTTCATGGCGTTGCCCAGAGCGTAGCCGATGATGGTGTGGGGCCGGTGCACGCTCCAACCGAAGCCGTCCCGCGCGGCAGCGGCGAAGATTTCGTCCTCCTGCGCATAGTAGAAGTTCTCGATATCGAGGCGGCCCTGGTCCTCGCGGAAGGGTGTGGCCGGCAGCGTGCCCTTTCCGTAGGCCTCGAACGGCCCGAGATAGTGCTTGAGGCCCGTGACCAGGCCGACATGCTGCACGCCGCCGTTTGGCCGCAGCGCATCGAGGAGATTGCGCACCATCGCGCCGTTGACCCGGATGTTCTCGGCCTCCGTCTCCTGGCGCAGCCAGGTCGTGATGAAGACGTCGGTGGGGCGGACCTCCGCCAGGGCCTCGCGCAGGCTTCCCGGGTCGAGCAGGTCGGCGGCCACCGGCGTCACGCCAGGCATGTCGGCCGGCGGGCGCCGGGCCAGACCGGCCACGGACCAGCCCTCCGACACGAGGTGCCGGGCGAGGTTGTTGCCGACGATGCCGCTGACGCCGGCGATGAGGGCCGTTCGGGTCATGAAAGTCTCCGACTTGATCTGCACCGGACCTATGGAGAGAGTCCGCCCCCGACCAGACGGCACCGTTCGGGGTCATAGGCACCAGAAGGTAACCACGATGGAGAGGCTGAGCGCGGACGAGTCGTGGCGCGAGGATTGCGCGCCGCGCCGGGTGCTCGAACTGTTCGCCACGAAGTGGACGAGCATGGTGCTGCACACGCTCCACGCCCGCCATGCCGGGTGCGCCCGCACCG
>NZ_BPQL01000183.1 GCF_022179225.1 Methylobacterium goesingense
CCCGCGAGCTCGGCTTCGAGGTCGACGCCATCCGGGAGTTGCTGACGATGAACGCGCACCCCGACCGGTCATGCGCCGACGTCGACCTGATCGCCCGCCGCCACCTAGCCGAGGTCGACCGGCGGATCGAGCGGCTGATGGCGCTTCGGGGCGAGCTCGACCGGATGATCTCGGAATGCGGCCAAGGCCGCGTCGGCGAATGCCGTGTGATCGAGACTTTGTCCGATCACGGGAAGTGCTCGCACGGGAGCCACTGAGGCGGAAGCAACCTGCGCTCTGATGCAAATCGGTCCGCGTTCCCACGCGGGCGCACTCCCCAAAACGCCGTGACGTAGCCAGAGGCTAAATCACACCGGGGATGACATCCAATGCGTGCCAGCGCCCACCCTGATGCCGGGCGACGCCAGCCCGAAGCAGCGTGTCGCAGGCGTAATCCACCTCGTGCTGCTTGAAGCCTGCCGACTTGAGAAGCGTCTTGATGGCCGCCGTATTGATACCCTGAGGCACTGCCTTGCATAGGGCGGCGATGACGATGGCCACGGCCCGTGTCTCGGCCGACGACGCCAACCCCGAGGTCTGGGTGTGGATCTCCGCGATCATGCGCCCGTACCCGTTGACCCGATCCAGGATGCGTTTGGCGATGTCCTCCGGCATGGCGCCGGCGGCTGATGCGGGCGGTACCGGCGTGGATCGGACCTCGGGCGCAATTGCCTCGGACGCGTCGGCCCGCGATTTCAGGTAGCCACCGATGGCCTCCGCGTAGAGGTCGCTGATGGTTCGGCCTTGCTCCGCCGCCCGGACCTTCATCGCCCGGCGCATGTCCCGGGGAAGGTAGACCATTGCCTTGTCCATGGACGGCGACGTCGGCTCGTTCGCCATGAAGGGCGGTCCCCAGTTTTACAGCAAGCTGTATTAACAGCACCTCGTTAAGGCGGCCTTGCCGTCCGGACCCTGCTGAACATCCTGCAGGCGCAGCATGCCGTTTTCCTGCGTAGCTGTTTTGCTGTAAATACAGCATCGCGCTTTCGGGTGGCCTGAGGCTGCCGTCGCGCACCCGCCCACATCATTCGTCCGAGGTGCCGCCTCCCCTCTTCGCTCGGGGCCCGTGCTTGGGAAGGACGTCGTAACGGCCGCCCGGTGCATGGCGGAAGTAGTTGCCCTTGGAGATGCGGAACTCGACCTTTTCCTTGATCACGGAGGTCGTGACGTCCTCGAACGCGGCCCGGGCCATAGCCAGGGCGTCCTCGTCCAGGGTGTCTAGGAGTTCGATGGCCGTCATCGGGCCACGTTCGCGGATGGCTTCCATGAACGATTGCATCATGCGGTCCCAGAAGAAGCGGCCGGCGGCGGCCGCCAGGCCGCGACGTCTATCTTCCCTCTTGAGATCTGCGGCCTTGGCCTCGCCGGCCGCCGTCGAAGGGACCTGATCACGCAGGCTGCTGAATTGCTCCGCCAAGGCATTCATCTGCCCCTGCATCGACTCGGCGAAATCGGCGAACTGCCGCGTCAGGATCGCCTCGGGTTGGGCTACCTCGGCGGGTTCGTGTGACGGGGCATCCGGACCGGCGTGTCGGCGAGCCACCGCCATGGCGTGCTCGACGAAGGTCGCAATCGCCTTGTCCATCTCTTCCGGAAGGTCGAGGTGGGCGAGATAGGCCCGGTACCTCCGTCGCCGCTTCCAGTCCGCGAGGGGGGCCTGCAGGTCGCGCAGGGACTTCCCGCGGCCAGGGCCACCCAAACGACGGTCGCGCTCCCTCAGGGCCTCGTTCACCGACATGTGGGTGACCCGAATGCCTTGCTCGACCAGAAGGTCAGCGACTTCGTCGATTAAGGACTGGTTGACCATTCGTTCACATGACCGTCGGCTTTCGACGCATCATGTCTACGAAGGCTTAAGGAGACGTCATCGGGATCGCGGGCCAGGCTTCGCCCTTATCCTGGAATCGCTTCGCTCTTGTGCTGGAATCGCTTCGCTTTAACTCTGTAACGATATCTCAGCGGCGGCCGAACAGTCGCTCGATGTCGTGCAGCTTCAGCTCCACGAAGGTCGGACGGCCGTGGTTGCAGGTGGCGGCGAAGGGTGTCGCTTCCATCTCGCGCAGGAGGGCATTCATCTCCTCTGGCCGCAGGCGCCGCCCGGCCCGGATCGAGCCGTGGCAACTCATGCGCGAGAGGATCGCGTCGAGGCGGCGGCCGAGGGGCCCGCCGCCTTCGTCGGTGCCGTCCGGGCTGTCGTCCTCGAGCCCGCTCGCGGTGAGCGCGTCGAGGATGTCGGCGACGAGGTTGCGGATCGAGGCGTTGGCCAGGGCTGCGGGCACGGCGCGGACCAGCACGGCGCCGCTACCGAAGGGCTCCAGGGTCAGGCCGAGCCGGTCGAGATCGGGGGCGGCGGCCACGAGGCGCTCGGCGTCCCCCGGCGCCATCTCCACCACGTCGGGAATCAGCAGGCCCTGGCGGGCGATGCCGCCGCGTGCCCGCTCCCCCTTGAGGCGCTCGTAGACGAGGCGCTCATGCGCCGCGTGCTGGTCCACCAGCACGAGGCCGTCCGTGGTCTGGGCCACGATGTAGGTCTCGTGCAGTTGCGCCCGCGCCGCCCCGAGGGGTTGCGCCACGGCCTCGGCGAGTTCCCCCTCGGGAGGCGCCCTCAGATCCGCCGAGGGGACCGCGAAATCGTGCTGGAAGGCCGCTTGGGGGGCTTCGGCGAGGCCCGCGAAGGCGGGGGCGCGGGGCGCCGAGTAACCGGACGGCGCCGCCACGGACGGCCATCCCCGGGGTTGCGCGGCGCTCGGCGCCGGGTAAGCGCTCGCACCCGAATGCAGGGCGTAACCCGATCCGGGGAACCTTGATGGGGGGAGGCTCGATGTGGGGAGGCTTGCCGGACGCAGGGCGTCCAGGGTGCGGGCCGCCCCCGTGGTCGAGCCGCGCAGGCCCGCCTGCCGCAGGGTCTCGTGGATCGCGCTGACGATGAGCCCTCGGATCAGGCCGGGGTCGCGGAAGCGGACCTCCGTCTTGGCCGGGTGCACGTTGACGTCGACGAGAGCGGGGTCGCACAGGATCGCGAGCGCCAGGACCGGGTGCCGGTCCGAGCTCATCGTATCGGCATAGGCGCCCCGCACGGCCCCGAGCAGCAAGCGGTCGCGCACCGGACGACCGTTCACGGTGAAGTGGATCTGGTTGGCGTTGCCCCGGTGGTAGCTCGGCAGCCCGATATGTCCGGTCAGCGCGAAGCCCTCGCGCGCCATGGCGAGCGGCGCCGAATTGGCGGCGAAATCGGTCCCGAACACACCGGTCAGCCGGCGCAGGGTCGCCGCGCTCCCCGTATCGGCCTCGGCCGGGAATACCTGCGGGGCCCCGCTCTCGGGACGCAGGACGAGGCGGATGCCGGGCTGGGCCACCGCGATGCGCCGCAGGATGTCGCCGATGGCGGCGGTCTCGGCCCGGTCGGACTTGAGGAACTTGAGCCGTGCCGGCGTCGCGCTGAACAGGTCCGCTACCTCGATGCGGGTGCCGCGTGCGCTGGGCGCGGGGCGGACCTCGCCCTTCACCCCGGCATCCACCGTGAGGGTGGCGCCGGTGTCGGCATCCGCTGTTCGGCTCGTCAGGGTCAGCCGGGCCACGGCGCCGATCGAGGGCAGTGCCTCGCCGCGAAAGCCCAGGGTGTCGATCCGGGTGAGGTCGCCGCCGGGTAGCTTCGAGGTGGCGTGGCGCTCGACCGCAAGGGCGAGGTCGTCGGCGCTCATGCCGGCGCCGTCATCGACCACGCGGATGAGGCGGCGGCCGCCCCCCTCGATCGTCACCTCGATGCTGCGTGCGCCCGCATCGATGGCGTTCTCGACGAGTTCCTTGACGGCGGAGGCCGGCCGCTCGACGACCTCGCCCGCCGCGATGCGGTCGACGAGGATCGGATCGAGGCGGCGGACGGGACGAAGGGGCGTGGTCATGCCGGCCCGAGTATAGGAGGCCCGCCCCCCGCCCGAAAGGCTACCGGCGCGAACCGCCGGGGAAAGGTCTAGGCGACGCCCGAGCGCAGGAGGTCGTGGTAGTGGACGAGGCCCACCGGGCACTCGTTCTCGACGACGATCAGCGCGGTGATCTTCATCGATTCCTGGATCTCCAGGGCCTTGGCCAGAAGCGTCTCGGGGGCGACGGTGCGGGGCCGCACGCTCATCAGCGCCTCGACGGCCAGGCTGTCGAGGTCGGTGCGGAAGACGTTGCGGCGCAGGTCGCCGTCCGTGAGGATGCCGGCCAGGCGCCCGTCCGCCTCCACCACCACCACGGACCCGAAGCCCTTGGCGTCGATCTCCGCGATGGCCGCGCGCATCGGCGTGCCGCGCGCCACCACGGGCAACTGGGCGCCCCCGTGCATGACTTCGCGGACCTGGCGCAGGGAGGCGCCGAGACGCCCCCCCGGATGGTAGATCGAGAACTCGCGGGCGGAGAACCCGCGATGCTCCAGCAGCGCCACCGCGAGGGCGTCGCCCAGCGCCAGCTGCATCGCCGTCGAAGTCGTCGGCGCCAGCCCGTTCGGGCACGCCTCGCGGGCCTTCGGTAGGGTCAAACAGACATCCGCCTCGCGCCCGAGCGTCGAGCCGGCATTGGCAGTGATCGCGATGAGGCCGACGCGGTAGCGCTTGGCGTAGGCGATGATGTCGGCGAGTTCCGTGGTCTCGCCCGACCAGGACAGGGCGACCACCACGTCCTCCGGCTGGACCATGCCGAGATCGCCGTGGCTCGCCTCGGCCGGGTGGACATAGAGGGCGGGGGTGCCGGTGGAGGCGAGCGTCGCGGCGATCTTGCGCCCGACATGCCCGGACTTGCCCATGCCGGTGAGGATGGCGCGGCCCTTCGCGCCGGCGATGCGGGCCACGGCCGCGGTGAAGGCCTCGCCGAGGCCGTTGCCGATGGCCTCCATCAAGCAGGCGAGCCCGTCGCGCTCGGTCTCGATGGTGCGCAGGGCCGAGGCGACCGCCGGGGACTGCGCGGTCTCGACCGCGGTGAGGTGCGGGCGCTGTGCCAGGGCGTTGTCTGCTGGAGCCATACCGGGCCCGTATCCTTCGTCTGGTCGTGGGCCGCGCGGCGACCCGGAATTGAGACGGCTATGGCGCCCGAATGTGGTCGGATGGCGGCTCCGCCCCCCCGCGAAGAACACCGCCATCCGGCGTTGACGCCCCATTAACCGAGCCGGTTGTAGCCCTGTTAACCATGGCGGTTTCGCTCACCCGGAGCGAAGCGTCCGACGCTTGACGTTCCGATGCGCCGCATGATGCGCCGAGGACGGCGGCAAGCACAGCGGAAAGACCCGATCCGTGACGCGTGCAGCGCCCAATCCAGGATGGCCGAACCGGAGCCTCGCCGGGCTCGCGGTGACGGCCGCCCTGGTCCTCTCGCCGGGCACGCTCCGCGCACAGACCCAGTTTCCCTTCAATCCAGGCCGCGACGCGCGACCCGACGAGGCCATCCCCGGCGCCAACCCGTTCCTGGCGAACGGCCTGCGCGGCAACACTTTCACGGCCCCGGGCACGACGGGCACCGACGCCACGCGCAGCGGCGCCTCGGACAGCCCGACTTCCGGCGAAAATACGGGGGCGCGTTCTCCCACCCGCGCCCTGGCGGGGGCCCGATCGGGCAGCGCCACCGTCTTCAGCGGCACGAGCGGCGCCAACAACCGGGCGCCGACAAACCTGCTGCGCCAGCGTGCGGCACCCCCGCGCCGGCTCGGCTCTGCGACCGTCCGGCCCACCCGCGCGGTCACGCAGACGATCGCCTACGACCTGCGCCTGACCCCCGTGGTCCGCAACCCGGTGGTAGGCGTGCCGCTGCCGACGCTCCTGCCGGCCGCAGGCGTGCAGACGCCCGGCTTCTTTCTCGGCACGGCCCTGCGCCGGCCGCTGGCCATCGACGAAGCCTACGCGCCGCTGGGCATCAAGGTCGGCACCTTCACGGTCCTGCCCGCGGTTCAGCAGAGCGTCGGCTACGACAGCAATCCGGACCAGATCAACAACCGCTTCGCCAAGCCCTCCCTCGCCCTTCGGACCGACGGCGAGTTGCTCTTCCGCAGCGACTGGTCGTCCAGCGAATTGAGTGGTGATCTGCGCGGCGGCTACAGCGATTACCCCGACAACAAGGGCGCGAGCCGTCCCAACGGCGTGGGCGCCACGCGGCTGCGCGTCGACGTCAACCGGGACACGCGCGTCGACGTGGAGGGACGCTTCGTCCTCGACACGCAGCGCGCAGGGACGCCCGACCTTGCTGCGGCGGTGACGAGCCGGCCGCTGGTGTCCACCTACGGCACCACGTTCGGCGTCACGGAGCGCTTCAACCGGATGCAGGTCTCCGTACGCGGGCTCTTCGACCGGTCCGAGTTCGAGGATGCGCAACTCGCCGGGGGCGCCATCCTGCGGCAGAGCGACCGCAACCAGAACCAGTTCGGCGTGCAGCTCCGGGCCGGCTACGAGATCTCACCGGTGATCACGCCGTTCGTCGACGTGCTGGCCGACAATCGGATTTACGACATGCGGGTGGATTCGACCGGAATCCGTCGCGATTCCGACGGCCTGACCTTGTCGGGCGGCGCCACCTTCGCGCTGGCCCGGTTCGTGACCGGCGAGGTTTCCGTCGGCCTGCAGCACCGGACCTACGTCGATCCGAGCCTGCGCGACCTGACGGCACCCGTCGTCAACGCGGCCCTGACCTGGTTTGCGAGCCCCCTGACGACGGTGCGCTTCAGCGCCCTCACGGGCGTCACCGAGACCACGGTGGTGGGATCCAGCGGTGTCCTGACCCAGTCGGCCACGCTGGAGGTTCAACACGACCTCCTGCGCAACCTCTCGCTCATCGGCGGAATCAGCGTGCTCTCGAACGACTACGACCGGGTCAACATCAACGAACGCGGCTTCTCGGCCACCGCCCGGCTGGATTACCGCTTCAATCGCTGGCTCGCCATGCGCGGCAGCTACATCTACCAGCGCCTGGACAGTTCCGTGTCGGGTTCGAGCTTCCACGCCAACACGTTCCTGCTCGGCCTGCGAATCAACCCCTGATCGGCCGGACCGGATCGCTCCGGCGGCTCAGCGCACCATCGCCAGAGAGGCGCCGGACTTCGACAGGGCGCCGTCGAGGGCGCCGCCGCCCTGGCGCAGGCGGGCCGTGACGGTGCCGCCCGGCTGGTAGAGGTAGACCTCGCCGTCGCGGTAATCCCAGGCCGTGACCTTGGCCAGGTCCTTGTTCGGGCACCCGGATGCGCTGGCCTTGTAGAGGTCGAGGGCGGGCGCGCTCGACAGGGAGACCTTGCAGCTCGCTCCCGTGGCATCCTTGGCGTTCCAGGTCCCGACCACGGAGGAGCGGCCGCTGGCCACGATCGGCGGCGGGGGCGGGGCCACCGGCGCGATGGCGGGAGCGGGCTCGGGGGCAATCACTGGAGTGGCGGGGGCGACGGCGACGTCGGCGCCCACCGGCGGGGAGAAGTCCGCCGGTGCGGCCGTCGCGCCAGGCGGCGGCGCCAGGGGGGCGGAGGTCACGGGTCCCGAAGGCATGGCGGGCGCGATCGGCTCCAGGGAGGCCTGCGGCCCTGGCGCGGCGCGGCCCCGCACCGGCCCGTCGAAGCGCTGGGAGGCACAGGCGCCGAGGCCGGCGGTGAGCGCGAGGATAGCGGCTGTCGACAGGAGCGAACGCGGCATCGGCGGCAAATTCCGAACTGGGGTTGGGGCAGACGCCCCTCATTCGGGCCTGCCTCACCGGCAATTGCGCTGGCCGCAAGGCAGCGTGTGGTGCGTTCACGGGAATCCGCTGTGGTGGACCGCGTTTGCGCGCCGGTGTGGCGCGCGTGCCTCAGGGATCGATGCCATCGATGGCGAGGCGCAGGTGCTTGGGGCCGCGCAGGGCCGAACCCGGCCGGTAGGGCGGCGGGTCCGCGATCAGGCGCGGGTTCCTCAGCCGGCGCGTCAGCGCCACCAGGGCAGCCTCGACCTCGAACCGGGCCAGGGGGGCACCCACGCAGTAGTGCAGGCTGCCGCCGAACCCGAGGTGGCGATTGTCGGTCCGGTCGGGGTCGAAGCGGTCCGGTTCGGCATAGACCTCCGGGTCGCGGTTACCTGCCGCGAGCATCAGCACCACGGGCGCGCCCTCGGGAATCGTCACGTCGCCGTGCGGGATCGGGCAGAGCGCCGTCCGCGTCCGGAACTGCACCGGAGGCTCGTAGCGCAGCAACTCCTCGACCACGCGCGGCGCGCGGCTCGGGTCCTCGCGCAGGCGCCTCAACTCCTCGGGGTGCCTCAGGAGGGTGAGCATACCATTGGTGATCAGGTTCACCGTGGTCTCGTGGCCAGCGACCAGCATGAGGATCGCGGTGGCGATGAGGTCGAAGTCGCCCATACGGGGAGCGCCGTCCGCGCCCTTCCCCGCCAGTCCCGTCAGCATGTCGTCCTGCGGGTCCCGGCGCTTCTGCGCGATCAGACCCTTCATGTACTCGGAGATGACGTCGAAGGTGCGGCTGTTCTCGGCCCGGGCCTCGTCGTTCTGGAGGTTGTCGGGCTCCAGAGCCGTGGCCAGCTGCGTCGCCCAGCCATGGAATTTCTCCTCGTCCTCCGGCGGAACCCCGAGGAGTTCGCAGATGATCGTCACGGGCAGCGGGTAGGCGAGATCGTTGACGATATCGATGGTCCGCGCGTCGCCCAGTTTGTCGAGGATTTCGTCCACCAGTTGGTGCGAGCGCGCGCGCATCGCCTGGACCCGCTGATGGGTGAACTGATGCATCACGGCGGCCCGCAGGGTGTCGTGGTCGGGCGGATCACGGAAAATGAAGGGCCGGTGCGTGTCCGTGATGTAATCGCGCACGGGCTTCACGAGCCAGTCCGCGAGCGAATTGCCGGTCTTCGGCCGGTCGGCCGGCGGCAGGGTCTCGGAACTCACGCGCGGATCATGCAGCAGGCTGCTGATCGCGGCGTGGCTCGCCGCCACGTAGGTGCCGTCCTCCTGGCGCGAGACCGGGCACTCCCGCAACGCCGCGAAGAGCGGGTACGGGTCAGTCCGGTTGGCCTCGTCCTTGATCCGGGCGAACAGGGTGTCGTCGCTCATGATTCATCCTTGCCGGCTCGCGCGGGATCGTCCGGTCCGGACCCGGAGGGGTCGGGAAAGCCCGGCGCGAACACTCTCAGGGGTCCCGCATCCACGCCGCCGGGCTCGGGCGGAAAGGGGGCTCCGGCAGCGACCTTGTCCGCATAGGCGGGAAGCCAGCGTGCGCTGTCGAAGGAGAGCGCGGCGATGCAGCGTCCCTCCTGGCCGTAGACGGCCACGAAGCGACCTTCTTTGGGGTCGCCTCGCGCGATCACCACACCGTCCGCGCCCTTGGTCAGCCCCACCGACTTGATGGTGATGCCGCCCTGGCTCGACCAGAAAGCCGGGACATCGGCGTAGCGCGCCGTTTCGCACCCCGCGAGGAGACGGCCCGCGTGCTCCCCCTGCGCCACCGCGTGTCCCCAATGCTCCAAGGCGATGCGGTGTCCCGGATAGAGTGGATGGGGAAAGCGCGCCACGTCGCCAGCCGCCGCGATGCGGGTGTCGGGTTGCTCGTCCTCATCGAGGACGTAACCCTGTGCATCGCAGTCGAGCCCCCCTTCGTCGAAGGCGAGGCCGGAGCCGGCGAGCCAGCCGGTGTTGCGGACTGCTCCGAGGGCAACCACGACGAGATCGGCCGGAACGGCGCTGCCGTCGGCGAGACGGGCGCGCCGGACCCGGCCGGTACCGTCGTCCTCCAGGGCCTCGACCTTGGCACTGCAGCGGATCGTGACGCCGCGGGTCTCGTGCAGCGTCTGGACCACCGCGCCGAGATGCGCGCCGAGCACGCTCGCGAGCAGGGTCGGCCCCGTCTCCACGAGGGTCACGGGCAGGTCGAGGTCCCGGCAAGCGGCCGCGACTTCGCAGCCGATGAACCCGCCACCGATGACGAGAACCTGGGCGGGCCTTGCCGCCAGGTCGCGGCGCAGGGCCTCCGCGTCGTCCCGGCTGCGCAGGGTATGCACCCCCGCCAGCCGGCCCTCGGCGGCATCCGGCCAGGCCCGCGCCGAGGCGCCGGTGGCGATGAGGAGGCGGTCGTAAGCGATGGTCTCGCCACCTTCCCGAGTCACGATGCGCTTCGTGCGGTCGAGGCCGACGGCCGGCGCTCCGAGACGCCAGTCCGCGTCGAGCGCGACGAGGTTCGGCAATCCAGTGGCATCGGGAGCGACCGCACCGGTCAGCACCGCCTTCGAGAGGGGCGGCCGGTCGTAGGGGCGGTGCGGCTCGGCCCCC
>NZ_BPQL01000184.1 GCF_022179225.1 Methylobacterium goesingense
GCGCGGACCGGGGTCGGCCGCGCGGGATCGCATGGGGTCGGCTTAGTACGAGCCGAACTTGTAGTTCAGGCCGGCGCGCACGACGACGAACTCGTCGGAGCGGCGGTTGTTGTAGCCGGTGGTGACCACGCCGGGGGTGTTGACCGAGTAGGTCGCGCCGGTGGCGGGCGAGTAGGCGAACACGCCGTTGTTGCGGTTGTCGCGGTCGAGGTTCACGTACAGACCTTCGACCTTGAGGGTCACGGCCGAAGACTTGAAGAAGTTCAGGAACGAGTCGGTCGGCAGGGCGTACTCGATGCCGCCGCCAGCGGCCCAGCCGGTGCGGAAGTCGTTGCGGCTGCTGTTGGGCAGGCCGAAATCGTTACCGCCGCCGCCGCCGTAGGCGAAGCCGCCGGTGCCGTACACCAGGGTGCGGTCGAAGGCGTAGCCGAGGCGACCGCGCACGGTGCCGAAGTAGTCGAGGCCCGACAGGCCGTTCGGGTTGACGAAGGTCAGGTTGTTGACGTTCGCGCCGATGATGGTCGCGTTGTTCCGCTGCGAACCGAAGTCGACGTACTGGGCGTCGGCCTCGACACCGATCACGACACCGGAGCCCGGGGTGAACTGGTAGTTGTAGCCGATCTGACCGCCGCCAACGAAGCCTTCGTTGTTGTTGCGGTTGTTGAACACGGCAGCGCCGACGGCGCCGGGGGCGAAGACGGGCGCGGTGGCCAGCACGGTGGTCGTGCGGTTGTTGTCGTTGCCCGTGCCGAAGCCGTAGCCGGCGTTGATACCGGCGTAGAAGCCGGTCCAGGTGAACACCGGCACCGGCACGAACACCGGGGGAGCCGCGCGGCGCGGAAGGTCGGCGGCCGAAGCGACGGCGGTCAGGCCGGCGAGCACGGTGGAGGCGAGAAGCAGTCTTTTCATTTTACCTGGTCCTGGTTGGCGATAGCCGGCGTGCTTGTAGGCCCTGGCTGCCGTCGGGTCTGTCGCTTTCCTGCAACAAGGCCACGGGTTACGCCCCCAGAAGTCAAGGAAGGGTAAAGGTTAGTCGGAGTTCATCTCTGAGCTTGATCGTCTGTGTCCTGACGCACATTGGTCGGGTCACTTCACCTGTCGCATTGTGTAGCCTCTCGAAAATTCAAGATACCGTTCGCGGAATTTTCGAGCCCGCCGCGCGCCAGGATTTTTACTGCCGCTTGCTTGGCTAGGGCGTTTTTTAATGCCGATCGGCCGACCCTGCGCGCCGGCGCGCGAACGCGATCTTAACCCTGATGGCGGAATGTCCAGCCCGATCGGTCCAACCGTGGGCCGCACCGATGAACGTGCCTGCCATGCTCCCACCCAGCCGCTTCGTGGACATCCCCCGTGGCGAGGATCCGATGCCGGAGCGGGAGGAGGCCGTCGCCCGCCCGCCCGCCAGGCTGCTGCCCTGGGCGATCAAGCTGAGCCTCGCAGTCGGCATCGTCGCCTTCGCGGCGACCCAGTATCTCTCCCGCGCGGTGGAGACCGGGCCGCGTCAGCGCGAGGCCCGCGCCGAACAGTTCGAGCCCGAGACCACGGGTTCGATCGGACAAGCCGCCGGGCGGACGCTCCTCGACCCCTGCACCGCCGCCGGCCTCAGGCGCTGAGGCGTGGCGCGACCGGGCGCCCTCAAGCCGCTCGGGCGGATGCGGCGAGGCCGCCGAAACGGCGTTCGCGGCCGGCGAAGGCGGCGAGGGCCGCGGCGAGGTCGTCCACGTCGAAATCCGGCCAGTGTCCTTGCGTGAAGTGCAACTCGGCATAGGCGCTCTCCCAGAGCAGGAAATCCGAGAGGCGCTGCTCGCCGCTGGTGCGGATAACGAGGTCCACGTCGGGAACCGCCCCGCCGCTCACCGCCCGGCCGAATGCGGCCGGCGACGGAGACGGGTCGGCCGAGGCCGCCAGCGTGGCGGCGGCGGCCAGGATCGCCGCGCGGGCCGAGTAGTCGATCGCGATGCGCAGGTGTAGGCGGGTGCCCGCCGCCGTCAGGTCCTCCGCCCGGCCGATGGCCTCGGCGAGCCCCGCCGGCAGGCGGTCGCGCCGGCCGATCACGGTCAGGCGCACGCCGGCCCCGGCGAGGCGCCCGGTCTCGGCGCGCAGGTAGCGCCGCAGCAGGCCCATCAGGGCGCAGACCTCCTCCGGCGGCCGACGCCAGTTGTCGCTGGAGAAGGCGTAGAGGGTCAGCGTGCCGATGCCCTGGTCCGGGGCCGCCTCCACCACCCGCCGGATCGCCGCCACGCCGGCCTTGTGCCCCAGCACCCGAGGCAGGCCGCGAGCGACGGCCCAGCGGCCGTTGCCGTCCATGATGATGCCGACGTGAAGTCCGCTCTGCAAAGTCATTTGCATCGTAAAGTTTCCTGGCACGTGAAGGTCGGAGCCCGGGCGTGACTGGGTCGGGGCGCGGCTCAGGCCGGTCGAGGCCGGCCGACTCGCGCGGTGGGCTTCTCGGAGGGCGCGTCCGCGTCCCGCGCCGCCTCGGCGGCGTCGCGCACCACGCGCTCGAGCACGGCGAGGTAGTCGAGGAAGCGCCGGCGCCCGGCGGCGGTGAGGCCGCAGGTGGTCTGGGGCCGGTTGCCCTCGTAGCCCTTGCGGATCTCGACGAGGCCCGCCTCCTGCAACACCTGGAGGTGGCGGCTCAGATTGCCGTCGGTGAGGCCGCAAAGCTGCTTGAGGTCGGCGAAGGCGAGGCCCTTGGGGTGGGCGATCAGCGAGGTGAGCAGCCCGAGGCGGGCCTTCTCGTGGATCACCCGGTCGAGCCCGTCATAGGCGAAGGGGGCGGCGAAGGGGGCGGCCACGGGCTCGTCCGATTTAGTCTTGCCCGTCTCAATCTTGGGCATCGTTGGCCTCCGAGGCGGCGCGGATCACCAGGGCCATCAGGGCCTGGCCGACGGCGAACGGCACGCCCATCGCCCAGGGCGAGAGGTGGCGGCCCTCCCCCGACACGACCAGCACCGCGAGGCCGGCGACGAGGTACCAGGCCCCCACGAGAGCGACGCCGCGCGGCATGACCCGGATTCCAGCGAAGATGCCGAGGCTGACCAGCACCTGCCACAGGCCCGGCAGCAGCCAAAGGTTCTCCGGCGAAACCCGGGCCAGCACCATGGCGAGGAGCGCGCCAGTGGCGCCCGCCGGCAGGAACTGCTCGACGGCGTCGTGGATCATCGCGTCCCTGAGGCCGCCCGTGTGCCGGCGGGCGCGGGCGCGCATCTCCGCGCCGATCAGCATGAGGGCGATCACGGCGGTGACGATCCAGGCGCCGAAATAGGTCAGGGGCCGGCCATCCGGGTCGTCGAGAAGGAGGGATTGCGCCGTCGCGGTGGCCAGGGCGAGCCCGGCGGTGGCCGCGAAGGCGGCCGAGCCGTAGCCGCTGAAGGCCGTGCCCCGGACCAACTGCGAGCGGATCGCGACGATGTCGGCCAGGGCCTTGTCGAGATCGCTCATTTCGCCCTGTCCCGCCACGAACTCTGTGATGCAAAGTAACTTCGGACGTGGGGGCGACGCAAGGTTTTTCTTTGCGATGCAAAGTGGAGCGGTCAGGTCTCCGCGAGGAGGCGCGCCAGGGCCGGGGCGAGGCCGGTGCTTGCCACCGCGGGCGCGCCCCGGCTTGCGCGCGAGGCGCCGGCGCCGGCGCCGGCGCCAGCGGCGGCCAGGACCGCGTGCGTGCCGGCCTCCACCGAGCACAGGACCGGCACGGGCACGGCGGGCTGGATGCGCGCGGCGAGCCCTGCCAGGGCCGCGCCCCCGAGGATCACGGCCTCGGCGCCGTCCGCCTCCGCGCAGGCCCGGCAGGCGGCGGCGAGGAGACCGAGGGCCGCGTCGGGATCGGCGGCGATCTCGCCCCCCGTCGGCGCGACCGCGCGCACGCCAGCGAACCGCTCGGCCAGCCCGATGGCCGCGACGAACTCGGTCAGCATCGGTTCCCAGAGGGCGCCCCCGGTGACGATGGCAAAGCGCCGTCCGCCGCTGGCGGCGGCCCGGCAGGCGGCGTCGGCCATGCCCACCACGGGGACCGGCGAGACCTCGCGCAGGGCCGCGAGCCCCGGATCGCCGAAGCAGGCGAGGTAGACGGCGTCGCAGCCGGCGACGTGCTCGGCGAGGGCATCGAGGGCGGCGTGGCCGGCGATGGCGACCGCCGCCCGGCTCGCGATGTAGCGCGCCCCGAACCGCCCGGTGGCGGGCACCAGGGTGATTCCCGCCCCGGCCACCGACCGCACATGGTCCGCCACGAGGTCGGTGACGGAGGGGGTGGTGTTCGGGTTGATGAGCAGGATGCGCAAGGCGGGACGAACCTCGGGGCCGGGCCGGCGCGGCGCGCGCCTGCGGATAAGCCGCCCTGTCGAGGGTGGCCTCGATTGACAAGGCGGCGCAAGGCCCTAAGTGTCCCCGCAACGCGTGTGCGCGGCGGGTCGTGTCGAAGCCGCCCTTTCTGCCAGCCGTCGCCGTGTCGATGTCCTCCGCGCCGGTTGGTCCATTCCCGCGCGCAACGGTTCTCATAGAATATGTCTTTTGCCGACCTCGGATTGAGCGACAAGGTCCTCCAGGCCGTCACGGCGGCCGGCTACTCCGAGCCGACGCCGATCCAGGCCCAGGCCATCCCCCACGTGCTCGCGCGCCGCGACGTCCTCGGCATCGCCCAGACCGGCACCGGCAAGACGGCGGCCTTCACGCTGCCGATGCTGACGCTGCTGGAGAACGGCCGGGCCCGCGCCCGCATGCCGCGCACGCTGATCCTGGAGCCGACGCGCGAGCTCGCCGCCCAGGTGGTCGAAAACTTCGATCGCTACGGCATCAACCACAAGCTCAACGTCGCCCTGATCATCGGCGGCGTCTCCTTCGCCGAGCAGGACGCCAAGCTGATGCGCGGCACCGACGTGCTGATCGCGACGCCGGGCCGGCTCCTCGACCATTTCGAGCGCGGCAAGCTGCTGCTCACCGGCGTCGAACTCCTCGTCATCGACGAGGCCGACCGCATGCTCGACATGGGGTTCATCCCCGACATCGAGCGCATCGTGAAGATGGTGCCGTTCACGCGCCAGACCTTGTTCTTCTCGGCCACGATGCCGCCGGAGATCGAGCGGCTGGCCGACATGTTCCTGCACACGCCCCAGCGGATCGAGGTGGCCCGGCCCGCCTCCACCGCCGCGACCATCGTGCAGAAGCTCGTGGCGACCCCTTCGGAGGGCCACGAGAAGCGCGATCTGCTGCGCCGTCTCATCCGCGGCGAGGCCGAACTGAACAACGGCATCATCTTCTGTAACCGCAAGCGCGACGTGGCGCTGCTGCAGAAGTCCCTGGCGAGCCACGGCTTCAACGTGGCCGCGCTCCACGGCGACATGGATCAGCGCGCCCGCACGATCGCGCTGGACGCCTTCCGCTCGGGCGAGGTGCCGCTCTTGGTGGCCAGCGACGTGGCGGCGCGCGGGCTCGACATCCCGGCCGTGAGCCACGTCTTCAACTTCGACGTGCCGCATCATCCGGAAGACTACGTCCACCGCATCGGCCGTACGGGCCGCGCCGGCCGCGCCGGCCACGCCTTCACCCTCGTCAGCCGCGCCGACGAGCGCTCGCTCCATGCCATCGAGGCCCTGATCGGGCAGCCGATTCCCTGGTCCGAGGGCGACCTCGCCTCGGTGCCGGAATCCAGCGCCCCGTCCGAGGACGGCGACTCGACGCGCACCCGCTATCGCGGCAAGGCTGGCAGTGGCCGTCGCCTGCGCCCCGGCGCGGGCAAGGCGGCCGCCGGACGGTCCGGGGCCGGCCGATCCGAGGGGGCGCGGTCCGAGACCGCGAGTCCCGAGGGTGGCAGATCCGAGAGTGGCAGGTCCGAGAGTGGTAAGTCCGAGGGCAGGCCGGAAGGCCGCGCGCCCAAGCGCGATGGGCGCGGCGGCAGGTCCACCGCCCGCCGGGCCGCGCCGGAGCGCGCCCCGTCCGTCCCGGCCGAGATCGCCGAACGCGAGGCCGCGCCCGCGTCCCCCGCGGCCCAGCGGGCGCCGCGTCCCGAGCGGGCGCGCGAGGAGCGTCGTCCCCCGCCCCGGCGCCGCGGCGACGAGGACGAGGGCGAAACGCCGGTCGGCTTGGGCTCGCACGTCCCGGCCTTCCTGCTGCGTCCGGCGGTGGTCAAATCACCGAAATGAGCCGCCCCCTTAACCCACTCTGCACCAACGCCGCCCTAGGGTGAATCGCGCGGGTGCGCCCTCTATCCGGGGCGCCTGCGGACGATGGGACGGACGATGGACGGCACACATGGCGATCGCGACCGGAGCTTCGCGCTGGCCGAGCGCGCCAACACGCTGATGCGCGATTACGGGCCCTCCGCGGCCCCGCGTTCCTACGCCGTCTGGTACGCGTACGTCTCCGGCACGCAGCCGTTGCTGAACGATGCCCTGAAGCGCCTGACGGCGGCCTCCGCGGCCCTCACCGAGGAAGACATCGAGACCCTCTACCGGACCTATCTCGATCCGAGCCGTCTGTCGGCCGCGACGGAGCATGCCAGCACCGGCGTGCTGAGCGAGATCGCCGGCGTGATGGAGGTGCTCGACCTCTCGCTCGGCTCCACCACGCAGTACGGTGAATCGCTCCGCGCTCTGGCGCACGACCTCGACGGCCCCACCCCGAGCCAGGCCGCCGTTCACCGGATCGTCGCGGCCCTGGTGGCGACGACGCGGGAGGTCAGCGCCAATAACCGCACCCTCAAGGCGCGCATGCGTGAGAGCCGCAGCGAGATCGAGGCCCTGCGCGAGACCCTGGAGGCGACGCGGCTGGAGAGCCTCACCGATCCGCTCACCGGCCTGTCCAACCGCAAGCATTTCGAGGACAGCCTGTGCAAGTTGGTGCAGGGCGCCTCCGCGGCCACGCCGGCCGGGCTGATCGTGATCGACGTCGATTCCTTCAAGCGCTTCAACGACGTCTACGGCCACATCACCGGCGACCAGGTTCTACGCCTCGTGGGCGTGGTCATGCGCGAGCAGGTCAAGACCAATGCCATCCTCGCC
>NZ_BPQL01000185.1 GCF_022179225.1 Methylobacterium goesingense
GAGGCCGTAGCGGGTGGCGGGGTGCAGCGAGCCCATCGACCAGGCCTGCACCTTCGGAACGCCCATCCGCACCGCCTCGCGCACCACCCAGTCGAGGCCGAAGGCGAGGAGGTCCTGCGCGTCGCGGTCGTCCGTGCAGACGCAGATCCGCTTGGCGGCTGCACCGTACTCCACCATCGTGCCGATGGCCTTGGGCAGGCTGTGCCAGGGCGTGGTCGGCGGACCGCCACGCAGGTAGATCCAGACGCCCGCTTCCAGGAGGTCGTCGGCGATGTCGCGGTCGATGGCCTCGTGCGTATCGGTGACGCCGCTGGCCGCGTAGGGGGCCACGAAGTCGCGCCCGTAGATGTGGCCCGAGACCGGGCGGCCGCGCTCCAGGGCGGCCCGGATGATGGCGTGGGCGCGGGGATCGCCCTCGCAGACCGCGACGAAGTCCATCTTCTCGCCGAGGCCGATCGCCTCCGGCCAGGCATCGAACAGGGCCGCGATCTTGACGGCGTCGAGATCGCCGCCCGCGGTCTCCAGTTCGGGCGAGGTCGCCGGCACGGTGCTGGGCACCGTGAGGTAGATGTTGAGGGGCGCCGCGCGGGCATCCTCCAGCATCCAGGCGATGCCGTCGCTGTCGAGCACGTTGCCGATCTCGTGGCTGTCGCAGACGATGGTGGTGGTGCCGTTGAGGAGCGCGGCCTCGGCGTACGCGCAGGCCGTGACCATGCTGCTCTCGATGTGCAGGTGCGGGTCCACGAGCCCCGGCGCGAGGAGGCCGCCGGCGAGGTCCTGGCGCGGCGCGCCGCCCCGGTAGGTGCCCGCCGGCTTGACCGCGGCGATCCGGCCGCCCGCGATCCAGACCTCGCGATCGGGCAGGATGCGCTCCGAGTACGTCGAGAGCAGGCGTGCCCCGGTAAGGACGCGGTCGGGCTCCGCCCGGCCCGAGGCCACCGCCGCGAGGTGGCGCGTCATGCGGCTCAAGGGTTCGACGGAAAAGCGCGTCAGCGTTCGCGTGTCGGTCATGCGATCTCCGGAGGCGGGCCATGCCGCCGCGCATGCATCGTGCCAGAGGCGTCGCGCGCGGGACAGCGGCCGCACGCGGCTTGTCAAAGGCGTCGTCCGGCACCATCTAAGCATCATGCCGGTCGCGACTCACGTCGCTCGATCGGAGACGGCCACGATGCAGGGCCAGGGTGACGCCGGATGTACGCGCACCCGCCACGCCGGCATCCGTGGCCGTTGGCTTTTTCCCCGTCCGCCGTCCCAGTTCGAGCGTCGTTTCCCCATGGCCAAGCGTACTAAGTCGAAACCGCAGGAACGCGGCTCCGTCCTCTTCGACGTCCTCTACGAAGACGAGTCCCGCGCCTCGAACCGGCGCGTTCCGATGGAGATCCTCGGCGGCCTCGACGGGGATGCCCCGGCCCGCGAGCTCATCGAAGAGCAGGACCGGGCGATTTCCGAGAAGTCGGGCCGACCGCTCCGCGCGATCCGCAGCCTCACTCGCTCTCCGCCGAGGCCCATCAACATCGGCGACGAGTAGGCCCCGCGCCCCGGCTCAAGCTTTCTTCAGGAAGGCGGTCTTCAGGACCAAGCCCTTCACCTTCTCGGCGTTGCATTCGATTTCCGCCGGATCGTCGGTCAGGCGGATGTTCTTGACCAGGGTGCCGCGCTTCAGGGTCGTGGAGGTGCCCTTCACCTTCAGATCCTTGATCAGCGTCACCGAATCGCCGTCCGCGAGCTTGGTGCCGTTCGAATCTCGTACCTCGTCCCTATCGGTGCTCATGCCGGCCTCAGCGCTCGGCCGGAACGTAGGGGCGGCCCGCATCGACCAGGGCCCGGTCGACTGCCTCGATGGCGAGCAGGATGCGGGTCAGGTCCTCGGCGGCCGAGGGGGCGGCGGCCTCGCTGGCCCCGATCCGGCGGGCGAGCGCCCCGCGCTGGCGGGCCAGGCTGGCCCGGGCCAGGTTCATGGTTTCGATCTCGTCCGACGTCATGCTGTCCTCGCCCCTGCGGCTGCCCCGGAGGGCTTGCCGTGAGCGATGCGGTCTTTACGCGTCCGATGCAACTGCGTCGCGTGCGCGGGCCTGCATCGCCTCAGGGACCGGGCGCCCCCGTTCTCGGAGCGCCCGGCGACCGCGACGGGTCGGTCAGTCGTTCTTCACCGTGCCGTCCGGTCCGACCTTGATCTCCTGCTCACGGTCCGTGAGGGCGACCTTGATCTCGTACTCCACGGCCTTGCCCTCGCGCTCGACCTCGGCCTCGTAGGCCTTGCCGCCGGGGGCCTTCTGCTCGGCCAGGGCGATCGCGTCCTTGAGCGAGACCTTGGCGTTCTGGAAGTCCGCGGGCTTCAGGCGGGTGAAGTAGCGCTCGATCGGCTGGTTCTCGGTCTTGTAGAGCTCGCCCGTGTCGGCGTTGATGCCGTACTCGACAAGCTTGCCGCTCGGGTAGACGACCTTGATCGCGTAGTGGGCGGGGTTCTTGCTGTCGGCCTTCTCAAAGTCGGCGTCGATGGCGCGGCCGCCCTTTTCCTCGCCCTTGGCCTCCGCCGTGGCGATCGCTGTCGCGAGGCTGGTCTTGGCCGACTTGGCGACCTGCCACTCCTTGAGGTTATCGTTCTTCTGGGTCGCCTCGGTGGCGGTCGCGGCCCGGCCGGTGTTCTCGGGGTTCTTGGTCAGGTCGGGGTTCTGGGCCAAGGCGGCGCCGGCCGTCAGGGCGAGAAGGCTGGCGGCTGCGGCAATACGGAGGGGATGGCGAATGGACATGGCGGGTCTCCCGTTTTCGGGTTGGTGTTGCCAGTCCTGAACGACCGGAGCGCGTTTTCGTTGCGCTGCGAGAGAGCGCGACCACGGCCATTTTTGCGCCGGGCCTTCGTCGTCAGAAAAGTGCGCCCTGCGCGTCCTCGTCGCTGGAGCGCGGTGCCGTCGCGGCGGGGACCGCCGTCATCGGAGGGCCGGGACGCGGCGCGGCGAGGGGTTCGATCAGGTCGGGCGCATCGGTGCGCGCGTCGTTCACCCGTGGGCTGACGGGGTCGAGGGTCAGCCATTCGTCCGGACAGGGCCGGCAGAGCCCCACGGCCGCGTCCGGTTCGACTCCGCGCGTGTCGAGCCAAGGTTCGATCTGATCGGGCGCCAGGATCGCGGGCATCCGGTCGTGCACGGCGGCCATGGTTCCGTTGGCGTCCGTCGTGACGATGGCGGCGGTGTCCACCTCCGAGCCGTCGGCCCCGAGCCAGTTCTCCCAGAGACCGGCGAGCGCCATGGGCTTGCCGTCGGCGCGGCGGATCATGAAGGGGGTCTTCGTGGCCCCCCTGCCCTTCCCCTCCCGGCGCCACTCGTAGAAGCCGTCGGCCAGGAAGACGCAGCGGCGATGGCGCAGGGCGCCGCGGAAGGTCGGCTTCTCCCGAAGGGTCTCGGCCCGCGCGTTGATGACGAGGGGGAAGTCCTTCGGGTCCTTGACCCAGCTCGGCCAGAGGCCCCAGCGCACCAGCCGGAACTGCCGCTGCCCGCGCTCGGCGAGCACCACCGGGACGGGCTGGGTCGGGGCCACGTTGTAGCGCGGTGGGAAGTTCGGCATTTCCGCGTAGCCGTAGAAGCTCCGAAAGATCTCGGGGGCCTGGGCGATGAAGAAGCGTCCGCACATCGACGAGAGATCCTGAAATCCGGCTCGACGGGTCGAGCGACATCCTGCGATACGCGCTCACCGTATGCCGCCTTTCGAGCGGCTCTCACAAGGCGTCCGCCGTGCCTCGTAGAGAGGGAGAATTGGCGCCGATCGGCAGTTCCGCGAGCGTCTCAGCCGTGGATTTCGCGGGCGGCCCGATGGGCCGCGAGCGATCTGCTCACAGCCAGCGCTTCCAGCGGAAGAACACGTACGGAAGCACGGCCGCGAAAACCATCATTACGATTGCCATCGGGTAGCCGAACCCCCAGTCGAGTTCCGGCATCGCCTTGAAGTTCATGCCGTAGATCGACGCGATCAGGGTCGGCGGCATGAAGACCACCGCCATGACCGAGAACAGTTTGATGATGTTGTTCTGCTCCAGGTTCACGAGGCCGAGCGTCGCGTCGAGCAGGAATTGGATCTTCGAGGACAGGAATGTGGCGTGCTCCTCGAGTGACTGGAGATCGCGCAGGGTCGAACGTACGTCCTCGCGCAACTCGCGGGGCGCCTTGGCGGTGCGGTAGGTCGCCGAGAGCGAGAGCAGGATGCGCTCCATCGAGACGAGGCTCTCGCGCTGCTTCGAGATGAGGTCGCCGTGGCGCCCAAGGGCGCGCAGCGTATCCTGCAGGGCGGTGTTGCGGGCGCTCGGGTCCTCCTTTTCCTCGAAGATCTTGCCCGAGAGCCGGTCGATGCGCTCACCCTGAAGCTGGAGCACGTCGGCCGCCCGGTCGATCACCGTCTCGATGAGGCCGGCCAGGATCGTCTCGCCCGAGGGCACCGCCGAGGGACCGTTGCCCGTGGAGCGGCCGGCCCGCTGCGTGTACATCCGGAAGGCCTGCGGCTCCTCGTAGCGCACGGTCACGAGACGGTTGCCGCGCAGGATGAACGTGATGCCGGCCAGCCCTGGCTCCTCGGACTCGCTGACCTTGCTCAGGACGCGGCCGGTCATGTAGCGCGCCCCGTCCTCGACATAGAGGAGTTCGGAGGGCTCGATGTCCTTCATCTCCTCGCGGGTCGGGACCGAGATGCCCATGAAGACCTCGACCTTGAGGTCCTCTTCCCGGGTTGGCCGCACCATGTCGAGCCAGACGGTGTCGTCCGGGATCGCCTCCTGCAGTTCGAGGGAACGGCGCTCGAGCAGGGTCTGCCCGGCGCCGGCGACCGGCTGGTGGATGAAGATCACGCGGGATGTCTCAGGCGAAGGCCCCGGAAGGCGGTGTGCTCGCATCCGGCACGAAGAAGTCCGGCGCAAGAGGGATGCCGGGTGTGACGCGGTATTTTGAAAAGTCCGTGACACCCTGCTCGGCCAGGAAGCTGTCGTCGATGAGAAAGCGGCCGGTGACCTCCCGCGAGTCCAGGCAGAACAGCGCGTGGGCGGCGTCCGCCAGGATCTCGGGCGTGCGGCTCGCCTGCATCAGGGCCTCCCCGCCGAGGAGGTTCTTCACGGCGGCCGTGGCGATGGTGGTGCGCGGCCAGAGCGCGTTGACCGCGATGCCCTGCCGTTTCAGCTCGCCGGCGAGTCCGAGGACGCAGAGCGACATACCGTACTTGGCGATGGAATAAGCCAGATGCGGCGCGAACCACTTCTCGGACATGTCGAGGGGCGGCGACAGCATGACGATATGCGGGTTCTGCGCCTTGGCCAGATGCGGGATCGCGTATTTGCTGACCATGTAGGTGCCGCGCGTGTTGATGCCGTGCATCAGGTCGAAGCGCTTCATCTCGGTCTCGGGCGTCCGGGTCAGCGAGATCGCGCTGGCATTGTTCACCACGATGTCGATGCCGCCGAAAGTCTCCGCCGTCCTGGCTATGGCCGAAGCCACGCTGTCCTCGTCGCGGACATCCACCAGGAGCGGAAGCGCCCGGCCGCCCGCCGCCTCGATGGCGGCGGCGGCGGTGTGGATGGTGCCCTCCAGCTTCGGGTGCGGCGTGTCGGTCTTGGCCGCGATGGCGATGTTCGCGCCGTCCTGGGCCGCCCGCAGGGCAATGGCGAGGCCGATCCCACGGGAAGCCCCAGTGATGAATAACGTTTTGCCCTTAAGCGATCCGCTCATGTCTCAGGTCTCCTCTCTCAGGTTTTTGTTCACGATTCTTGGGCGTCGATCTGGAACCGGGCCGGCTGCGTGCCGTCCGCATCGGTGAAGCCGTAATCGGCGGCGAGATCGCCCGCATGGAGGATCTGCCCGGCCCGGCCCGCCACATCCGGGTCGGCCGCCAAGGCGGCGAGCGCCCGGCCCGCATAGAGCGGGCTCTCGGTCGCCCGGTCGGCATGGCCGATGTCGACCGCGCGCTCGGTGCGCACGAAGCCGGGCGAGAGTCCGAGCGCGGTGACGCCGTGCGGCGTCAGTTCCCGGGCACAGGCATAGGCGAGCCGGTTCGTGGTGGCCTTGGCCAGGTCGTAGAAGATGTCGCCGAGGTAGCCCGGCGCGGTGTCGAAGGAGACGAAGGCGAGGAGGCCAGCTCTGGCCGAGACCATCGCGGGGGCGACCGCGCGGGCGAGAAGCAGCGCCGGGTACGGGCCGCTGCCGAAGAACTCCGAGAACGGCTCGGCCGAGCGGCGCCAGAACGGCGTGCCCCAGGCGGCGCCGTCGGCGTAGCGCTCGCCGTCATAGCCCTCATTGCCACCCCAGACGCTGGAGACGGCCACATCGATGCGGCCGAACCGGCGTAAGGTCCAGTGGACCAGCGTGTCGACCGCCCGCTCGCTGGTATGGTCGCAGAGGTAGTGATGCCCCTCGCCGCCGGCGGCATCGACCGCACGGGCCGTATCCTCGATGAATTCGGACCGGCCTTCCGTACGCGGCCCCGTCTCGCTGGAGCGCGCCGTGACGATCACGGTAGCGCCGGCCTCACCCAGCCCCCGGGCGATGCCCCGCCCGACCCCGCGCGAGGCCCCGGCCACGAGGCAGATCTTTCCACGCAGATCCGGAGTCTTGAAAAGGACGGGTCCGGCGCTCACGCCGGTTTGGCCCGGCCGAGGAAGCGCGCGAAGGCGGCCTGGGCTTCCGGCGCCCGCAAGCGTTCCTCGAAGGCGACGGCCTCGGCCTCGAGGGCGGCTTCCATTGCGGCCTGGTCACCGCGAATCAACGCCCGCGTCGCCTGCACCGCGCCGCGCGGGAGCCCGGCGAGGCGCGCCCCTTGCGCCTGGGCGTGTTCCAGCAGCAGCCCGGCCGGCATCACCCCGTTGACGAGGCCGAGGCCGAGCGCCTCGTCGGCGTCGAAGCCCTGGCTCAGGAGCAGCATCTCGGTTGCCTTCAGGAGTCCGACCCGGCGCGGCAGCAGGTAGCTCGATGCCGCCTCGGGCACGAGGCCGAGTTCGACGAAGGGCATGCGGAAGCGGGCGGCGGGGCTCGCATAGACGAGGTCGCAATGCAGGGTCAGGGTCGTGCCGATGCCCACCGCGATCCCGTCGACGGCGGCGATCATCGGCGTGCGGGTGCGGGCGAGCTGGCGGATGAACTGCAGGGCCGGCGCCTCGCGGAACGGCTTGCTCGCGCCCGCCACGAAGTCCGCGAGGTCGTTGCCGGCGCTGAACGCGCCCGGCGCCCCGGCGAACACCACGGCGCCGACGGCGTCAGCCGCATCGGCCTCCGCTAGGGCACCCCGCATGGCGTCGTACATGGCACCCGTCAGGGCGTTCTTCTTCTCGGGCCGGTCGATGCGGATGAGGCGGACGCCGTCGGCCGTGTCCTCGATCGCGATGTGCTCGCTCATGTCGCCCTGCCCCCGATCCTGTGCGGTTTCAGCTCTGTCAGCTCGCCAGGGCGAGTTCGGCGTCGTCTGTAAAGTGTCCGCCGGCGAGGATGCTCGCCTCGAGCCCCTCGGCGGCGGTGAGCAGGTTGTCGGCAAAGAAGCGCGCGAGTGCGATCCGGCCGGCATGGGCCGGGTCCGTCTCCCCCGCCTTCAGGGCCGCGTTAGCGGCGAGCGCCTGACGTCCGAGGCAGGCCCCGCCCTGAACGAGCCCGAACAGGCGCAGATACGGCGTCGCGCCGGCCAGCGCAGCCTCGGGCCGGTTCGACGCGAGAGCCTTCAACTGGAAGCTCGTCGCCCGGTCCAGGCTCTCGATGCCGGCGCGCAGTCGGGCGCCGATGCGGCCGAAGGCCGGGTCTGGGTCCTTCAGGAAACCCTCGGCGGTGCGCCGCAGGCTGGCGATCTGCGCCCGCACCGTGGCGCCACCATTCAGCGGCAGCTTGCGTGCGACGAGGTCGATGGCCTGGATGCCGTTGGTGCCCTCGTAGATGCCGAGGATGCGGGCGTCGCGCATGTGCTGGGCGGCGCCGGTCTCCTCCACGAAGCCCATGCCGCCATGGACCTGGACGCCCAGCGAGGTCACCTCGTTGGCGATGTCGGTGGAGAAGGCCTTGGCGACGGGAGTCAGCAGCGAGGCGCGGTCGTGGGCCGTCTGCCCCTCCGGGCCCTCCGCCGCGTCGAGGGCGTCCGCCGTGAGGTAGCAGATGCCACGGGCGGCCTGGGTGAAGGCCTTCATGGTCAGTAGCATGCGCTGCACGTCGGCATGGGCGACGATGGGGCTCGCCTCGGCGGACCCCGGCGCCTTGCCCTGGCGCCGGTCGCGAGCATAGCCCAGGGCCTGCTGGTAGGCGCGCTCGGCGATGCCGACGCCCTGCAGGCCGACATTGAGCCGGGCCGAGTTCATCATCGTGAACATGCAGGCGAGCCCGCGATTCGCCTCGCCGATGAGCCAGCCGATGGCGCCCCCGTCGTCGCCGAAGGCCATCGAGCAGGTCGGCGAGCCATGGATGCCGAGCTTGTGTTCGATGCCTGAGCAGCGCAGGTCGTTGCGGCTGCCGTCCGGCAGCACCTTCGGCACGAGGAACAGCGAGATGCCCCGGGTGCCGGCCGGCGCATCCTTGAGCCGGGCCAGCACGAGGTGGACGATGTTGTCGGTCAGGTCGTGCTCGCCGTAAGTGATGTAGATCTTCGCGCCGACGATCCGGTAGGAGCCGTCGCCGACGGGCTCGGCCCGGCTGCGCAGGAGCGCGAGATCCGAGCCGGCCTGCGGCTCGGTCAGGTTCATGGTCGCGGTCCATTCGCCCGAGACGAGCTTGTCGAGGTAGCGCGTCTTCAGGTCGTCCGAGCCGTGCTGAGCCAGGGCCTCGATTCCGCCGGCCGTGAGGAGCGGGCAGAGGCCGAAGGCGATGCTGGCGGCGTTCCACATCTCCGTGCAGGCCGCGTTGAGGACCAGGGGCAGGCCCTGGCCGCCATGCTCGGGGTCGGCGCTGAGGCCGTTCCAGCCGCCGTCGATCCAGGTCCGGTAGGCCTCGCGCCAGCCCGGCGGGGTGGTGATGGCCCCGTCCTTGAGCGGCGTGCCGTGGCGGTCGCCCACCCGGTTGAGGGGAGCGATGACCGATTCGGCGACCTTACCGGCCTCGGCCAGGATCGCCTCGGCGTCCTCCAGCGCGAGGTCGCCGTGCCGGCCGGCGGCCAGGGCGGCGTCGAGTCCGGCCACGTGGCGCAGGGCGAACAGCATGTCGGCCACCGGTGCGCGATAGGTCATGATGCTTCCTCCCGCGCCTTGGTTGATCCGGCGCGTGTCGCCCAGTGTTTGACGCAAGCCCCGGCCGGGCGCTAGGCCCGGGCGATCCCCGCCGAAGGGGTACGGCAAAGATAGTTTAGATATGAACGATCTCGGGTCAATCCCCGGTGATGCGATCCCGTCCGTGGCGACGCGATGCCTCAGAGACGATGCGCACGGGATGGAGGCGGCGGCCGCGCTGCTCCGCGCGGGCCAGGTCGTGGCCTTCCCCACCGAGACGGTCTACGGCCTCGGCGCCGACGCCACCGACCCGTCGGCGGTGGCACGGATTTTCACCGCCAAGGAGCGCCCGCGCTTCAACCCGCTGATCGCGCATCTGCCCGACGCAGAGGCGGCCTTGGCCGAGGGCGTGTTCGACGACGCGGCGCGGAGCCTCGCCGCCGCGTTCTGGCCCGGCGCCCTCACGCTGGTGGTCCCGGCCGCGCCCGGCTGCCGGATCTGCGACCTCGCCCGAGCGGGTCTACCGAGCGTCGCCCTGCGGGTGCCGGCGCCCGAGCGGACCCGGGCATTGCTGGCCCGCGTCGGCCGGCCGGTCGCGGCGCCTTCCGCCAATCGCTCGGGCCGCGTCAGTCCGACCAGCGCCGCGCACGTGCTCGCCGATCTCGACGGTCGGATCATGGCCGTGCTCGACGGCGGCGAGACGCCGGTCGGTGTCGAATCCACGGTGGTCGCCTGCCTCGGCGGCACGCCACGGCTGTTGCGGCCGGGCGGGATCACGCGGGAGGCTCTGGAGGCGCGGCTCGGCGTGGCCCTTGCAGGTCCGGAAGGCCCGGATGCGATCCATCCGGTTGGCCCAGGGCTGCTCGCCTCCCACTACGCGCCGCGGGCGCAGGTTCGTCTCGACGCGGCGTCCGTCGCGCCGGAGGAGGTCGCGTTGCTGTTCGGGCCCGATCCGCTGCCGGGGGCGGATGCGGCCCGGGCGCGCCTCAATCTCAGTCCGGCCGGGGACTTGGCCGAGGCAGCGGCCCGCCTGTTCTCGGCGCTGCGCCAGCTCGACGGCATCGGCGCGCCAGTGATCGCGGTCGCGCCGATCCCCGAACGCGGTCTCGGCGAGGCGATCAATGATCGGCTGCGGAGGGCCTCCGCGCCGCGCTGAAACTTTTTTCGAATTTTCTTGGAACCAGACCCGGGGGACTGCGTTTTACCATCACGAAGGCCAGTACTGCCCCCAATGGCCTTTTCCCTTTCAGGGCTCGGATTGCTCCGAGCCCTGAAAGGGAA
>NZ_BPQL01000186.1 GCF_022179225.1 Methylobacterium goesingense
GACGATCCCCCTGCGGCCGGGCCGGGCTCGGCCGCAGGGGGATCGTCAAGGCGAGGAGTACGCCCGCGATGGTGGCATGGATGCCGGACCCGAGGACCAGGACCCAGAGCAGGGCCCCGAGCCCGAGATAGGGCGACAGGCGGGTCACGCCGGCCCTGTTCAGCCCGACGAGGACGAGCAGCACGAGCCCGGCCCCGCCGAGCATCGGCAGCGACAGGTCTGCGGTGTAGAACGCTGCGATGATGAGCACTGCGCCGAGATCGTCGAGGATGGCGAGCGCCGTCAGGAAGATCTTGAGTGAGACCGGGACGCGGGACCCCAGCAGGGTCAGCACGCCGAGGGCGAACGCGATGTCGGTGGCCGTGGGAATTGCCCAGCCGCGCAGGGTCTCGGGGGACGACCGATTGACCGCGACGTAGACCAGGGCCGGCGCGAGCATGCCGCCGAGGGCCGCGATCCCCGGCAGGACCCGGTCGGGCCAGGTTCGCAGGCGGCCGTCGAGCACCTCGCGCTTGATCTCCAGGCCGACCAGCAGGAAGAACAGCGCCATCAAGCCGTCGTTGATCCAGTGCAGCACGCTGAGGCCACCGACATAGGTCTTCAGGATCGTGACATAGGCCTCGGACCAGCCGGAATTCGCGACCACCAGGGCGATCGCGGCGCTCGCCATGAGGATGAGGCCGGCGCTGGCGCCACTGGTGATCAGGCCACGCAGGGCGGATGCGGGGCGGGCGAGGAAGGGCATCGGCACAGGTCTCCGCCGCTGGCGGCCCGACCAGCGCTGGCTCAACCTGCCGATCCGACACTTCGGACCGTGCACCCGGGGCGAGCTATCGCATCGATGCGGGCCTCCCGCAATGCAGCGGCGCGCGCAAGATGGACAACACCGTACAGTCCGACATCCTCGACGCCATCGGCGGCATGGACGCCGAGGATGAGATCGCCATCGACGAGGCGTGATCGAGCTCGACGGCACCCCGAACAAGAGCCGGCTCAGCGCCAAAGCGATCCTCGGCGTCTCGCCCGCCTTCGCCGCAGCGGCGGCCGAGATCGCCCTGAAGGCGTTCGCTCGCCACCGAGCATGAAAGGGATCTCTGCGTCTGCTTCAATCAATTGTCGTGTGTAAGCCGCCAGTCGCACAGCCACACAACCTCACCGTCGCGGTCTCATGTGAGGTGGTTGCCGCCGCGGGCAATCCACGTCCTCCGACCTGTCGCCCGTGAGCGCATCCGCGGTTCAGGAACGCCACCCATCAGGTCGCCGAATTGAACAACCGCAGGTGCTGAGAAGAGGCGGCACAGTGTGGTGGCTGCGGGGAGGCTTGGTTTCGGGGAGACTTGGCTTCAGGCTGCCGGAACTGGACGTCCGACGTGAAGGTGTCCTTGAGGTAGGCCATGACGGCACGGACCCGAGGGGCGAATTGCAGGTCCGCGTGGACGTTGAGCCAGAGTTCCCGCACGGTGAATGCGGTGTCGTGCAGGACCGGGACGAGGTCGTCGCGCGCCGTCACCGCGAAGCTCGGCAGAAGAACGAGGCCGAAGCCTCCGAGTGCGGCACTCTTCTGCGCAATCATGCTGTTGGACCGGAACACCGTCTGGGGCTCATCGAGGAGGTCGTCCAGCCAGCGGACGCAGTCGACCTGAACGAGATCGTCGACATACGAGACGAAGTGATGCTGCTTGAGTGAGCGCAGGTCGACGGGGCATCCCTGCCGCGCGAGGTAGCTCGGCGCCGCATACAATCCGAGCCGGAATGCCCCGATCTGCTGCGAGATCAAGCCTTTTCCGGGCGGTTTGAAGAAACTGAGAAAGAGGTCGGCCTCGCGGCGGTTGACGTAGACGGTCTGGGCCGAGGTCACGAGGTCGACCGTCAGGGCGGGGTGGCGCTCCCGCAGGCCCCAGAGACGCTCGGCGAGGTACAGGGAGGCGATCCCCTCCATCGTGGCGAGACGGACGCGACCCCCGATGCAGCCGTTCCCGGGGTGATCCTCGTGCTGGAATGAGATGACCGCGCTCTCGACCTGTTCGGCATGCTGGAGCAGGCGCTGTCCCACGTCGCTGAGGCGCAAACCCGATGGCAAACGCTCGAACAGCGCGAGACCGAGGGCACTTTCCAGGCTGGCGAGCCGCCGGCTGACGGTGGATTGGTCGACCCGCAGGCGCTTGGCGGCGGCGGCGAGACTCCCGCCCCGAGCCGCTCCCAGAAAGACTTTGATGTCGTTCCAGTCCAGGAGATCGAACGTCTGCATGGTCTTCAGGATCGCAAGATACGCGCCAGAGAATGGCAAGATATACGCCGGACTCGGTTCGCGATCGCCCCTTGAGGCTGCCCCTCGGGGACATCCTGCAAGGCGCCTTGCAGAAATGCCGGCTTTGCAGGGCGCGTCCGCGCCGTAACCTCGCCGTGGAAAGGGAAATCCCATGCTTCCACGGTTCAAGGCCGCCGCCGTTCACGCGGCACCCGTCTTCCTCGATGCGGCCGCGACCACCGCCAAGGCGGTCGCCCTGATTGAAGAGGCCGCCCGTGCCGGCGCCGCGCTGATCGCCTTTCCCGAGACCTTCATCCCGGCCTTCCCGGTCTGGGCGGCTCTCTCGGCTCCGATCGACAACCACGATCTGTTCGCCCGCATGGCCGAGCAATCGGTACTCGTCGACGGTCCGGAGGTGGCGCGCATCCGGCAAGCGGCGCGGGCGGCGGGAATTTTCGTGTCGATCGGCATCAGCGAGCGCTCACCCGCCAGCGTGGGCTGCCTCTGGAACGCCAACCTCCTCATCGGCGAGGACGGCACGATCCTCAACCATCACCGCAAGCTGATGCCGACCTACTACGAAAAGCTCGTCTGGGCGCCGGGCGACGGGGCCGGGCTGAAGGTGGTGGAGACGGGCATCGGCCGCATCGGTCAGCTCATCTGCGGCGAGAACACGAATCCGCTCGCGCGCTACGCCCTGATGGCGCAGGGCGAGCAGTTCCACATCTCGTCCTGGCCTCCGGTCTGGCCGACGCGCCGGCCGAAGGGCGGGGGCAACTACGACAACCTCGCCGCCAACCGCCTGCGGGCGAGCGCCCACTGCTTCGAGGCCAAGGCGTTCGGCCTCGTCACGGCGGGCGTGCTGGACGAGGCAGCCTACGACTTCCTGGCAGCCCGCGATCCTGGCGCCGCCGACGTCCTCGACGGGACTCCGCGCGCCGCCTCGTTCTTCGTCGATCCGACCGGGGCGCAGATCGGCGAGGCGCTCCAGGAGGAGGGCATTCTCTACGCCGAGATCGACCTCAACGCCTGCGTCGAGCCCAAGCAGTTCCACGATGTGGTCGGCTACTACAACCGCTTCGACGTCTTCGATCTCGCGGTGAACCGCCAGCGGCTCGCGCCGGCCCAGTTCCGCGACGGCCCCGCGCCCGCCCCCGAACCGGTGCCGCCGGTGG
>NZ_BPQL01000187.1 GCF_022179225.1 Methylobacterium goesingense
CCAGCCCCAGGAAGGAGAGGAAGCTCTCCTTCCTGGGGCTGGGCGTGCAGGAGCCGGCCACGAGCTGGGGCGCCCTCATCGCCGAGGGCTCGCGCGCCATCGAATCCGCGCCCTGGATGCTGGCCGCACCGGCCGGGTTTCTCGTCGCGATCCTGGTGGCCCTGAACGTTCTGGGCGACGGCCTCGCCGATGCCCTCGATCCGCGCCTGTCCGCTGGTCGCTGAGACTCAGTGCGGTCCGGCGAGGCCCGGATAGACCACGCGCACCACGCGGCGCTCGTCGGGGATTTCCGTGGCCTGGCGGCCCTTCAGCTCGGACTGACCGATGGAACTCGTCGTCGCGACGTCGCTCGCCCGCAGGCGCCAGGCATCGCGTGCGCTGGGCGGCGTTCGGACCGGGTCCGCACCGTCCGGAACGGTCCGGGCCTGGATGAGCACGATCATGCCGTAGGTCAGGATCGCGGTGGAACCGAGGATCGCGGGCAGGTTGGGAAGAAGATCGGTCAGGCGTGGCATCGGGGCGGCATCCGGCAGAGGCCACACAGTCGAGCGCAGATCGCTTAACCGAGGCGCGAAGCTTGGCGGAACCCTCACAGCGTCCGGAGGATTGCCAACAACTGTCGCGAGGCACGGTTAACGAGGATTCGATGGCAACCAAGGCCGTGACGAGCGCAAGCGCAGGCGCAGGAGGCTCCACGCCGGAGCGGGTCCCGATGGGCACGGTGATCGACACCGACATCTCGGCCCGGCTCGACCGTCTGCCCTGGGGGCGTTTCCACGTCCTCGTCATCGTCGCGCTCGGCATCACCTGGGTGCTCGATGGCCTTGAGGTGACCCTGGCGGGCTCCCTGGTCGGCGCCCTGCGGGCGGAGCCCATGAGCTTCACCGAGTTCGATATCGGTCTCGCGGCCAGTTCCTACCTCGTCGGCGCCGTGACGGGGGCGCTGGGCTTCGGCTGGCTCACCGACCGCATCGGCCGCAAGAAGCTGTTCTTCATCACCCTGGCGCTCTACCTCGCCGCCACCGCCGCCACCGGCCTGTCCTGGAACATCTACAGCTTCTGCCTTTTCCGCTTCCTCACCGGCGCCGGCATCGGCGGCGAGTACACCGCGATCAACTCGACGATCCAGGAACTCGTGCCTGCCCGAGTGCGCGGCTGGACGGACCTCGTCATCAACGGCTCGTTCTGGATCGGGGCGGCGATGGGCTCCTTCCTTTCGATCGTCGTGCTGCGCCCGGGGATGATCGACCCGGCCTGGGGCTGGCGCATCGCCTTCTTCGTCGGCGGCGGCATCGGTCTCGTCATCCTGCTTCTGCGGACCTGGATCCCCGAGAGCCCGCGCTGGCTCGCTACCCACGGCTACGTCGCGGAGGCCGACCGGGTCGTCACCGGCATCGAGAAGCGCTTCACCGACGAGGGCCATACTCTGCCGCCCATCGACGAGGCCAAACGGATGAAGCTGAGGACCCGCAGCCACACGCCGCTCAAGGAGGTGTTCGGCACCATGCTGGTCGGCCACCGCAAGCAGACCCTTGTTGGCCTCGCCCTGATGGTGGCGCAGGCGTTCTTCTACAACGCCCTGTTCTTCACCTACGCTCTGGTGCTGCAGCGGTTTTACAACGTGCCGGGCGACCATGTCGGCTGGTACCTGCTGCCCTTCGCGCTGGGCTCCTTCCTCGGGCCGCTGCTCCTGGGCCGCCTGTTCGACACGATCGGCCGCCGCCCGATGATCGCCTTCACGTACGGCATCTCGGCCGTGCTGCTCACCGTGACCGGCTACCTGTTCAAGATCGACGTGTTCGGCCCCGTTGGCCAGACGGCGGCCTGGATGGTGGTGTTCTTCTTCGCGTCGGCGGCCGCGAGCGCGGCCTACCTCACCGTGGCCGAGACCTTCCCGCTGGAGATCCGGGCGCTCGCCATCGCGGTGTTCTACGCGCTTGGCACCGGCATCGGCGGCGTCTCGGGCCCGCTCCTGTTCGGCGCCCTGGTGGAGACGGGCTCTCGCGACAACGTGCTGATCGGCTACCTCGTCGGTGCCGCCCTGATGGCTGTGGCGGCGGTCGTCGGCGGCCTCTTCGGCACGGCGGCCGAGGGCAAATCCCTGGAGGACGTCTCGAAACCCCTGGCGGCGGCGTAGAAACACGCTGCCGGGTGCCGGCAAAGCTTGAAACCGCCGGGGATGGTTCGTGTTGATCCGGGCGAAGCCCTGTCACGCCCATCCCCGGAAGGACATCATGCGGATCATTCCCACCACGCTCGCGCTGGTCCTGGCCAGCGGCTCCCTCGCGCTCGCACAGGGCAATGCCCCGGCCGAGATCAAGCAGCCCGGCCCGCCGCGCATGACGCAGCCCGGCGTCACCGGCGAGCCGGTGGTGAAGCCCGGCGGCATCGACAATGGCGGTCCGGGCTCGATCGGTACCATCGCGCCGGGGGCTACGGGCGCCTCCAGCATCTCGAACAATTCCGGGGCCTCCGGTAACGCCGAGCAGAACCAGAAGCCGATCGGTAACACCGGCGGCGGGGGCGGCGGCGGAAGCTGAGGCGTCAGTCTTCGCGGCGTGCCGCGAAGAACGCGCGCAGGAGGCCAGCGGCTTCCGCCTCCCGGAAGCCGCCATAGACCTCCGGCCTGTGATGGCAGGTCGGCTGGTTGAACACCCGGGACCCGTGCTCCGCCGCCTCCGACCCGAAGGGCGGGGCGGTGGAGCACGGGTCCCGGGTG
>NZ_BPQL01000188.1 GCF_022179225.1 Methylobacterium goesingense
TAGGGCGAGGCGGTCATCCAAGGGGCTCCGTGTCGGGCGGGCGTCGTGGTTCCGCCGTCAGGCCGAATGCGGTTCGACGCTCGGCGCGTCGAGGATTGCGGCGGTATCGGTCGTGCCGTGGCCGTCGAGGACGCGGTGAGCCTGCGCCCGGTCGATGTCGCCCTCCCAGGCGGCGATCACCACCGTCGCCACGCAATTGCCGATCAGGTTGCCCAGCGCTCGGGCGATGCCGACGAACCAGTCGATCGACAGCACGAGCACCAGCCCGATGACGGGGATCTCCGGGACCGCCGACAGGGTCGCGGCCAGCACCACGATGGCCGAGCCGGGGACGCCATGGGCACCCTTCGAAGTGAGAAGCGCGATGCCGAGGATCAGCATCAGGTGACCGAAGGAGAGGTCCGTGTTGGTGGCCTGAGCGATAAAGACCGTGGCGAGGGTCAGGTATAGCGAGAAGGCATCGAGGTTGAACGAGTATCCGGTCGGAATCACGAGGCCGACGGTCGAGTCCTTGATGCCGAGCCGCTCCAGCTTGCGCATGACCTGCGGCAGCACGCAGTCCGATGAGGCGGTGCCGGCCACAACCGTCAATTCCTCGCGCAGGTAGGCGAGAAGTTTCAGAATGCTGAAGCCCGCCAGTCGCAGGATGGTGCCGAGCACCACGAAGACGAAGAACGCGACGCCCGCGTAGAACAGCACCACCAGCATACCGAGCTGCTTGAGCGAGCCGATGCCGTATTTGCCGACCGTGAAGGCGACGGCGCCGAGCACGCCGAGGGGCGCGAGCCGGACGATGAAGCCGATGACCTTGAACAGGACCTCGGTGATGCGCTCCAGACTCTTGGCGAGGGGCTTGCCCTGTTCGCCCAGGAGCGAGAGGCCGGCGCCGAACAGGATTGCGAGGATCAGGACCTGGAGGATGTCGCCCTTGGCGAAGGCGTCGACGAAGGTGGTCGGAATGATCTTCATCAGAAAGTCGACGGTTCCGGTGACCTGGCCGACGCGCTCGGTGTAACCGGCGATCGATTTCGCATCCAGGCTCGCCACATCGACGTTCATCCCGTGCCCCGGTGCGAAGGCGTAGGCCAGGACGAGGCCGAGGATGAGGGCGAGGGTCGTCACCGCCTCGAAGTAGATCAGCGACTTGAGGCCGACGCGGCCGACCTTTCTCAGGTCGCCGGCCCCGACGATGCCGTGAACGACGACGCCGAACACGAGGGGCGCGATCGCCATCTTGATCAGCTTGATGAAGCCGTCGCCGAGCGGTTTCAGGGTAACGGCGAAGTTCGGCCAGACCATCCCGAGGACGATGCCGAGGACGAGGGCAGCCACGACCTGCCCGAACAACGACGCGAAGAACCGCTTCATCACACCCCCCGTACGTCGTCGTGCCGTTTCAGGCCCCAGCCGGCCGATCGACCCTGGAGCATCGCGCCCAACCGGTTGCCGGATCTATCCTGCATGCGACCGGCGTCCGACGGATCTCGGCGGCACCATGTTGCCGGCGCATCGAGACGTCAAATATTTCATTTATCTCGATTGATATTTCTGTCGTATGAATTGGCGGATGGAACTCCGTCACCTGCGCTACTTCGTTGCCGTCGCGCGGCACCTCAGCTTCACGGCGGCCGCCGAAAGCCTCGGCGTCGCCCAACCGCCATTGAGTCAGCAGATCCGGGATCTCGAGGCGGAGGTCGGTACGGCGCTGTTCGAGCGGACGACCCGTCGCGTCTCGTTGACCCGGGCGGGCGTCGACTTCCACGCGCAGGCGCTCGCCATTCTGGACAAGTCCGGCGAGGCGATGGCACGGGCGCGGGCCATCGGGGCCGGTGCGGCCGGCATCGTCAACGTCGGACTGACGGGATCCATGCTCGCTGGTCCCCTCGGTCGCGCCATCCGCGATTTCGACATCGCCTATCCCGATGTCGATCTGCGCATCCACGAGATGTCGCCGGATCGGCAGATCGCGATGCTGAAGGCCGGACAGACCGATATCAGCTTCCTGCGCAGCCCACCCCCGGATGCCGACCTCGTCAGCGTGCGCGCCTGGCGCGAGACCGTGACCCTCGTGCTGCCCAAAGGCCACCGCCTGGCGCCCAAGGCGGTCATCGATCTCGCCGATTTGAGCCAGGAGCGGTTCGTGTTCCTGCGCCTCTCCGACTCGCTGTTCGCGAAATACCTCTGGGCATGCTGCGTCGAGGCCGGGTTCATTCCGAACATCACGCACGAGGTCGTCGAAGCCGCGTCGTTAACCAGCCTCGTCGCGGCGGGCCTGGGGATCGCCATCATCCCGGAATTCGTCGCCCGGCTCGCGCATGCGGATGTGGTCTACCGACCGGTCGCCGGAAAAACCATCAGCGCCGACGTCCATGCACTCTGGGTGAGAGAGAAGGCCGGGCCGCTGATCAGCAATTTCCTGGCGCTAATCCGCTCCGAGGCCTGAAGTCGTACCGCTAGACCGTAATCGAGGCACCGCGGCGCAGGTGCTCGTCCAAGCGGGGCATGATCTCGACGAAGTTGCAGGGGCGGTGACGGTAGTCGAGCTGCGCAGCGAGGATGCCGTCCCAGGCGTCTCGGCAGGCACCGGGCGAACCCGGCAGCACGAAGATGTAGGTGGCGTTGGCGACCCCGGCGGTGGCGCGCGACTGCAGGGTCGAGGTACCGATCTTGTCGTAGGAGATTCGGTGGAACACCGCCGAGAAGCCGTCCATCCGCTTCTCGAACAGGGGCTCGATCGCCTCCGGCGTCACGTCGCGGCCCGTGAAACCGGTGCCGCCGGTGGTGATGACCACGTCCACCGCCGGGTCCTGACTCCAAGCCTCGACCTGCCCGCGGATCGCCGCGACCTCGTCGGGCACGATGGCGCGGGCGGCGAGCGCGTGGCCCGCGTCCTGAAGGCGCGTCACCAGCGTGTCGCCGGAGCGGTCGTCCTCCGCGCTGCGGGTGTCCGAGACCGTGAGCACCGCGATGGCGAGGGGGATGAACGCGCGGGTCTTGTCGGATGCGACCATGGGGACGTGCCTTCAGCCGGTGGCCGGCGGGTGCGGCCGATGCTGCTGCATCGACCGCGCACCGCCAGGGGGAGGCGCGTCGTCAGTTGCGCGCCGCGCGGAACGTATCGCAGGACTTCGTCTGACCGCTGCGGTAGCCGGTCATGAACCAGCGCATGCGCTGCTCGGACGAGCCGTGGGTGAAGGAATCTGGCACCGCATAGCCCTGGGACTGCTTCTGGAGCTTGTCGTCGCCGATGGCGCTCGCCGCCTGCATCGCCTCCTCGATGTCGCCGGGCTCCAGGGCGTTGTACTTGTCGTTGGAGTTCTTGGCCCAGACGCCCGCGAGGCAATCGGCCATCAGCTCGACGCGCACCGAGAGCTGGTTCGACTCGGTCTTGCTCGACGCGGCCTGCTGCCGGCCCTGGACCTTGCCGAGGATGCCGAGCTCATCCTGCACGTGGTGGCCGACCTCGTGCGCGATAACGTAAGCATAAGCGAAGTCGCCCTTCACGCCGAACTTCTGCTCCATCTCCTTGAAGAAGGAGGTGTCGAGGTAAACCTTCTTGTCGAGGGGGCAGTAGAACGGTCCCATCGCCGCCTGGGCCGAGCCGCAGCCGCTGCGCGTGCCGCCCTGGTAGAGCACCATGGTGGTCGGCCGGTACTGGCGCCCGGTCTGGTTCGGCAGGACCTCCTTCCAGACGTCTTCGGTATTTCCGAGGATCGCGGCGGCGAAGCGCCCGCTCTCATCGGTGGGTTTGGTCTTGCGCTGGCTCTGCGTCTGCGGATCGACCTGCTCCTGGCGCTGGCGCCCGCCCCCGGTCATCTGCTCGGCCCCGCCGATCAGGATCGCGGGGTTGATGCCCGTCACCCAGCCGATGATACACAGGATGACGATGGCACCGATGCCGAGGCCCCCGGCTCCGCCGCCCGGGAAACCGCCGCCACCGCCGCCTTCGCCGCGCCGATCCTCGACATTGTCCGAAGAGCGGAAATCTTCCCAGCGCATGATCTCGATACACCCTGTTCGGACGCGCGCCGCTCCACACGGTCGCGTGAAGTAAGTCGCAGGCGCGGGATACGGTTCCGCTTGGGCTTGTTCTCAAGCCGCGTCGGACGTGGCCCTAAACGCCTCAGGCCTTCCCGTCGAGGGCCGCGCGCAGGGTGCGGAAGTCCCGCCAGGCGAGGCGCTTCTGCAGGGGCTGGCGCAGGAGGTAGGCCGGATGAAGGGTCGCGAGCGCCCGGATCTCGCGGTCCCCCACCCGGTAGGGGAAGAACCGTCCACGCGCCTTGAGGATGCCGTCCTTCGTGCCGGTGATCGCCTGGGTCGCCGGGCTTCCGAGACAGACGATGAGATCCGGGTTGGCGAGTTCGATCTGCCGCTCGATGAACGGCTTGCAGATCGAGACCTCCTGGGGCGTCGGGTTGCGGTTGCCCGGGGGGCGCCAGGGCACGATGTTGGTGACGTAGGCGTTCGTACGGTCGAGGCCGACCGCCGCCATCATCCGGTCGAGGAGCTTGCCCGAGCGGCCCATGAAGGGCTTGCCGACGCGGTCCTCGTCGGCGCCGGGCGCCTCGCCGATGAACATCAGCTTGGCCGCCGGGTTTCCGTCGGCGAAGACGAGGTTCTTGGCGGTGAATTTCAGGGGGCAGCCGTCGAACCCGGCGAGCAGCGCCTCGAGCTCCTCCAAGGACTGCACGTCCTTGGCCCGGGCCCGCGCGTCGCCCGCCGCCTCGCCGGGCTTGGCCGAGGCCGACTGACCGAAGGTTCGCGCCGCGGCCGGGGCGGGCGCAGGGGGGGCGCCGCGCTGGGGCAGCTCCGTCCGGAAGGATTCGTCGCGGACGGCCGGTGCCGTTCGCTCGCGGGGCGGCGCGACCGGCCGGGCCGGCTCGGGCGCATCGGCTTCGGCGAAGCGGTCGTGCGGTGCCTCGTCGAGGAACAGGTCGAAGCCGGCCTCAACGTGGAAGTCGAGGTTCGCGATGAGATCCCGTTGCTGGTCGTCGCCCTGGCTCATGATGGAGATGTGGCGCGTCGCGCGCCTGTGGACAACAGGGCCTGCGGCACCACGCACCACCTTTTGCCCCGCGCGATAGCGTCACCCTCGGGCGGCACGGGCGGTGTGTCGCTTGCCTTCCCAGGTTGGAATGGGTTGAGAGTGAACGCCAGACATGTGATCGCACGACGAAACAACCCGCGCGGAAACGCGGACGCGACAGGAGGATGACGGATGGCGCTGCCCGAACGTGAGGCGATGGAATTCGACGTGGTGATCGTGGGCGCCGGTCCGGCCGGGCTCGCGACCGCCATCCGCCTCAAGCAGCTGGCGCCGGAGGTCAGCATCGTGGTGGTCGAGAAGGGCTCCGAGGTCGGCGCCCACATTCTCTCCGGCGCGGTCATCGATCCGTCGGGCCTCGACGGCCTGCTGCCGGGCTGGCGCGAGGACGCGAGCCGCCCGCTCAAGACCGCCGTCGAGCGCGACGAGTTCATGTTCCTGACCAAGAACAGCGGCGTGACCATGCCGAACCTGTTCTTTCCCAAGCTGATGTCGAACCACGGCAATTTCGTCGGCTCGCTCTCGAACGTGACGAAGTACCTCGGCGCCAAGGCCGAGGAGCTCGGCGTCGAGATCTATCCGGGCTTCCCGGCCTCGGAAGTGCTCTACGACGAGGCCGGCGCCGTGGTCGGCGTCGCGACCGGCGATCTCGGCATCGGCAAGTCCGGTAAGCCGCGCGACGACTACACCCGCGGCATGGAGCTGCGCGCCAAGTACACGGTCTTCGGCGAGGGCGCGCGGGGATCGTTGACCAAGACGCTGATCGACCGGTTCAAGCTCAACGCCCATAGCGACCACCAGAAGTACGGCCTCGGCGTCAAGGAGCTTTGGCAGCTGGCGCCCGACCGGTTCCAGGCCGGCCTCGTTCAGCACACCATGGGCTGGCCCCTACCGAACAAGGCCGGCGGCGGCTCCTGGCTCTACCATTTCGACGACGGCCTGCTCTCGGTCGGCTTCGTCACGCACCTGAACTACGAGAATCCGACGCTGTCGCCGTTCGAGGAGTTCCAGCGCTTCAAGACCCACCCGATGATCCGCGAGACCTTCGAGGGGGCCAAGCGTATCGGCTACGGGGCGCGGGCCATCATGGAGGGCGGCTGGCAATCGGTGCCGAAGCTCGTCTTCCCGGGCGGCTGCCTCGTCGGCGATTCCGCCGGCTTCGTGAACGTGCCGCGCATCAAGGGCTCGCACAACGCGGTGCTCTCCGGCATGCAGGCGGCCCAGGCCCTCGCGCAGGCCCTCGAATCGGGGCGCCAGGGCGACGAACTGACCGCCTACGAGAACGGCTGGCGCGACAGCGCCATCGGCCAGGACCTCAAGCGGGTCCGCAACGTCAAGCCGCTCTGGTCGCGCTACGGCACCCTGATCGGCGTCGGGCTGGGCGGCCTCGACATGTGGTCGAACACGATCCTCGACGCCTCGCCCTTCGGCACGCTCAAACACGGCAAGCCCGATCACGCGACGCTCAAGCCCCTCGCGGAGGTGAAGCCGATCGTCTACCCGAAGCCCGACGGCAAGCTGACCTTCGACCGGCTCTCCTCGGTCTACCTCTCGAACACCAACCACGAGGAGGACCAGCCGGCCCACCTCAAGGTGAAGAACCTCGACCTGCAGAAGGCGTCCGAGCACGACGTCTTCGGCGGGCCCTCGGCCCGGTACTGCCCGGCCGGCGTCTACGAGTGGGTGGCCGATACGGGCGCCAGCGACGGCGTGCGTTACCAGATCAACGCCCAGAACTGCGTCCACTGCAAGACGTGCGACATCAAGGACCCCAACCAGAACATCAATTGGGAGACCCCTGAGGGACCGGGCGGACCGAACTACCCCAACATGTGAGCGCGACTTTCACGGTCCCGGATGGCGGGCGCTGCCCGCCATCCTTATGCCTTGCGGGGATGGCGGTAAGAGTCCAGTGTCCCGCCCCAATCGAGCCTGGCCCCCACGGGGGCGGCGCGCAGGAGCCGTGATCGGTGCCCATGAACGGAAACGCCAAAACTCCCAAGACCTCCGAGGCTTCCAGGACTTCTCGGGCCGGACGTCGGGCCTTCCCGGCCCTCGCCCTCCTTCTCGCCGCGGCCCTGCCCGTGCAGGCGGCCCAGAACCGGGAATCGGCGCCGGTCAACGAGTACGAGCCGGCGGAATCCCTGGAGGGCAACTTCCTGGCCGCTTACATCGCCGGTGCCTCCAAGGACACGGCGGCGGCGGCGAGCTTCTATCGCGAGGCCGTCAAGGCCGACCCGCGCAACGCCGAACTGCTGGAGCGCGCCTTCGTGTCGCTGCTCGCGGACGGCTCCCTGCCGGATGCCTTCCGGGCCGCCGAGCGCCTGACGAGCCGCGACGGCTCGAACGGTCTCGCCCAACTCGCCCTCGGCGTGCGCCAGATCAAGGCCGGGCAATTCGCCCAGGCCCGCCAGAACTTCGCCCGTAGCGGCCGGGGGGCGGCCGCCGACCTCACCGGTACGCTCCTGACCGCCTGGGCGTTCGCCGGCGCCAATGACGGCAAGCGCGCCCTCGACACGGTCAACAAGCTCAAGGGCGAGCGCTACTACAACACCTTCCGGGACTTCCATGCCGGGCTGATCGCCAGCCTCGTGGGCGACCAGGCCGAAGCGGAGCGTCGTCTCAAGGCGGCCTACGACGCCGACCGCAACACCCTGCGCATTGTCGACGCCTACGCGCGTTTCGAGGCGCAGGCCGGGCGCACCGACCTCGCGATCCAGGCCTATACCGAGTTCGACAAGCTGCTGCCGCGCCACCCCATCGTGCGCGACGCCCTGACCAAACTGAAGGAGGGCAAGCCCCTCGCGCGCCTCGTCAACTCCGCTCAGGAGGGCGCCGGCGAGGTGCTGTACGGCCTCGGTGCGGCCGGCTCGACGCAAGGCGACGAACTGCCGGCCATCGTTTACTTGCGTCTGGCCCTCTACCTCGCCCCCGAGCATGCGCTGGCCCGCCTGACGCTCGCCGACATCCTGGACCGGATGAAGCAGACGGACCGGGCCAACGAAGCTTACGCGCAGATCCCGACCGCTTCGCCCTTACGCCTCAACGCCGACGTCCAGATCGGCCTGAACCTGGAGCAGATGGGCAAGGGCGACGAGGCCATCGCGCATCTCGATGCCGCCATGAAGGCGCATCCGGACGACATCGACATCATCTCGGCGCTCGGCAACGTGCAGCGCTCGCGCAAGAAGTACGAAGAAGCGGCCGAGACCTACAGCCGCGCCATCGCGCTGATCGGCGACCGACCGGCCTCGAATTACTGGACCACGTTCTACTTCCGCGGCACCGCCTACGAGCGGGCCAAGCAATGGCCTAAGGCCGAGGCCGACCTGAAGAAGGCCCTTGAGCTCGTGCCCGCGAGCCAGCCCGGCGCCCGGGCCCAGGTGCTGAACTACCTGGCCTATTCCTGGGTCGATCAGAACATGAACATCGACGAGGCCTTCACCATGCTGAAGCAGGCCGTCGATGCGGCCCCGCGCGACGGCATGATCATCGACAGCTTAGGGTGGGCCTATTTCCGCCTCGGCCGCTGGGATGACGCCGTGCGCGAGCTGGAAAAGGCGATCGAGCTGAAGCCCGGCGACCCGACCATCAACGACCACCTCGGCGACGCCTACTGGCGGGCCGGGCGGCGCCTGGAGGGCAAGTTCCAGTGGCAGCACGCCAAGGACCTCAACCCCGAGCCCGAGGATCTTGAGAAGATCAACGCCAAGCTGAAGGACGGCCTCCCGGAACTCGACAAGCCGGCGGCGACCGCCGAGAACCCGCCTGAGGGCAAGGCCAACCCGGAACTGCCGAAGGGCGCGCCCGCTCCGAACGAGCCTCCGGGCGCCGCCGACAAGAAGAGCGGCGGCTGAGGATTACCGATCGCGTTCGAGGCTTGACGCGGCGCGCGATGCGGGGCCAGACCGGCCCCGCATTCAGCCCGCCGAGCCCCGAGATTCCGTGTCCCTCTTCGTCACCCGCGCACCGGCCAAGATCAACCTGACCCTCCATGTGCTCGGGCGACGGGCGGGCGACGGCTACCACGAGCTGGAAAGCCTCGTGGTCTTCACCGGCGCGGGGGATACCCTGACCCTGGTGCCCGGGCCCGACCTGACCCTCACGGTCTCGGGCCCCACCGCCGGCCCGGCCGGCCCGCTCGACGACAATCTCGTGATCCGTGCCGCGCGCAATCTCGCCCGGGTGCGTCCCGGCCTCGCGCATGGGGCCTTCCACCTCGTGAAGCGCCTGCCGGTCGCGGCCGGCATCGGCGGGGGTTCGTCGGATGCCGCCGCCGCTCTGCGGCTTCTCGCCCGCCTCAACGGTATCGCCCCGGACGATCCGGACCTGCTCACCGCTGCCCGCGCTACGGGCGCCGACGTTCCGGTCTGCCTCGATCCCCGGGCCCGCATGATGCTCGGCGCCGGCGAGAGCATCGGTCCGGCCCTCGCGCTGGCGCCGCTTCCGGCGGTCCTCATCAATCCCGGGGTGCCGGTCGAGACGGCGCCGGTCTTCCGCGCCCTGGGGCTCTCCGTCGGCGCGCGTCATCCCGGTGCCGCCCACCCGGAGATCGCGGCCGGAACGGACGCCGCGACGCTGGTTCGCACCCTGTTGCCCACCCGAAACGATCTTGAGGCACCGGCCCTCACCGTCGCCCCCGTGATCGCCGACGCCCTGGAGGCGCTGCGCGGCTGCGCTGGCTGCCGCCTGGCTCGCATGTCGGGGTCCGGCGCTACGGTGTTCGGGCTGTTCGGAAGTCGCTCGGACGCGGCACGCGCCGCCCGCAGCGTCAGGGCCGCGTATCCGCGCTGGTGGGTCGCCTCGGCGATCCTGCGCTGATCCCGCGCCCACGCAGCACCTGATGAGTCCGCCCCGCGCGAGCGGAGCGGCGACGCCGGTTCAGTACGCCCGCGCGATGCAGAAATCCACGACCTGAAGCAGGGCCTGCTTCATCGGGCTCGCGGGGAATGGCGCCAGGGCGGCGCGAGCCCGGTCGCCGTAGTGGCGGGCCCGTGCCATCGTCTCGTCGAGGGCACCGTGCCGGCGCAGGATCGCGCGGGCGGTGTCGAGGTCCTCGGGGTTCACCTCTCCGGCTTCCAGGGTGCGTTTCCAGAAGCCGCGCTCGGTCTCGCTGGCGCGCCGGACCGCGAGCACGATCGGCAGCGTGATTTTGCCCTCACGGAAATCGTCGCCGACATTCTTGCCGAGGCTGTCGCTGGTGCCGCCGTAATCGAGCACGTCGTCGATCAGCTGGAAGGCGATGCCGAGATTCATGCCGTAGGCGCGGCAGGCGGCCTGCTCGGCCTCCGGCCGGGCCGCGAGCACCGGCCCGACCTCGCAGGCGGCGGCGAAGAGTTCCGCCGTCTTGGCGCTGATCACCGCGAGGTACTCGTCCTCGCTGGTCTCGGTGTTCTTCGCCGCGGTGAGCTGCATCACCTCGCCCTCGGCGATGATGGTGGCGGCGGTCGAGAGGATATCGAGGGCCTTCAGAGACCCGACCTCGACCATCATGCGGAAGGCCTGGCCCAGGAGGAAATCGCCGACCAGCACGCTGGCCTCGTTGCCCCACTTGATGCGGGCCGCGACCTTGCCGCGGCGCATGTCGCTCTCGTCCACGACGTCGTCGTGCAGGAGCGTGGCGGTGTGCATGAACTCGACGCTCGCGGCGAGCTTGACGGCTCCGTCGCCCGCATAATCGCAGAGGTCGGCGGTGGCGAGCGTCAGGATCGGCCGCAGGCGCTTGCCGCCCGAGGAAATGAGATGGTTGGCCACCTCGGGGATCATCTGGACGTCGGAGCCGGTCCGGGACAGGATCGTCGCGTTGACGCGCTCCATGCCACCGGCCACCAGCGCGACGAGGTCGGCCAGGCTCGCCTCCGGGTCGGGGCTGCTCTCATCGATCGGAACTACGACGCCCAAAACCGCGCGGCCTCCACATCCACGGCGCCTCCTGGCGCCCCACGACCCGATAAACTCTGCGGCACCCCATCGCATGCGCCCGGGGGCGCTGCAACACGCACCATGCCGCAAGGTATACGCAAGCCCCCCGCTTCGTCGCGGCCTGGACCGGCGAGCGTGCCGGAGGACGAGGATTCATGACCGAACTGATCCGCAGCAACGACCTCGTCCTGATCGGCTTCGCGCAGTCGCTCCTGGAGGGGGCCGACATTCCGGTCCTGGTGGCGGATCAGCACATGAGCCTCCTCGAAGGCTCCATCGGCGCCTTCGCGCGGCGCATCCTGGTGCCGCGGGATCATGCCCCCCAGGCGCGCCGGCTCCTGCGCGATGCGGGCCTCGCCGCGGAACTGCGCGATGCCTGATGTGGAAGGCGGGCCACCCGAGAGCCTGAACGACGAGACGGCGGATCTCTGGCTGGGCGGAAGTCTGCGGCTGTACCAGCCTCCGCGCGGCGCGCACCGGGCCGGGACCGACGCGGTGCTGCTCGCCGGCCTGTTCGCCCCGCCCCCGGAGGCGGTGATCTGCGATATTGGCGCCGGAACCGGTGCGGTCGGCCTCGCGGCGGCCCGGCGGACGCCGGGGACGCGGCTGATCCTGGTGGAGCGAGATCCGGACCTCGTCGACCGGGCCCGGCGAAACGCCGCACTGAACGACCTCTCCGGGCGGACCACGATTGTCCAGGCCGACGTCCTGGCCCCGGGGGCGGCGCGGCGCGCGGCGGGGCTCGTTCCCGACCTCGCCGACATCGTGCTGACGAACCCACCGTTTTTCGAGCGTGGGACTTACCGAGCCTCTCCAGTGCGCGGAAAGGCGGACGCGCACGGATTCGCGGTCGGGGACCTCGCGTCCTGGCTGCGCACCTGCGTCGACATCCTGAGGCCGAAGGGGCGCCTCGGCCTGATTCACCGGGCGGATGCCTTGCCCGCCTGCCTCGATGCCTTGCGTAGCCGCTTCGGGGCGATTGCGGTGCGGCCGGTCCATGCCAGGGCCGATGAGCCCGCGATCCGTATCCTCCTCACCGCCCGCAAGGGTAGCCGCGCGCCCTTCGTCCTGCGTCCGGCCCTGATCCTGCACGACGCCTCCGGCCGGTTTACGCCCGACGCCGAGGCTCTGCACGCCGGACGCGGCTGGATCGATCCATCGCCCTGACGGGGGGAGGGCGCGCCGCAGCCGCCCTCCCAGGTGCTAGCGCTCAGTAGAAGATGCGCGCGCGGTGCGGGCGGTGCCAGCCGTAATGCCGATGCCCCCAGCCGTGATGGCGCCGCCAGTGGTGGCGGTGGTGCCAGTGATGCCGGCGATGCCAGTGCCGGCGGTGGTGCCAGTGCCGGTGGCGGTGCCAGTGGCGGCGATGCCAGTGACGTCGGTGATGGTGCCAACGGGCCTGCTCGACGAGGTTCGTCGACCCGGCGGATTCAACGGCCGCCACCGGCAGCGGGGCCGCCTGAGTCGCCGCTCCCAGTCCGATCGCGCCGCCCACGACGCCGAGGGCGATGATCATCCAACGCAAGACGCGCATGGTTCCTGAGCCTCCCTTTCGTTGCTACGGCCCGCATGGGCCCCGCGCGTCGCACCGATGCGACCGCGTGTGCTGGAACGGCGATGCTGGCAAAATGGTTCGCCCGGTCCCAGATCACGCTCACGATCCCCCGACGCCACGGCACGCCGCTTCTTGCGTCTGCCGCCTCCGCGAACGAGACCCCATGCCGCTTTCCCTGCCCGCCCGCCTGCGCAACCTGCTGCCGCGACGCTGGCGAACCAAGCGCCCGCGCGTGGCGGTGCTGCGCCTCAGCGGTGCCATTGGGGCGGTCTCGCCCCTGCGGACGGGCCTCTCGATCGGCGGATTGGCGGGAAGCCTCGAGCGGGCCTTCGGCATGCCGGGCATCGTCGCGGTGGCGCTGATCATCAATTCGCCGGGTGGTTCGCCGGCGCAGTCGCATCTCATCCATCGCCGCATCCGGGCGCTCGCCGCCGAGAAGAACCTGCCCGTGCTGGCCTTCGTGGAGGATGTGGCGGCATCGGGCGGTTACATGATCGCGTGCGCGGCCGACGAGATCATCGCCGACCCGATGTCGCTGGTCGGATCCATCGGCGTGGTCTCGGCCGGCTTCGGCTTCGACCGGCTGATCGAGCGCATCGGCGTCGAGCGCCGGGTCCACACCCAGGGCGAGGCCAAGGGCATGCTCGATCCTTTCCGCCCGGAGGACCCGGCGGACGTGGCCCGGTTGAGGGTGATCCAGGCCGACGTGCAGGCCCTGTTCACGACCCTCGTCAGCGCGCGGCGCCCGAAGCTGGCGCCGAACGGCGAGAACCTCTTCACCGGAGCGGTCTGGACCGGGCAGCAGGGCGTGCCCCTCGGTCTCGTCGATGCGCTCGGCGACGCCCGCTCCACCTTGCGGGCGCGCTACGGCGACAAGGTCGAACTGGTACTGGTGGCGGAGAAGAAGGGTTCGCTCGTGGCGCGCCTGTTGCGCCGGGCCACGCCCGGCGGACTCGATGGCGGGGGGCTCGATGCCGGCGGCTTGGCGGGCGAGGTGATGGCGGCAATCGAGGCGCGCGCAGCCTTCGCCCGCTACGGCCTGTGAGGGCTCAGCGCGAACAGGCGTCCGTGCCGTAACCGGCATAGACGACCCGGACCTTGCGGGTGCAGGTCTCGGCCGGGACGGGGGCCGGCATAGCGACGATCTCGATCGGGGTCACGGCGGCAGGCATGGCCACGGCGTCCGAGTGATCGGGCGTCGCGAGCGCGTTGGAGGCACTGATGACGAGCGGCGTCGCGACGAGCGATGCAGCAATGAGGGCAGCGAAGACTGTGACGGTGGAGCGCATGGCCCGTGTTTCCAAATTATCGATTGTCCCGCAGGACGATGAAAACCCCTTGATTGCCGGATAAACTTGGCAGCAAGCGAGACCGTTCCACCGCTTAAACAAATCGTGGCAGAATTGTGTGTGGCGCCGCACGCGTGCGGCG
>NZ_BPQL01000189.1 GCF_022179225.1 Methylobacterium goesingense
CAGGTGCTGACGTCGGACATTCGCGACGATGGCATCGCCGAACGCGTACGCGCGCTTGATGTCCATCTCCTCCAAGACCGGACGGATTTCCTCGCGCTTGCACCACTGAAGGAGCAGGCGCAGGGCGCGCTCGTCGTCGGCCTTCGTGCGCCTCTTGACCTGGAGTTGGGCCAGGTAGTCTTGGTAGAGGAGGTCGATCGGCGTAGCCCTGCCGAAAGCGACGGCTGAGAACGCAGCCGCTTTTTCGGCTTGCTCGGCCAACGGGATTTCGGCCTCGTAGGGACCGTCCTCGGGATCGACGAAGGGCACCCAATTCGACCCTTCCCATTTGATTTCCGCGTGGCGCTCGTAGACCGCCTCCTCGAACTCGCGCCACTCCTTGGGTGTCCCGTTCCTACGAAGGTCCCGAGCGACCTTCGCGAGTTCCACCGCCAGCCTCACGTCGGGCTTGCCCGGGAGGCCGAGGGTTTCCAGCGCCTCAGCGATCTGCCGGCGGAAACGCTCGACGTGCCGGCGCTTGAGCAGGTTGGCCTGGCTGAGGCTGTCGGTACCCAAATTATGCTTGAGCTTGGCCGTCCCGAGGACCGCCCGCGCGGCCACGGGCACGGCCACGGTGACCCGCCAATGCTGCCCGTGCATCTCCAGGTATGCCTTGCGAGGATCGGCGGTTCTCGGCAAGTGGAGTCCCTCCAGCCACCAGGATAAGTCCCAGCCGCGACCCCGGCCGCAGCTTGTAACATTCTAGGACAGAAAGGTTTTCTTTTCAAACAAGGGGTTGGGCGGCTGAATGTGCGATCCCGCTCAGCTCCACCAGGTTTCCCCAGGGACCGGTTTTCCCCATGGGTGAGACATCGGTGGCTTTCATATCATTCAGACCGCTCGGCGCAGCCAGGGCCTCGTAAGGCGAGGTGCTTCAACCGTCCTTGAGCGGGTCGTGTCCCCAGTTCATCAGCGACAGCCGCCAGGCCGAATCCTTCACCTTGGTCTTGTCGTCCGGTCCGCCCTGCTTGAGGTGGCGGCGAACGTATCCGACGACCTTGGCCATATGGGCGTAGTCGTCGTCGCTGAGGTCGGCCTTCTTCATGCGCAGAAGTTCGACGATGCGACGCCCCTCGCGGTGGCCCGTCGCCTCGCCGCCATCCTTCTTCTGGCCGACGGACTTGCTCTCGTCGGTCTCGAGGAACGCTTCCAGCTTGGCGGGGGGCATGTTCACGGCCTCGCGGAAAGCCGCGTAGGTCTCGGCATGATCGTCGGCTCGGTCTGCCATTCGTGCGTCGTCTCCCGGGTGATCGGGCGAGAAACCCGACTGCGTTTCCGGGAGTTCCATGCTCGAACGGGGCGCGGCGGTCGCTTCCCCGTGTGCCTTGCTCGCGTCCCCTCCCCGGCGCTCAGGCGATCAGCCAAGCCATCGCGATCACGCCCGCGAAGAACAGTGCGTAGGTCACCAGGATGGCGACGATCTCACGGTGCTGGATGACGAGGTTTTCTGAGGCGGTCAGCATGGCAATCGGCCGGGTGTGGGATGAGCCCGTTTATCTCATGCCCACGCTTGGAATTCGATGACCGCGACGCTGTCCACAGCGAGGAAATTGCCGATGTCTCCCGGCCGCCACAGAGACGCGGCGCGTCCGCCCGAACCGCTTCAGGCCGGCAGGCCGGAGGGCAGATCGAACAGGAAATTGTCCACCGCCGGAATGGTGACCGCAAGGCCGGTCCCCGCGCCATAGCGGGCCTTGGACAGCCGCCAGGGGAAGTCCGTCCGGGCGCGGATCGCCTCCGAAGGGCGCAGGCGCCGGGGCGTCCCGTCGGCCCCGATCTCTTCCACGAGGAGGAAGCCGTAGACTTGCAGGCGCGAGGCGATGAGCTTGGTCTCGCGGTCGCCCGCCGCCACCGCGAGGCTGCCGGTCGCGTAGACCGCGTCCATCAGGGCCCGCTGCTCGCTCCGCCGGGCCGCGACGCTGCCCGGTGCCGGGGTCTCGGGCCGCTGCGGCCGGGGGGCCGTGCGCCGGAAGGGAACGACATTGTCCATCGTCGCCGGAACGCTACCCATACGCCATCATCCTCGCGATACGCCCGAGGGCCGGGGAACGTCTCCGGCCTTCCCCTGATTTCGACGGTTCCGCTTAATGCCCCGCTAACGCTGGCGGCTCGTCCCGTCCCGGTTTCGCGGACGGGGCGGATCGGACGCACCGGAATGCGGCGCCACGGTTTACCCGCGCGGGCATCTGGGGCAGTGAAAGGCCTCGTCGATCAGGGTCGGCGACCGAGCCTGCGGGGCGACGCGATGGGATCCATCTTCGAAGCGCACAGCTTTGCGATCCTCGCCCATGCGGGCCAGATCGATAAGGGCGGGCAACCCTACATCCGGCACCTCGAGCGGGTCGCGAACGCCTCCGTCGTCCGCGCCGGCCATGCCAAGTCCGTGGACCGCCTACCGATCGACCCGATGGAGGTGATGCAGGCCGCGGTCCTTCACGACGTGCTCGAGGATACGCCGACCACCCCGGTCGGCCTGCGCGCGGAGGGCTTCTCCGAGCCCGTGATCGCGATGGTCCGGCTGCTGACGAAGTCGCCGGAGCCGATGCCCTACGATGCGCGCATGACCCGTCTCATCGGCAAGGGCCATCTCGGCGCGATCCTCATCAAGATGTCGGACACCGAGGACAATCTGAGCCCGGACCGAACCCTCCCGGACGGGGCGGCCCAGCGCGAGCGCTACGCGACGGCGTTCGAACGGCTGAAGGCTGCGGCAATCGCCCTGGGCTATACCGGCGCCTGAAATCCGCGCCGCCGACAAGCGAAAGCCCCGCGCCGTGAGGCTGCGGGGCTGGATGCGTCGTTCGGAGAGGACCGGGGTGCCGGTTTTACTTGCCGCTGGGGGCCGCGCCGCTGCCGGTCACGCCGTTGCCACCGGTCCCGCCGGGGGCGCCCTGCGTCGCCGTGCTCGGACCGCCGGAGGTGCCGGCCGGCGCCATAGTGGAACCGGTGGCCGCCGGAGCGCCGGGGCGTTCCATGGATTTCTCGCCGTTGCTCTTCACGCTGCCCGGATTGTTCATGTTGCCCGTGGCGGAGCCGCCGCCAGCCGCATTCTGAGCGAAAGCGGAACCCGTGAGGGCGAGGGCGAGCGATCCAGCAACGACAAAGGTTTTGATCGACATGGCGCGTATTCTCCGGTTGTTACCAACTTGGAAACTCAACGCGTCGGGTCTAGCATTTGTTCATCGTAAACTTCGAACGCGACAATCTTCGGCTTTTTCGAAGGCGCGTCCGATTTTTACGCGTTCGTCGCTCGGGTGATTCTACGACGATACGTTGTGTCGGGTGCTTGATAGTTCGCGGCCGATGCGGCGAACCTTCCCATTCGAGTGCGGGGGCCGGCTCGTGCGCCCGAACAGACCTTAGCCGTCGCTCCCCGGGCGATCGACGTTCTGTTCGGCCTCGTCGAAGGTGTAACCCTCCAGCCAGTCCGCGCTGTTCTGCGAACCGGCGGGATACGGGTTCTCGGAATCGGGCAATCCAGCCAGCTTGGCGGCCTTGCCTTCTTCCATCACGGTCTTTGAAACCACGGTCATGTCTCGGCACTCCTGTGTTGCCCGTCGCAGGACAGGTAGAGCGCCGCCACGATCCGGGGACCGGCGTACCGCGAAAAACCCGTCGCGGCCGAGACCGGCCGGGTTGGTCGCGGATCGAGCGAGGTTCGGTTCAGGCGAGCTTGGTGGTGAAGCGTGCCGTCGTCTTCTGGCGGACCTCGTCCTCGGTGACGCCGTCGGCGAGCTCGACCAGGGTCATCCCGCCCTCACCCTTCTTGTCGATGGTGAAGACGCCGAGATCGGTGATGACCATGTCCACCACGTGGGTGCCGGTGAGCGGCAGGTCGCACGCGGCCAGCAGCTTGGGGCTCTCGGAGCCGTCCTTGCCCTTGGCGGTGTGCTCCATCACCACCACCACCTTCTTGACGCCGGCCACGAGGTCCATGGCGCCGCCCATGCCCTTCACCATCTTGCCCGGGATCATCCAGTTGGCCAGATCGCCGTTCTCCGCCACCTGCATGGCGCCGAGGATCGACAGATTGATGTGCCCGCCCCGGATCATCCCGAAGGATTCGGCCGAGGAGAAGTAGCTGGTGGTCGGCAGCGCGGTGATCGTCTGCTTGCCGGCGTTGATGAGGTCGGCGTCCTCCTCGCCCTCGTAGGGGAAGGGGCCCATGCCGAGCATGCCGTTCTCGGATTGCAGCTGCACCGACATCCCGTCCGGGATGTAGTTCGAGACGAGGGTCGGGATGCCGATGCCGAGGTTCACGTAGAAGCCGTCCTGCAGCTCCCTCGCGGCGCGCTCGGCCATCTGTTCGCGGGTCCAGGCCATGATGGTTCTCCTTAGCTCGGCTCTCAGACGGCGGCGGCGGGCACGGCGGGCTCGCCGCGCTTGCGGGTGGTGCGCTGCTCGATGCGCTTCTCGCGCACCGGTACGTGGACGATGCGCTTCACGAAGATGCCGGGGGTGATGATGGTGTCGGGGTCGATCTCACCGGGCTGCACGAGGTGCTCGACCTGGGCCACGGTGACCCTGGCGGCGGTGGCCATCATAGGATTGAAGTTCCGCGCGGTCTTCCGGTAGATCAGGTTGCCCTCGGTGTCGCCCTTCCAGGCATGCACGATGGCCAGATCCGCGAACAGACCGCGCTCCATCACGTAATCCTCGCCGTCGAACGCGCGGACGTCCTTGCCCTCGGCGATCAGGGTGCCGACACCGGTCTTGGTGTAGAAGGCCGGAATGCCGGCGCCGCCGGCGCGGATGCGCTCGGCCAGGGTGCCCTGGGGGTTGAACTCGATGGCGAGCTCACCGCCGAGATACTGCCGGGCGAATTCCTTGTTCTCGCCAACATAGGACGAGATCATCCGGGCGACCTGGCGGGTCTCCAGGAGCTTGCCGAGGCCGACGCCGTCGATGCCCGCGTTGTTCGAGACCACCGTGAGGTCCTTCACGCCCGAGTCGCGAATCGCATCGATCAGGGCATCCGGGATACCGCAGAGGCCGAAGCCGCCGCACATGATCATCATGCCGTCCTTCAGCACGCCGGACAGCGCCGCCGCAGCGTCCGAATGTACCTTCTTCATGGAAGTCCTCCTGTTCCGTCCCTGTCTTCGTCCGCGCGACCGTCACGTGAAAGCCGCGTCCTGCCAAGCCCATGTGGCGGTGCAACGGTTACATTTCCCGCGCCGCCGCATGCCGATCGGCAGGATCGTGCCGGATCGTTCCGGCCCGTCTTTGCGCCGGCCCCGGCCTCCCGCACAAGCCGTCCGGGCGATCTCGCCCGTGGATGGCGATTTCGTCCGAACCGGCCTCGGGGAGACAAGCGGACGCGCCCGGGATATCAGGAGAGTGATCGCCGGGCCTCTCCCGCGCCGCCGCGGCCATGCCGCGAGGCGCTTCGTCCCCATCGACGATCGCGCGGACCATCGCGCGGGTGGGCTGCCGGATGGAGTGGAATGCCGCTGCGCCGCATCATAACAGGCTTCGGTTTCGCGGCGCTCGCCGGAGGCCTCACCTGCGCCTGCCTGCCCTGGTCGGTCGCCCTGCCGGACCTGAGCCGGTTCGTGGCGAGTGACCTCGCGCGCGCCTACGGCGTCGTGCTGAACGCAGCCGACGCCGTCGAGATCACGCTCCTGCCCCTGCCCCGCCTCGGTTTCCGCGCCGTGCGCCTGACAGCGGGCAGCGAGGAGGGACCCGTCCTGGCGGAGGGCGGCACCCTCTCGCTCCAGCTCAACGTCGTCGCCCTCCTCGCCGGACGCATCGACGTGAACACCGTCGCGTTGGACGGCGCCACGATCCGGCTGCCGACGGGGGCCGGGGACACCCGCTGGGCCGAGCCGGTCCGCCTGCTCGAGGCGCGCCTCGGGACGGATGGATCCGCGCATCCGCGCCGGATCAGCGTATCCCGGGCGGTCGCCACGGGCAGCGATCCGCGGGACGGCACGCCGCAGACGGCCGAGGACATCGACTTGTCTCTGTCCTGGCCGCACTGGAGCGCCCAGGCGGATCTCAGCGGGCGCTTCTCCTGGAACGCGACACCCGCCCGTTTCACCGTTACGGGCCTGCGCCCCGTCGATTTGCTCGGCGGCGATGCCAGTCCGTTCGCCCTGACGGCGAATTGGGCGGCGGGCACCATGACGGCCGAGGGCAACGGCCGCATCGGTGCCGACGGCCTCAAGATGACCGGGCGCGGCACGTTCCAGACGCGGTCCCTGCCCGAGACCCTTGCGTGGGCCGGCGGCGCCGTGGCGCTCGCGCCCTTCGTGGAGGGGTTCGGCCTCGACGGCAGCTTCACGATGGATGGTCGCCAACTCCTGCTGCCCAACGTCCAGGTGACGTTCGGAGCCAACCGGCTGGAGGGCGCCGGCTCGGTCGACTTCGACCGGAACCGGCCCGCGATCCAGGCGACGCTTGCCGCTGAGAGCCTGAACCTCGCCCCCTTCCTCGCCGAGACGCTGCGGATGTTCGGCCTCGACGCCGGCGAGGCTGCAGGCTCCGACTGGCGGACCCGAAGCCTCGCCCTGGCGCCGCTCACGGGCGGCGACCTCGACCTGCGGCTCTCGGCGGGCGCGGCGCGCTTCGGGCCGATCCTCGCCGAGGACGTCGCCGCGAGCGTCCTGGTGCGGGCCGGGAACATCGAGGCCGCCCTCAACCGCGCGACCCTGGCGGCCGGGACCCTGAAGGGTCGCCTCGCCCTCACCGCCTCTCCGGCCGATCCCGCGATCACCGAGATGCGGGCCCAGGGTGCGTTCGACGGCCTCGACCTCGCCGCGTTCCTCGGCACCCTGCGCCCGGAGAACTGGGTGGCCGGTCGGGCCCAGGGACAGTTCATGGCGGAAGGCTCCGGCGCGACCGCGGAACGGCTCCTGAGCCACGTGGGCGGGCACGCGGCCCTCGGCGTCGAGGGTGGAACCCTCGTGGGGGTCGACCTCACGGAGGCTGCCCTTCGCCCCGGTGTCCCCGTGCGCCGGGCCGGACGCACGGCTTTCGAGCGCGCGACCTTGAGCCTGCGCTTCACGGACGGCGTCGGTCAGGTCACCGAGGGAACCCTCGAAGGCCAGGCGCTCTCCGCCTCCCTGCGGGGACGGGTCTTCCTGCCCGACCAGCGCTGCGAGGCGGTGGCGGAGGTCGCGGCGCGGAGCCCGGCGACGGAGGCCGCACGGGCGAGGCCGACGCGGTTCCTGATCGGCGGCCCCCTCGACGACCTCGCGGTACGCAGCGTGTCGGCCGACACCGAACCGGGTTCGCGCGGCGGATCCGTCCTGGCGCCGAACGCCCTGAGGCTCCCGACCGCCGCCCGCGCCTACGCGCCCTGAGGCCGGCTCGCCTCAGGCCACGCCCCGGCGCCCGGTCAGCCACGACGCGGTGAGCACGATGGCGGTGACGGTGCCGACGAGGAGCGTCGAGGCGGCGTTGATCTCCGGGTTCACCCCGAGCCGGACCTGGCTGTAGAGCCGCATCGGCAGGGTCGTCGCCCCCGGCCCCGAGACGAAGCTCGCGAGGACGAGGTCGTCGAGGGAGAGGGTGAAGGCGAGGAGGAAGGCCGCCGCCAGGGACGGGGCGATCAGCGGCAGGGTGACGGTGGCAAAGACCCGGGCGGGATGCGCGCCGAGATCGGCCGCCGCCTCCTCCAGCGACCGATCGAGGCCGCGCAGACGCGCCCCGACGATCACAGCCACGAAGCCGAGCCCGAGGGTGGCGTGGGCGATCACCAGGGTCAAGAGGCCGCGATCGAGGCCAAAGCCCACGAAGAGCAGCAGCAGCGACAATCCGGTGATCACCTCCGGCATGACCAGGGGGGCGTAGATCAGACCGGTGAAGACCCGGCGGCCGGCGAAGCGCCCGCCCCGGTCGAGGGCGAGCGCCGCCAGCGTCCCGAACACGGTCGCGACTCCGGCGGCTGCGAACGCGACGACGAGGGAGACGCGGGCCGCCTCTCGCAACGGGACGTCCGCCAGCAGAACCCCGTACCAGCGCGTCGAGAACCCACCCCAGACCGTGACCAGGGCCGAGGCGTTGAAGGAGTAGATCACGAGGATCAAGATCGGCGCGTAGAGAAAGCCGAGCCCGAGGCTCAGGGCGATGCGGTCGAGCGCCCTCACCGGCGGCCCTCCCGCGCGGTCGTCTCGTCCTCACGGAACAGAATCAGCGGGCCGACCACCAGGACGAGGACGAGGATCGCCACCGCCGAGGCAAGGGGCCAGTCGCGGTTGGAGAAGAACTCGCTCCACAGCACGCGCCCGAGCATCAGCGTGTCCGAGCCGCCGAGCAGGTCCGGGATGATGAACTCGCCGACCATCGGTACGAAGCAGAGCAACGCTCCGGCCGCCAGTCCCGGGCGGGCGAGCGGCAGGGTTACGCTCCAGAACACCCGCACCGGGCCGGCGCCGAGATCGGCCGCGGCCTCGGGCAGGCGCGGGTCGCGCTTGGCCAGCACCGCGTAGAGCGGCAGCACCATGAAGGGCAGGTAGGCGTAGGTGAGCCCGATCAGCACCGCCCCTTGGGTGTTCAGGATCTCCAGGGGCTGCGCGATCAGCCCGAGCCACATCAGACCGGCGCTGAGCAGCCCCTCCGGCTTCAGGATCGCGATCCAGGCATAGATCCGGATGAGGAAGCTCGTCCAGAACGGCACGATGAGGAGCGCGACCAGCAGCGGCTGCCAGCGCTCCGGGGCGCGGGCCATCGCGAGCGCGATCGGGGTGCCGATCAGCGCCAGGATCGCGGTGGCGATGGCGGCGAGCGTCACGGAGGACATGGCGGCGTCGCGGTAGAGCGCGTCGCTCGCCAGCGTCTCGAAATTGGTGAAGTCGAGGGCTTCGAGGAAGTTGCCCCAGCCCTCGATGCCCGCGCTCCAGTCGAGCACCGGCAGGTAGGGCGGCTGGGCGGTGGCCGGGGTCGACAGGCTGATCTTCAGGGTCAGGATCACCGGCAGCAGCACGAAGGCCGCGAGCCAGAGGGCGGGCAGGACCGGGAGCAGGCGCTTCATGCCGCCGCCGGCATCAGCCAGGCCCGCTCCGGCGGATAGGACAGGTGGACGCTTTCTCCAACGCCGGGGCACGCCTCTTCCGCGGGCGCGCTCACCCGCCAGATCGATCCGTCGGCGAGGCGGACCCGGAGCCGGATGCGGTCACCCAGATAGGTCGTCTCGACCACTTGCCCGGGCAGAGCCGGTCCGTCCCCGGACGGCGCACGCGCCAGCGCGATGCGCTCGGGCCGCAGGGCGATGATCCCCTCCCCCTCGGCGGCGCCGAGGGCCCGCAGGGGGCCGAGGGCGGTGTCGAGGCCGGCGAGCCCGCCGGCTTCCCGCCCCAGCACACGGCCCGGGATCAGGTTCACATCCCCCAGGAGTCCGGCGACGAAGCGGTTGGCCGGGCGCTCGTACAGGCTCGCCCCGTCGCCGATCTGCACGAGGCGGCCAGCCTCCATCACGCCGATGCGGTCGGCCAGCGCCAGGGCCTCGGCCGGGTCATGCGTGACCACGATGAAGTTTGTGCCGAGACGCCGCTGCAGCGCGCGCAGCTCGCCTTGCGTCTCCTCGCGCAGGGCGCGGTCGAGAGCGCCCAGCGGTTCGTCCAGGAGGAGCACCTGCGGGGCGCGTGCGAGGGCCCGCGCCAGGGCCACTCGCTGCCGCTGCCCGCCCGACAGGGTGTCGGGCCGGCGCGGGCCGAACCCGTCGAGGCGTACCAGGCGCAGGAGTTCGTCCACCCGCGCCTGGCGCGCCGCGCGCCCGAGGCCGGAGAGGCCGTAGGCGATGTTGGCGGCCACGCTCATGTGCGGGAACAGCGCGTAGGACTGGAACATCATGTTGACCGGCCGGCGATGCGGCGGGTCGGCGGTGATGTCGGTACCGCCGAGGCGGATCGTGCCGGCGCTCGGGGTTTCGAATCCGGCGATCAGGCGCAGCAGCGTACTCTTGCCGCAGCCCGAGGGTCCGAGCAGGCAGACGAACTCGCCGGGCTGCAGGGTCAGGTCGAGGTCAGCCACCGCCACGTGCGTGCCGAAGCGCTTGCCGAGACCGGCGCAGGTGAGCAGGCCGGCCGCTGCGGGAACAGGCGTCGACGCCATGGCGGGGGCCGCGTCCTCAGCTGTCCTCGCGCAAGGCTTCCGCGACGCGGGCCTCGAGAAGGTCGGGCCGGCGGATCACCAGGGCGCCGCGCGTCCGGTCGATCAGGCCGTCGGCGGCCATCACGGTGAATTCCCGCGTCACCTGCTCGCGGCGACAGCCGATGCGGGCGGCGAGGACGTGGTGGTAGGGCGGCGGGGTCACGACCCGCTCGCCGTCGCCGCCGGCCCGGGGCACCGAGAGACGCAGCAACTCGGCATAGAGCCGGTGGCGCAGATCGAGGAGCGCGTGCTCCATCAGGCGGGTGTTCAGTTCGCGCACCCGCTTCGCCAACAGGCGGAACAGCCGGTCGGCGATGGCCTCCGAGGCGAAGATGATCTGCCGGAACACGGGGGCGGGCACCACGCAGACCTCGCCGCGGGTCAGCGCCGTGACGTTGGCGGAGCGGCCGATGCCGTCGAGGGCCGCGAGTTCGCCGAAGAAAGCGCCGCCGCGCATCTCGCCGAGAATCACTTCCTTGCCCGATTGCGAGCGGTTGAGGATGCGCACCTCGCCGGAGGCGAGGAAGTAGACGTCCGTGGAGACGTCGTCGTAATCGACCAGCACCTCGTTCTCGTCGAAGCGGCGCCAGTGGCAGCGCGTCTCGTAGACGGACAGCTCGATTCCCGGCTCCTTGAAGAACGGGATGGTCGTCAGCCGTCCTGTCGTCACGCGTCCTGCCCCCGTTGCTGTTCCGACCTGATCGATACGCCGTGCAAGTCCTGGGTCAAGCGTTCACGGCCGCTCGCCCGCCGATAGGCGTGGATGCGCGGTTCGCGCCACCCTGACCCGGCGGGGGCGACCGCGCGTCGCCGGCCGCTTGCCAGTCAGGCCCCGACCCCGCAAAAGCGCGCCATGCTCCGCGTCAACGACCTCACCTACCGCATCGGCGAGCGCCTGATCCTCGACGGCGCCACCTTCGTCATCCCGGACCGCGCCCGCGTCGGTCTCGTCGGCCGCAACGGCGCCGGCAAGACCACCCTGTTCAAGGCGATCCTCGGCGAGTTGCCCACCGAGGGCGGCACGGTGTCGATGCCCAAGGGCATGCGCATCGGCGCGGTGGCCCAGGAGGCGCCGGCCGGCCCCGAGACCCTGCACGCGGTGGTGCTGGCTGCCGATACCGAGCGCGCGCGCCTGATGGCGGAGGCCGAACACGCCGACGGCATCCGGCGCGCCGAGATCGAGACCCGGCTGGTGGATATCGAGGCGCATTCCGCCCCCGCCCGCGCGGCGGCCATCCTGCACGGCCTCGGCTTCGACGCGGAGGCGCAAGGCCGCCCGTGCTCGGACTTCTCCGGCGGCTGGCGCATGCGCGTGGCGCTCGCCGCCGTGCTGTTCTCCGAGCCCGACCTGCTGCTCCTCGACGAACCGACCAACTACCTCGACATCGAGGGAACGATCTGGCTCTACGACTACCTGGAGCGCTACCCGCGCACGGCCGTGATCATCAGCCACGACCGCGACCTCCTCGACGAGTGCGTGGACCACATCCTGCACCTCGACCGGGGCAAGCTCAGCATCTACCGGGGCGGCTACACCAGCTTCGCCCGGCAGGTCGCCGAGAAGCGCGTGCTCCAGGCCAAGGCGAAGCAGAAGCAGGATGCCGAGCGGGCGCATCTCCAGAGCTTCGTCGACCGCTTCAAGGCCAAGGCGACCAAGGCGCGCCAGGCCCAGTCCCGCGTCAAGCGCCTCGCCAAGATGGAGATCATCGCCTCGGTGATCGAGGACGACGTGCCGGCCTTCCGCCTGCCGAGCCCGGAGCGGCCGCTCTCCCCGCCCATCGTCGCGATGGAGCGGGTGCAGGCGGGCTACCCCGACCGGATCGTGCTCTCGGGCCTCAATCTGAGTCTGGCGCCCGACGACCGGGTGGCGCTTCTGGGCGCCAACGGCAACGGCAAGTCGACCTTCTGCAAGCTCATCGGCGGGCGCCTGCCCCCGTTGAGCGGCGAGCTGCGCCGCTCCTCGAAGATGGAGGTCGCCTACTTCGCCCAGCACCAGCTCGACGAGCTACGCCCGGCCGAGAGCGCCTACGCTCATGTCCGCGACCTCATGCCGGACGTGCCGGAATCCAAGGCTCGGGCCGCGGCCGCCCGCCTCGGCTTCTCGGGCACGAAGTCCGAGACGCCGGTCTCGCAGCTCTCCGGCGGCGAGAAGGCGCGCCTGCTCATGGGGTTGGCGGCTTTCCGCGGCCCGCACCTCCTGATCCTCGACGAGCCGACCAACCACCTTGACATCGAGAGCCGGCAGGCCCTGGTGGAGGCGATCAACGACTACGAGGGCGCCGTCATCCTGGTGAGCCACGACCGCTTCCTGGTGGAGGCCTGCGCCGACCGGCTCTGGCTCGTCTCGAACGGCAGCGTGAAGGCCTTCGACGGCGATATGGACGATTACCGCCGTTACGTGCTCGCCGGGCCGGAGCGCGAGGCCGAGAAGGGCGCGGCCGAATCGACCGGCGGCGCCAAGGCGGTGGAGCGCCGTTCCAACGCCGATCGCCGCGTGGCGCTTGCCCCCTTGCGCAAGAAGCTCGAGGGCGTCGAAGCGCGGATGAAGAAGCTCACCGACGCCATGGCCAAGATCGACGCGGCTTTGGCCGACGGCACCGCCTTCCAGGCCAATCCGGCCAAGGCCGGCGAACTGATGAAGATGCGCTCGGACGCGGCCACGGCCCTGGAGGCCGCCGAGGAGGAGTGGCTGGAACTCAGCGGCGAGATCGAGGGCGCGACGGCCTGACGCCGGTCAGGATCGTCGGTTCCGGAAAGCCGCGCCCGAGCCCTCCTCCCGCTTGCGGGGAGTCTTTGGAGGTGGGGTGGTTGAGCGACGCTCAGGCTACGGAGGCTGGCAAGACCACCCCCACGCCTGACCTTTCCCCGCAAGGGGGAGAGGGACGCGTTCTGGTCGCGGCAACGCTGGAGCGCGCATCTTACGGCGTCGCGAGTCAAAGAGGCTGCGGTTCCCGAATCGGAAACATCCCACGCGCCGGGGCGTTTCCGACCGCAACCCGAGGGGACTACGACGATGCCCGATGCCCACCGCCGCCGGCTCGGGGCCCTGCTGGCGCTGCTGCCCCTCGGCGCCGCCGGCGCCTGGATCGCCTATAGCCGCCTCGGCATCGATCACCATCGCCGGATGCCGCCTCCCCTGCTCGGCCGACAGGAATGTCTCGGCAGCGACGCGGGCGGGCTGACGTTCTACGCGAGCGGACCCGAAGAGGGCGTACCGCTCCTTTTGATCCACTCCGTCAATGCGGCTGCCAACGCCTACGAGGTCCGGCCGCTCTACCGGCACTACGCGAAGGCTCGTCCGGTCTACGCCCTAGACTTGCCGGGCTTCGGCTTTTCCGGTCGCACCGACCGGGTCTACACGCCGGAGCTGATGACGGCGGCGATCCGCGCCATGACCGCCGAGATCCGGCGGAGGCATGGGGGCGTCGCCATCGACGCGGTGGCCCTATCCCTATCGGCCGAGTTCCTGGCCCGGGCCGCCCTGGAGCGGCCGGGCGATTACCGCAGCCTCGGGCTGATCAGCCCGACCGGGTTCGACAAGCGCTTCGAGCGCCGCAACCCCTCCGGCAGCGACACGGCCCGGGCGATCGCCGCCAATCCAATCTGGGGCCGGGCGCTGTTCGATCTCCTCGTCAGCCGCCCGAGCATGCGCTTCTTCCTGGAGAAGACCTGGGGCTCGCGCGCCATCGACGAGGGCCTGCTCGAATACGATCAGATCTCGGCCCATCAGCCCGGGGCGGAGTTCGCGCCGTTCTCGTTCCTGGCCGGGCATCTCTTCGCCACCGAGACCGGCCGGATCTATCCCCGCCTCGACCGGCCGGTCTGGATGATCCACGGCACCCGGGGCGACTTCGTCGATTACCGCCACGTCGACCGCTTTCGCGGCGACCCGAACTGGACCATCGACGTGCTGGAGACGGGTGCCTTCCCGCATTTCGAACGCCTGCCCGAGGTCGCGGCCCGCTACGACGCCTTCCTGGCGCGGCTGGGGCGCTGAGCCCCTGGCCGCTCGCGCCGCGCCGGGTTAGTCGAGGGGCACGCCCGCTCGCAGAAAAACCCGGAGCCCCGATGTCCGACCTCACCCTCGCCGCCGCGCAGACCATCGTCGCCACCGCCCTGGAGACCGCCCGCGCTCACAAAATGAAACCGCTGGCGGTGGTGGTTTATGATGCGCGCGGCGCCCTCAAGGCGATGGGCGCCGAGGACGGGACCTCCCTGCGCCGGGCGGAGGTGGCCATGGGCAAGGCCAATGGCTGCCTCGCCCTCGGTCTCGGCGGCCGCGCCATCCACAAGCGGGCCGAGGAGCAGGCCTATTTCGTCGCCGCAATCAGCCACCTCGTGGGCCCCGCAGCGCTGGTGCCCGTGCCGGGTGGCGTCCTCATCCGCCGGGGCGAGGCCGTGATCGGTGCCGTCGGGATCTCGGGCGACACCTCGGACAACGACGAACTCTGCGCCGTCGCCGGCATCGAAGCGGCCGGGCTTACCGCGCAGACCGGCGCCTGAGGCGATGCTCCGCCCGCATCGGCGGCACTGGCTCGTCGGCGGTGCGGTGCTCCTGGCCGCCGGTGGCGTCGGCCGGGCCGCGGCCGCGCCGGCCGACCTCTACCGACGCGGCAACGATGCGGACCCCGAGACCCTCGACCCGCACAAGTCCTCGACGGTCGCCGAGGCGCATATCCTGCGCGATCTCTACGAGGGGCTTCTCACCTACGACAATCACGGCGCGATCATCCCGGGGGCGGCTACCGCCTGGGCCGTGTCCGAGGATCGCCTAACCTACGATTTCACCCTGCGCGCCGACGGACGCTGGTCGAACGGCGACCCGGTCCGCGCCGCGGACTTCGTCTTCGCCCTCCGGCGCATCCTCGCCCCCGCCACGGCGGCGAAGTACGCCGAAATCCTGTTTCCCCTGAAGAACGCGCGCTCCGTCAACCAGGGCGCGCTGCCGCTCGAGGCCCTCGGCGTCGCGGCCCCGGACGAGCGGCGCCTCGTGCTGACCCTGGAGCAGCCGACGCCCTATCTGCTCGAACTCCTGACGCACCAGACCTCGCTGCCGGTGCATCCGCCCTCGGTGGCCCGCCATGGCGACGCCTTCGCGCGGGCCGGCAACAGCGTGACCAACGGCCCCTATCGCCTGCGGGAGGTGGTGCCGAACGACCGCATCACCCTGGAGCGCAACCCGCATTTCCACGCGGTCGCCACGGTGGCGATCCCGCAGGTGGCCTTCCTGCCGACGCCCGACCTGTCGAGCGCGGTCCGGCGCTACGCCGCCGGCGAGATCGATTCGCTCGCCGACCTCCCGGGCGACCAGATCGCCTCACTGCAGGCGCGCTTCGGCACGCAGGTGGTGCTCGGCCCCGCGCTCGGGCTCTACGCGCTCGCGGTGAACACCCGCAAGGCGCCCTTCGACGACGTGCGGGTGCGGCGCGCGCTCTCCCTCGTCATCGACCGCGAGTTCCTGGCGAGCAAGCTCTGGGGCGAGACCATGGAGCCGGCCTACGCGCTCTGCCCGCCCGGCCTCGACCATTACCGTACCCCGCCCGAGACCCCTGGGCGGGAGGCCCTGCCGATCGACCGCGAGGACGAGGCCCGGGCGCTGCTGACGGCGGCCGGCTTCGGCGAGGGCCGGCCCCTGCGCGTCGAGTACCGGTTCAACACCAGCGACAACAACCGCAACACCGCTCTCGCCATCGCCGACATGTGGCGCGGGATCGGCGTCGTCACCCGCTTCGTCTACACCGACGCCAAGACCCACTTCGCCTACCTTCGCGACGGCGGCGACTTCGACGTGGCGCGCATGTCCTGGATCGCCGACTATTCCGACCCGCAGAATTTTTTGTTTTTGCTGGAAAGCGGCAATGACGGGCTGAACCCCGGTCACTACAGCAACCCCGCCTACGACGCCCTGATGCGCCGGGCGGCGGCCGAGCGCGACATCGCCCGGCGGGCCGACCTCCTCTACGAGGCCGAAACCATCGTGGTCACCGAGCTGCCCTGGATTCCGGTGATGCACACCCGTTCGAAGGCCCTGATCGCCCCGCGCCTTTCCGGCTACCACCCGAACCTGCGCAACGCCGCCCCGACGCGCTTCCTGAGGCTGACCGCGTGATCGGCTTCGTCCTGCGCCGCCTCGTCCAGGCGATCCCGACCCTGTTCGCCGTGGTCACCGTGAGCTTCTTCCTGATCCGGCTCGCGCCGGGCGGGCCCTTCGACCTCGAGCGGCCCCTGCCGCCAGCCGCCATGGCGAACCTCGCCCGAGTCTACGGCCTCGATCAGCCCCTCCCCGTCCAATACCTGCGCTATCTCGGCGCCCTGCTCACCGGCGATTTCGGGCCGTCGTTCTCGTTCCGCGACCTCACCGTCGGCGACCTGTTCGCCCGCGGATTGCCGGTCTCGATGACGCTCGGCGCCTTCGCGCTGGCGCTCGCCCTGGTGCTCGGCATCGGCCTCGGCGCGCTGGCGGCCTTCCACCGGGGCGCCATGGTCGACCGCCTCGTCGGCCTCACGGCGGGGCTGACGCTGGCGGTGCCGACCTTCGTGGTGGCACCCCTGCTGCAGATCGTCTTCGGCCTGACCTTACGCTGGCTCCCCGTCGGCAGCTGGGAGAACGGCACGCCGGCCAACCTCGTGCTCCCGGTGATCACCCTGGCGTTGCCCCAGGTCGGGGCGCTCGCCCGGCTCACCCGCGCGTCCCTGGGCGAGGTGCTGGCCGCCCAGCCCATCCGCACCCAGCGCGCCATGGGCCTGCCGCCCCACCGCATCGCCCGCCACGCCCTGCGCGGGGCGCTGCTGCCGGTGGTGGCAATCCTCGGGCCGACGGCGGCCGCCCTGCTCACCGGATCGGTGGTGGTGGAGACGATCTTCGGCCTGCCCGGCATCGGTCGCTACTTCGTCGATGGGGCACTCAACCGCGACTATACGCTGGTGATGGGCACGGTCGTACTGGTGGCGCTCTTCGTCATCGCCCTGAATCTGGTGGCCGACCTCCTCTCCGCGCTCCTCGACCCGCGCCTGCGGGCGGCCCGGTGAGGCGCGCGCTCGGGCGCCTCGCCCGCAATCGGGGCGCGCTGGCGGCCCTCGCCGTCCTGGCGCTGGTCGCCCTTGCCTGCCTCGTCGGTCCCCTGCTCACCGGCCACGATCCCGGCAGGATCTATCCCGACCTCGTGCGCACCGCGCCCTCGCTCCGGCCCCATCCGCGCCCCGAGGCCATCGCCCCGGCGGTTGAGCGCCTCGCCTTCCGGATGCGGGTGACGGCCGAGGCGATCCGGGTCGAGGATGGAATCCTGCGGGTCACCCTGTCGGCGCCCGCTCCGATCAACGAGCGGGCGCTGAGCTACCTGCCGCGCTCGGACCTGTTCGGCCCCACCACGGTCGTGGCGCGGGACGCGGAGGGGCGCCGCCTCTCCGTCGAGGCGCCGGTGCGACGGCTCTACTTTCCCCTCGGCACCGACGTGCTCGGGCGCGACCTTCTCAGCCGCAGCCTCGTCGCCGGCCGGATCTCTCTCTTGATCGGCCTCGTCGCAACCGGCGTCGCCCTCCTCATCGGCGTCACCTACGGCGCGGTGGCGGGCTATGCCGGCGGCCGTGTCGACGCGGTGATGATGCGTTTCGTCGACGTGCTCTACGCCCTGCCCTTCGTGTTCTTCGTGATCATGCTGCTGGTGTTCTTCCGGGCCGGGCTCGGGCTGATCCTGATCGCCATCGGCGCGGTCGAGTGGCTCGACATGGCACGGATCACCCGGGCGCAGACCCTGTCGCTCCGCAACCGCGACTTCGTCCGAGCCGCCGAGGCACTCGGCCTCTCGGCCGCCGCGATCCTGCGCCGTCACATCGTGCCCAACACCCTGGGACCCGTCACGGTGGCGGCGACCCTGCTGGTGCCCCGGGTGATCCTGCTGGAGAGCTTCCTCTCCTTCCTGGGGCTGGGCGTGCAGGAGCCGGCCACGAGCTGGGGCGCCCTCATCGCCGAGGGCTCGCGCGCCATCGAATCCGCGCCCTGGATGCTGGCCGCACCGGCCGGGTTTCTCGTCGCGATCCTGGTGGCCCTGAACGTTCTGGGCGACGGCCTCGCCGATGCCCTC
>NZ_BPQL01000190.1 GCF_022179225.1 Methylobacterium goesingense
GACTCGTAGCTGGTGACTTCCATGCCGACGCAGATTTCCTGGACGATGGGGGCGGACCACTTCATGACGTTTCTCCAGTTTTGGTGGGTTAAAGCCTGATCCACGTGGATCGGGCAGATTCAGCCGAGGGCAGTGCCCTTAGTTGAAGGGATCGATCTCGGCCGACTCGTAGCTGGTGACTTCCATGCCGACGCAGACTTCCTGGACGACGGGGGCGGACCACTTCATGAGGGAACTCCTTCGTGTTCGACGCCCCTGATATGCCGTTATGTTGGGCGCAATACAAGTGGGCACTACACTTATATTTCTCATAAGATCGTGCGCCACGCCGGTCCGATCCGCGCTGCGTCCGCGAAAAACGTCCGGCAATCAGACATATGGTGCCACTACCCCGGAATCGGAAGGCGCGCACCGGCCCATCCCCGCGTGGCCTCGGCAGGATACACCGAGCCGCTGGCGGTGGCGGCAGGCCGACGTCGCCGAGCGTGCGTCGGAAAGGCGCGCCGCGCGGACGCGGCCAAGCGTGACTCCTCAGACGAATCCATGCGGCGTACAACCTCCGCTGGCACGTTGGCGGCGCATTCCCCGTTGCGTCACATCACGCGAGGCGAAGGCAGTGACAGGATGCGCAACCCGGGTCCGCGATCGGTCGAGATCGCAATCCCGGCAAAACTCCAAAGCCCCGGCGGACAGCCGGGGCACCTGTCGGACCATGAACCGGAACGTGCAAAAAAATTCCGGCAAAGACACACGCTTGCGTCGAGCGATCGGGATGTCGGGCGTCGCCGGCCTCCTTCTCCTCGGCAGTTCCCCGGCAAGCGCGCAATCCAGCTTCGCTGCAGGGACGTCTCTGGACTGGCCCGGCGTACTGACGGGGGCCTTCCTGGGGTTCCTGCTGCTGACGGGGGCCTACAACCTCGTCTTCTTCGCGATCCTGCGCGAGCGCCTCCTCCTCTGGCAGGCCGCGCGCGTGATCCTGCTCGTCGGCTTGACCGTCAGCCTGTCGTCGTTGCCCCTCGGCCCGTGGTTGCGCGGCGACGGCACGGCGCGGCAGATCCTGATCAACCTGCTGTTCGACGGATCGATCGCGATGATCGGCCTGTTCCTGGGCGCCCTCCTGGGGCCCGCGATGACCGGTGCCACGCTTCACCGGATGCTGCGCTGGCAGCCCGTGATGGTCGCGACGACGACACCGGCCATGCTCTGGAGCGCCTGTCCGCCGCTCTACATGGCCTACCGGAACGCTGTCCTGCTCGGCATCCTCGCGCTCCTCTGCGCGGCGTTGGCGCAGGCGATCCGCCGGGGCAGCCGCACGGCCTGTCTCCAGGCGGCAGCCTGGACGGGCGTGCTCGCGGTGTGCGGCATCAGCCTCTTCCACGACATCGTGCTGGGACGCCCGTTCGGTCTGTTCCTCTATGCGCTCTTCACCGCCCTGGCGATCGAGATGCTCCTCTCGACCGTCGAGGCCGGTGATCGCTTCATGCGGCTGAAACGCGAGCATGACGAGGCGCGGACCCTCGCCACGGTGCTCGACAGGATGGCGCGCACCGACCCGCTGACCGGCCTCTACAATCGGCGCGGCCTCGAGGCACAGTTCGTCCAGCATCGTCCGAAGGCCTTCGCCATCCTCGACATCGACCATTTCAAGCAGATCAACGACCGCTTCGGCCACGAGCGCGGCGACGCGGTGCTCACCGCCGCCGCCGCCGCGCTCGCATCGGGCAAGGCTTTCGCGGCGCGGATCGGCGGCGAGGAATTCGCTCTGCTGTTCTACGGAGACCGGGCTGCGGCGGAGGCCGAGATCCTGCGCAGCCTGATTCCTGAGCGGGTCGCCCGCGACGTCCCGGACGTGGACCGGTCCGTCACGGCCAGCGCGGGCATCGTTCCGGTGACGCCGGACACGGACTTCGCGGGAGCGCTGCGCGCCGCGGACCTTCGCCTCTACAGCGCGAAGACGGCTGGACGAGACCGTCTGATCGGCGCCTGCGACGACCCGCCGGTCTCGGTCGCCGCCGCGTCGGCCGCAACCACAGCGACGGCACAGACCAGCCTCGGCCCTGCCGGGAACGCGGCCGATCGCGGCGATCACCTTCGCTCCCACACAGGCCGCGATCGCAGACGCCAACGCATTTGAGCAACGCAGCCGCACCGCGTCGTTCGGGCCCTCGTTTCGGGCTTGACGCAGGCGGGCGACGAGGCGCACTCACGCGCCGCCGAGCGCCACCGCCCGTGATTCACGGGCCGGTGCGCGTCCCGGCTCCCCATCGACGAACCCCATGCCCAGCGACAGTCCAGACCGATCGCCAGACCGATCGCCCGCGCCCTGCGCGGCCGCATCCGCTCCCGTCTCCCGACGCTGAAGGTCCCCCGGGCCCCCGCGCGGCGGCCGGCACGGACCCGGCCCGCTCCGGTGAGGCGCGGCCAAGATCGCGCCACCAAGCCGAGGTGAGCCCATGAACGAGATCGCCCCCTTCCCCTCCGGCATCGATCCGGCGGTGCTCGCCGCGCGCCTGTCGGACGAGCGTGCGCCCGACATCGTCGAGGCCCTGAACGAAGAGGCCCCCGAGGTCGCCGCCGCGATCCTGCTCGGGCTGTCCCAGGAGCGGGCGATCGAGGTTCTCGATCAGCCCGAACTCGATAGCGCCGCCGACATCATCGAGATGCTGCCGCGCGACCGGGTCGCCTCATTCCTGTCGGGCATGTCGGCCGACCGGATCACCGACATCTTCCGCGAGATCGAGGAGCCGGGGCGCTCGGACCTGCGCGCCCGCCTCGACGCGGAGACGCGGGGCGCCGTCGACCGGCTCAGCACCTACGGCGAGGAGACCGTGGGCTCGCTGATGACGACGGAGTTCGTCGCCGTGCCGGGCAACTGGACGGTCCGCCAGACCCTCGACCACGTCCGGCAGGTGGAGAAGACGCGGGAGACCATCTACGCGATCTTCGTTCTCGACCCGCGCACCCGTGCGCTGACCAAGGCGGTGCCCCTGCGCCGGCTGATCACGGGCCAGCCGGAGGACAATGTGCTCTCGGTCGCGCCGAACCGGCGCCCGCTCGCGGTCTCGCCCACCGCGAGCCGCGAGGAGGCGGCCCGCCTGATCTCGAAATACGACCTCCTGGCGCTCCCGGTCATCGATGCGGTCGGCCACCTCATCGGCATCGTCACCGTGGATGACATGATCGACGCCATGGTCGAGAAGCAGACGCAGGACGTGCAGCGCTTCGGCGGCATGGAGGCGTTGCCCGAGCCCTACATGGACATCCGCTTTGGAACGATGATCCGCAAGCGGGCGGGCTGGCTCTGCGCCCTGTTCCTCGGCGAGATGATGACCGCGACCGCCATGCAGGGCTTCGAGGGCGAACTCGAGAAGGCCATCGTGCTGACCCTGTTCATCCCGCTCATCATGAGTTCCGGCGGCAATTCCGGCAGCCAGGCCACCTCGCTCCTCATCCGCGCCCTGGCGCTGCACGAGGTGCGCCTGCGCGACTGGTGGCGGGTGGCCCTGCGGGAACTCCCTACCGGCCTGGTGCTCGGCACGATTCTGGGCACGATCGGCATCGTGCGCATCGTGGTCTGGCAGAAGACCGGACTCTACGATTACGGCGTGCACTGGCCCCTGGTGGCGGCCACCGTCGGGGCCGCGCTGATAGGCATCGTCACCTTCGGCTCGCTCACCGGCTCGATGCTGCCGTTCCTGCTGCAGCGCCTCGGCTTCGACCCCGCCACCGCCTCGGCCCCCTTCGTGGCGACCCTCGTCGACGTCACGGGGCTCGTCATCTACTTCTCGGTGGCGATGCTGATCCTGCGCGGGACGCTGCTCTAGAAGGGCGTCCGTTCAGATCCGGGCCCAGCTCAGGCCCGCGCCTGCGGGCGCGCTTCCCCGAGGACGGCGTTCGCGAGGCGGTCGGGCCCGATCTCGTCGGCCGAGTAGCCGACGAGGGCGGCCAGGCTCTCGCGGGCCCGCCAGACCCGGCTCTTCACCGTGCCGATCTTGCAGCCCATGACGGTCGCCGCCTCGTCGTAGGTCATGTTGTCGATGGCCACGAGGGTGAGGGCCTGGCGCAGGGTGTCCGACAACCGGCCGATGGCCGCGTTCACGTCTTCCAGGTCGAGCACCGCGCCCTGCGCCGGCAGGGTCACCAGTTGCGCGGCGTAGCTTCCGTCGCTGTCCTCGACCTCGTGCACGCGCTTGCGCTGGCCCGAGTAGAACGTGTTGCGCATGATGACGGTGAGCCAGCCGCAGACGTTGGTGCCGGGCGTGAAGCTCTCGCGGTACATCCAGGCCCGCAGCATCGTGTCCTGCACGAGGTCGTCGGCGCGGGCGGCGTCGCGGGTCAGGGACAGGGCGTACTTGCGCAGGCCCGGCGCGTGGTCCTGCAGGCCCTGGCGGACCTCCGCCGTGAGGGTCTCGCCCCGGGCTGCCAGCACCGCCTCCAGGCGGGCGATCAGGACGGCGAAGCGGTCGGGCTGTGCGTCCTCCAGGGAAGCGTAGGCCGCGCGCAGGTGCTGGCCGAGGGAGCGTTGGATCGAGGGCGCGAGCAGCGGCGCCTGGGCGTTCAGGGCTGGGGACGGGGCATCAGATCCTGATTGCGATGTCATCCAGTATCTTCTCAAGGCGACCGGAAGCGGTGAAGCCGACTCCCTTCAGTGTCTTCGAGTTGTGCGGAACCTTTTCGGTGCCTGCACCAACACAGGTTAAGCGAAAAGAATAAGGTCCAGCACCGCGCGAAAGCGTACGAACGCCAGATTTTTCACAGAAAATGGCAAGTCTTCACTGCGCGCAGATCATGAAACAAGACCGAAAGAGGCCACCACGGCGGTGAGCCGGGCGGGCCGAGTTTCGGGAGGAACGCCTGATGCGCAGGAGGTCAACCGCGCGGATCGCATCGGGTTCATCCGCATGCCGACGCGCCGATGCGAACCCGCACGGCGATCCGAGCGCGATGCCGCGCCCTCGATCCTCCGGGGCCGGAGGCCGGGTGGCCGCCTCAGGCCTCTTCGATCAGCCGGGCGTACTCGGCCTCGGGGACGCCGTAGCTGTCTCCCGCCACGGCCAGCAACCCGGCACGGTCCAGCACGACGATCCGGCCCCGACGCGCCCGGATCAGCAGGTTGCCTTCCAAGAGCTGCAACGCCAGCGTCACCGTCGTGCGCTGAACGCCCAACATGTACGACAGGAAATCGTGGGTGACCGCGATGTCGTCGCCGATCACCCGGTCGTGGCACATGAGCAGCCAACGGGTCAGCCGCACCTCGATGTTGTAGCTCGCGTTCGCAAAAGCCGTCTGCGCGGTCTGGATCAGTAGGGTCTGGACGAAACGGAGCAGCAGACGACGCAGGGCCGGGCTGATCTCGGTGGCCGCCAGGATCTCCGGCGCGCCGATGGCGAGCATCTCGCCCGCGTTCTGCACGAAGTGATCGTAGGGCGTGCGGTCGCTGCCGAGCAGCACCGGCGTCGCACCCACGACGCCCTCGGGTCCGATGATGCCCACCTCGATCTTGCCCACGCCCGCCGTGGTGATCGAAGCGTACCCGGTCTCGGGAAAAAACAGGTCCCGGATCGACATGTACGGTTGAATCAAGCGCTGGCGCATCTCCGTCGCCATCGGCCGCAGGTGCGGTTGAAGCAGCGCGAAATCACCCGGGGAGAGACGTTTGAGCAAGCGGTTGCGGACGGCAGACTGCTCTATCAGCGACACGGCCCCGCCCCCTCGATCGAGAGCACATAAAATCTCTCCTCGACCCGTTCTCAGGAATATATACAAATCTGGTTGAACTATCCGTACGATGACGCACAAAGGCAACCCTACGGCGAGTTATGTCGGGTAGTCGACACTTCCGTAGTGTCGGGCACCACGCCAAAGTCAGACTATGATGTTCATCTCCCGTAAAACGGAATTATATATAGCATGCACCATCTGACTTGCGGGGCAGAACACCGGCTGTTCCGATAGCATTTTGAGGTTTGCTGATTCGTACGACGAAGGCGGGTCTCTCCTGCCTGTCATCCAGGCGGGTTACTGCCACGGCTCTCTACGAAGCAATCGCTGCCGGAGTTTCAGGGGCCGAGGGGGCATGCCAGGTTCTTACCCGCATAGCGCAGTCATAAGCGCCGCTTGCATACGCGCCGTATGGGGAGTCTCTCTGTCGGACCTTAAGCCATGATCCCGGACCGGCGCACGTTGCAGGCCTCATTCCTGCGCCCGGACCAATCGGCGCGCGGCAGCGCCGGTGCGTTGATCCGACGGCTCGAGCAGTTCGCCACCCTGGAGGAGGCGGGGCACGCTGCACTCGAGCGGATCGCCGGCACGGCGTCCTCGGTGGCCGCGCGAACCGACCTGATCCGGGAAGGCGAGACCCCGAACGGAATTTTTATCATCCTCGACGGCATCGCTTGCCGAAGCAAGCTCCGGCGGGGCGGCGCCCGGCAGATTACCGCCTACCTGATCCCCGGCGACTTCTGCGACCTCGACCTCGCGCTGCGTCCGCGCATGGACCACACGATCTCGACGATCTCGACCTGCCGGGTGGCGCATCTCGACTTCCCCAGCATCCAGAGGCTAGCGGGGGAAGCCGGAAACCTCGTCCAGACCATGCGCCGCGGAACGCTCGTGGATGATGCGACGCTGCGGGAATGGCTGCTGAACATCGGCTCCCGCAGCGCCATCCAGCGCATGGCACACCTGTTCTGCGAGATGCTGACGCGCTTTCGCGCCGTCGGTCTGGCGCAGGGCGACTGCTACGAATTGCCGATATCACAGCTCGACCTTGCCGAGACCACCGGGTTGTCGACCGTGCACGTCAACCGCACCCTCCAGGAGCTGCGGCGCCAGGGCCTCATCGAGTTTCGCTCCCGCAGCCTGATGATCCGCAACCTCGCCCATTTGCAGATCCTCGGAGAGTTCGATCCGACCTACCTCTCGCTGCGGGATTCCGTTGCCGCCTGACGAAGATCGCGCGCGGAGCGCCGCATCGAAGCGCTCGGAAACGAAAACACCCTTGCCTCCGTAGGGAAGCGAGGGTGTTTTTTCAGGATTCTTCGCGTGGTGGCCCGCGAAGGTGAGACCGAGGTTCGGGGCTGTTTTCAGTCGATGGGGCGGGCAACCGGATCGGCAGCGCGAATATCCTCGGGAAGCGACGCGAAATCCACGTAACCGGCTTCCCGCGCCATGGCATCGAGGGCCGACGTCGCGTCGCAAGCGCTGCCGGTCCACAGAATCGCACCGTTGGACTTCTGGCGAATCTCGAAGATGCTCATGATCCGTTGCCTCGGGCTAACAATGATGATTGCCACGAAAACGTGTCCGAGCGGCGAAGGTTGCATGCCCGGCGCCCCGAACAGGCGCGATCGCTCCCTGCGGCTCGGAACCGCGAACGGGAGCCCGAGGCCTTGAAAACGCCGGCCTCTTCGTAGAGGCCTTGGGCTTCCATCGACGGGGTTCCGTCGACGCCTGCTTCGAGACCCGTCCGCCATGTGCCGCCATTTCACGCTTCACGCCGGCGCCCTGGCCCTCCTGGCGGCTCTCTCCGGGCTCGGCATGGCCGGGGCTCGGGCGGCGGAGGGTCCGGCGGTGCCCGATCCGGCCGCGGTCGCCCCCGCCGTGACCGTGGCGCTGGCCGCCCCGCGCGAGGTGGTCGAGCGGGCAGTCGTCACGGGAACGCTGGTGCCGCGAGACGAAATCCTGGTGGCGCCGGAGGTCGAGGGCCTGCGCATCACCGAACTCCTGGTGGAGGAGGGCGCGCAGGTCGCGCGCGGCCAGCCCCTGGCCCGGCTCTCCCTGGAGATGGTCCTCACGCAGGAGGCGGCCAACGCCGCAGCTATCGCCAAGGCGGAAGCGGCGATCCTCCAGGCCCGCAGTCAGATCGTACAGGCCGAGGCCGCCCAGGTGGAGGCGAACCTCGCCCTGGAGCGCACCCGCAGCCTCATCCGCACCGGTAACGCCACCGCGGTGACCCTGGAGCAGCGCATCTCCACCGCGCAGGGCAACGAGGGGCGCCTCGGTGCCGCCCGGGGCGGCCTGCAATTGGCGGAAGCCGATCTCGCCGCGGCGCGGGCGCAGGGGGCCGAGATCGCACTGCGCCGCACCCGCGCCGAGATCCGGGCTCCGGAAGCCGGGATCGTGAGCCGGCGGACCGCCCGGATCGGCGCCACCGCCACGGCCGCCGGCGAGCCGATGTTCCGCCTGATCGCCCGCGGCGAGATCGAACTCGAGGGCGAGGTCCCCGAGACCTGGATGCCGCGCCTGCATGTGGGTGATCCGGCCCGCCTCGACTGGGACGGTGGGCGCACCCTCCTGGGCCGGGTCCGCCGGATCGACCCGGAGATCGACCGCGCGACCCGCCTCGGCCGGGTCCGCATCAGCCTCGATCCCGATCCGACCCTGCGCATCGGCGCCTTCGCGCGGGGCAAGGTCGAGGTCGCCCGGCGCACCAGCGTGGCCGTTCCCCTCTCGGCCCTGCTCTACGGGGCGGATGGCGGGGCCAGCGTCTTCGTGGTCGCCGACGCGCGGGTCGAGGCCCGCACGGTGGAGCCGGGCCTCTCGGCGGAGGGCGCCATGGAGATCCGCTCGGGGTTGAAGGCCGGAGAATCGGTGGTGGCCCGGGCCAGCAGCTTCCTGCGTGACGGCGACCGGGTTCGGGCCGTGGTTCCGTCCCCCGTGGCGCCGACGCCCGCCAAGGCGGCCGATGCCGCCGCTCGCTGATCGGACGAAACCATGCGCCTGAACATCTCCGCCTGGGCGATCCGCAAACCGATCCCCTCGATCGTACTGTTCCTGGTCCTGGTGGTCCTCGGGCTCGTCAGCTTCCGGGCGCTGCCGATCACCCGCTTTCCCAACATCGACATCCCGATCGTCTCGGTCCAGGTGCTGCAGTCGGGCGCCGCGCCCTCGGAACTGCAGACCCAGGTCACGAAGGTGATCGAGGATGCGGTGGCGGGGGTGAAGGGCGTCAAGCACGTCATCTCGACGATCTCGGAGGGCGTCTCCAGCACCACCATCGAGTTCCGCCTGGAGGTGAACAGCGACCGGGCGGTCAACGACGTCAAGGATGCCATCTCGAAGGTGCGGGTGAACCTGCCCCGCACCATCGAGGAGCCGATCATCAACCGCGTCGAGATCGCGGGCCTGCCGATCATGATCTACGGGGCCTCGGCGCCCGCGATGACGCCGGAGGACCTGTCCTGGCTCATCGACGACGTCATCGCCCGGCAGGTGCAGAGCGTGAAGGGCGTCGGCGGCGTCGAGCGCCTCGGCGGTGTCGCCCGCGAGGTCCGCGTGACCCTGAAGCCGGACCGGCTGCTGGCTCTCGGCATCACGGCGGCCGACGTGAACCGGCAGCTCCGCCTCACCGCCGCCGACATGGCGGGTGGGCGCGGCGAGCTCGGCGGGCAGGAGCAGTCCATCCGGACGCTCGCCGGGGCTGCCAGCCTCGACACCCTGGCCGAGACCTCCATCATCGTGCCGGGCGGACGCAAGGTCCGCCTCGACGAGCTCGCCACCCTGGTGGACGGCTCGGAGGAGCCGCGCACCTTCGCGCGCTTCAACGGCGAGCCCGTCGTCGCCTTCGCGATCTCGCGCTCCACCGGCGCCAGCGACGCAGAGGTCGCCACCGGGGTCGCCAAGCGCATCGCCGAGCTCGGGATCCGGCACCCGGGCGTGCGCTTCGACCTGATCGACACCTCCGTCATCAACACGGTGGGCAACTACCATTCGGCGATGCTGAGCCTCGTGGAGGGGGCGGCGCTGGCCGTCATCGTGGTGTTCCTGTTCCTGCGCGACTGGCGCGCGACGCTCATCGCCTCCATAGCCCTGCCGCTCTCGGTGTTGCCGACCTTCTGGGTCATGAGCAGCCTCGGCTTCTCGCTGAACGCCGTCAGCCTGCTGGCCATCACCCTGGTGACGGGCATCCTCGTCGACGACGCCATCGTGGAGATCGAGAACATCGTCCGGCACATGCGGATGGGGAAATCCCCCTACCGCGCCGCCCTGGAGGCCGCCGACGAGATCGGGCTCGCGGTCATCGCCATCACGGCGACGATCATCGCGATCTTCGCCCCCGTCTCGTTCATGAGCGGTATCGCGGGCCAGTACTTCAAGCAGTTCGGCCTCACCATCGCGGCGGCCGTGTTCATGTCGCTGCTGGTGGCGCGCCTGATCACGCCGCTGCTCGCCGCCTACTTCCTGCGCGACCACGGCCCCGACCACACCCGCGAGGGGCCGGTGATGCGGGGCTACACCCGCGTGGTCGCGTGGTCGGTGCGCCACAAGTTCATCACCCTCGTACTCGGACTCGCCTGCTTCGCCGGGTCGATCATGTCCACCCGCCTGTTGCCGGCGGGCTTCCTGCCGGCGGAGGACGCCGCCCGCACCATCTTCGTGGTGGAGCTGCCGCCGGGCGCGCGCCTCTCCGACACCACGCGGGTCAGCGACGGCTTGGTGGACCGCATCCGCGCCCTGCCGGAGGTGCGCAGCGTCTTTGTCGACGGCGGCCGTCAGCTGCCGGCCAAGAAGGAGGTCCGGCTCGCCACCTTCACCATCAATCTCACCCCGAAGAACACCCGCCACCGCACCCAGAAGCAGGTCGACATCGCCATCCGGGCGATCCTGCACGACGTGCCGGACATCCGCTTCTGGGCCCTGCGCGAGGGCGGTCAGCGCGACGTCACCCTGATCGTGTCGGGCCCCGACAAGGCGGTGGTGGCCGACACGGCGGCGCGGCTCCAGCGCGAGGCGGGGCAAGTGCCGCACCTCGTCAACGTGCTCTCGACCGCGCCCCTCGACCGCACCGAGATCCGCATCCGCCCGAAGGCCGGCATCGCCGCCGAGCTCGGCGTCTCCACCGACCTCATCGCCGAGACCGTGCGGGTCGGCACCATCGGCGACATCGGTGCGAATCTCGCCAAGTTCAACACGATCGACCGGCAGGTGCCGATCCGGGTGCAGCTGCCCGAGCGCCTGCGCGGCGACCTCGACCAGCTCGAGACCCTCAAGGTCCCGGTCAAGGGCGGGGGCGCGGTGCCGCTCTCCACCGTGGCCGACCTCAGCCTCGGGCGCGGCCCCACCGCCATCGACCGCTACGACCGCGCCATCCGGGTGGCCCTCGAGGCCGACATGGAGGGCTCCGACGCGCTCGGCTCGCTCATCGACGCGATCCTGGCCCTCCCCGCCGCCAAGGACCTGCCGCCGGGCGTCACCATCCGGCAGACCGGCGACGCCGAGGTGATGGGCGAAGTCTTCGAGGGCTTCGCGCTCGCCATGGGCGCCGGCCTCATGATGGTGTTCGGCGTGCTGGTGCTGCTGTTCGGCAACTTCCTGCAGCCGCTGACCATCCTGTTCTCGCTGCCGCTCTCCATCGGCGGCGCGATCCTGGGCCTGCTCATCTTCCACATGCCGATCTCGATGCCGGTGGTGATCGGCATCCTGATGCTGATGGGCGTGGTGACGAAGAACGCCATCATGCTGGTCGATTTCGCCGTCGAGGAGATGGCCCGCGGCGTCGACCGCGCCACCGCGATCGTGGATGCGGGCCGCAAGCGCGCCCGGCCCATCGTGATGACCACCATCGCGATGGCGGCCGGCATGGTGCCCTCCGCCATGGCGCTCGGCATCGGCGGCGAGTTCCGCGCGCCGATGGCGGTGGCGGTGATCGGCGGCCTCATCGTCTCCACCGGCCTGTCACTGATCTTCGTGCCGGCGATCTTCGTCCTGGTGGACGATCTCTCGGGCCTGTTCGTGCGCCTGTTCGGCCGCTTCGTCGGCGCGGTGGACGAGCCCACCGAGGGCGAATTCGCGCTGCCGCAGCCGCATTCCGCCAACGACCCGAAATCGATCCTGCCGCCGCGCATCGCCGCCGAGTAACACGGGACCTTGATGAGCCTGACTCATCGAGGTCCGCCCGCGCGAAGGCGGTCGTCCGCCGGACTCTCAGGGAAGCCGCCCCATGGGTCAGGCTCCCTGAGACTTGGGATAAGTCGGCGACGGGCATCCGAAACGACGAAGGCCCGGACCTCGCGGTCCGGGCCTTCGTCGTCGGGACGGTTGGAATCGCCGGAGCGATCAGCCCTCGCTGCGCTCGGCCAGACGGCTCGCGGCGAAGCAGAGGCCGCCGGCCACGATGAAGAGCACCACGAAGGTCTTCACGGTGGCGTAGAACAGCGCCGGCTCGATGCCCGCATCGGTGTAGAGCACCGCGCCGATGGCGGCGATCGGCAGGAGCAGGAGGATCAGGAGCGGGGTCAGCGGGCTGTTCATGGGGCTCAACCTCTTCGGGACCCGGCGCACCGGCCCCTATGGCGTTCACTGCGCCCCTCATAGCATCGCGGTACGGCGCCCGCCAAGCGTGTGCGGTCAAGCTCGGATGCGGTCAAACATCCCGTATCCGTCACCGGATCGCTCTCTGATCAGGCGGGGATCCGAACCGTGGCCCGCAAGCCACCGAGGGGACTGTCGTGCAGGCCCACATCGCCGCCATGCGCCCGGGCGATGTCGCGGGCGATGGACAGGCCGAGGCCGGAGCCGCCGGCATCCTGGCGCGCGTCGTCGAGGCGCACGAATGGCTTGAACACCTCCTCGCGCTGGTCGAGGGGGATGCCCGGCCCGTCGTCGTCGATGGAGACCAGGAAGGAGCGCGCCTCGCGCCGGCCCGTGATGGCGACGGTCTCCCCGTAGCGGGCGGCGTTCGCCGCGAGGTTGAACAGGCAGCGGCGGATCGCGTCCGGCCGCAGGGTGACGTAGGGCGAGGGTCCCTGGGGATGATCCTCCATCTCCACCGCCTCCACATGGGCGCCGAGGCGCTCCACGTCGGTGCGCAGGTCCTCCAGCAGCGCCCGCATGTCGGTGGGCACCGCCACCTCGCCGGAATCGCCCCGCGCGAAGGCGAGGTAGGCCTCCAGCATCCGGCTCATCTCGTCGACGTCGCGTTGCAGGTCCTCGACCTCCGGCGTCTGCTCCACGAGGGCGAGGGAGAGCTTGAAGCGCGTGATGATGGTGCGCAGGTCGTGGCTGACCCCGTTGAGCATCGTCGTGCGCTGTTCCATCGCCCGCTCGATGCGTCGCTTCATCTCGATGAAGGCGTGGCCCGCCTGTCGGACCTCGCGGGCGCCGCGGGGCCGGAATTCGATCTCGCGGCCCTTGCCGAAGCTCTCGGCCACCGCGGCGAGGCGCAGGATCGGCTTGATCTGGTTGCGCAGGAACAGGATCGCGACGCCGAGGAGCACCAGGGAGGAGCCGCTCATCCAGAGCAGGAAGATGTGCGAGTTCGAGGCATAGGCCATGCTGCGGCGCGCCGTGACGCGCATGACCCCGTCGGGGATCGAGACCCGGATCTCGATCAGGCTGGAGCGGCCCACCGTATCGATCCAGTAGGGCCGGCGGATCTGGCGGCGGATCTCGTCGGAGAGCGCCTCGTCGAGGATCGAGAAGAACGGGCGCGGGCCCGCGGGCGGGAGCTTGGCGCCCTTCAGGATGTCGACGTCGAGGTTGAGCCGGTCGTTGGCGATCCGGGTCAGGGTCTCGGAATCCTTGTCCTGCGGATAGCTCTCGTAGATATCGATCAGCGCGGCCACGTCGGCCGTGACGGCGGCGGAGAGGCGGCGGGTCACGAGCTGCCAGTGACGCTCCATGAACGTGTAGGCGATCACCGACTGGAGCAGCACCACCGGCGCGATGATGATGATCAGCGAGCGGGCATAGAGGCCCTTCGGCAGCACGTCGCCGATGGCCCGGGCCACCCGGCGCCAGATGCGGGGGCGGCGGGGGAGGGCGGCGAGCCATGTGGCGGTGCGCCCGATCAGGCCGGTGGCGGCCATGGGCTCAATCGACCGCGAGGCGGTAACCGACGCCCCGCACCGTCTGCAGGAACAGGGGATTGGCCGGATCGACCTCGGTCTTGCGGCGGAGCCGGTTGATCTGCACGTCGATGCTGCGCTCGGCCGCGAGCCCGCCGCCCCCGGCCAGGGCCTCGCGCTCGACGTTACCGCCCCCGGCCTGCGCCAGGATGGTGAGGATCTCGCGCTCGCGCTCGGTGATGCGAATGGTCTCGTCCGCGCGGCGTAACTCGCCCCGGTCGATCCGGTAGGAGAACGGCCCGAAGGTCACGGTGTCGTGGCCGACGGCCTGCCCTTCGCCGCCCGGGCTGCGGCGCTTGATGATGTTGGAGAGCCGCGCGAGCTCATCCTGCGGCTCTCCAACATCATC
>NZ_BPQL01000191.1 GCF_022179225.1 Methylobacterium goesingense
CGACGAGCTGGGCGAGGCCGCGCGACATGGAGCCGAAGAAGCGATGGCCGTTGTCGACGAGCTCCTCCGGCCGAAAAGTGCCGGGCCGGCCCTCGACCGCCTCGACGGCACGTGCCGAGACTCCGATGAGCAGCGTCCCGGCAAGGCCTGACAGCATCGCGCGGCGGGTCGGGACGGCGGGCGCGGATTGGGCGCCCCGGATGTTCGACGACATGCCTCGTTCCTCCTCGTGACCACGGACTGTTCGTTGCGCTGCTAGCGTCGCGCTAACGTGCACCGGTCTAGGACCGTAAGATCGGCAGCCACCAGACAGGCTACCCACCGGCGCCCGCATCGGCCGTGCGCCGGCATACCCCGCGACCTTCGATCGAAACAAAGCAAGATGTGGTTAACGCGCCGTCACCTGCTGATCCTCGCGGCTTTCTCGCCCGCGACGGCCGCGCGCGCGACGAGCCTCCTCGCTCGGCCACCCGGCCCGATCGCCCTGGAGGGCTTCGATCCGGTGAGCTACTTTCTGGGCACGCCCGAGCCTGGGCACGCAGCCTTCGAGACCGCCTGGGCCGGACGAACCTGGCGCTTCGCGCGTGCCGCCAACCAAGCGGTCTTTCGAAGCGATCCCGTTCGATACGCGCCGCGCCTCGGCGGGTTCGACCCGATCGGCATCCTGGGCGGCCGCCTCGTCGACACCGATCCGTCGATCTTCGTCTGCCTTCCGGACGGGGAGGGGCTTGCCCGGCTCTACCTGTTGCGCACCGCCGAGCACCGGGCGCGCCTGCTCGCGGAGCCCGCCTTGGCCGATCAGGCGGAACGGCGCTGGCCGGACCTGCGGGACCAGATCGAACGGGATTTTCCGGACTAGGGGGCTTTCGCCGAACCGGTGCCCTTTTCGGCGAATGACGCACAAGCAGGAGCCGGGGCGGCGTTCGCGCCCCGCAGCGCCTTTTAGGCGCGGACCGGGCTCTCGCCGCCCACGGCGTGCCGAGCGCCACGGGCAGCCGGGCTCCGTTCGGGCAGAACGAGGTCGTCCGCGTAGCCCGCGTGGCCGAGGGCCGCGAAGG
>NZ_BPQL01000192.1 GCF_022179225.1 Methylobacterium goesingense
GGAACGGATCTCGTCGTCGTTGCCGACGACGAGATCCGTTCCGTCGTCCACGTCACCCTCTCCGCCAAGGCGACGATCAAGACGCTCGGCTCGGACATCCTGGAGGAGTACGAAGATCCGGAATTCGAGGAGGGCACGGCCACCAAGCTCCTGAGGCGCGCCGCCAACCACATCGAGAAGGCCAAGACGGATCTGCTCATCCTCGACGAGGTCCACCACCTCATCGACAACGACAAGGGCGGCACCGTGGCCATGAGCGTCGCGGAGACGATCAAGAGGATGCTGATCCGCGGGGCCTGCCCGGTGGTGCTGGTCGGCACCGAGCAGGCCATGCCCCTCATCACCAAGAACGTCCAGCTGCAGGGGAGGGCCTACAACCCCGTCATCGCCCGACCCCTGGATCTCGCGACCAAGACCGGCCTCGCCGAGTTCCGGGACCACTGCGTCGGGTTCGATCTCATGCTGGTCAGGCACAGGATCTTCCGGAAGCCCTCGGGCCTGGTCGTCGGCGACGTTCCCGCGTTCGCCTACGACGTCAGCGGCGGCATCATCGGCCTGGCGAGCCGGCTGTTCGAGATCGCGTCCGAGAAGGCGATGGTCCGGGGCGGCGACAGGATCGAGGACCGGGACCTCTCGTCGGCCGTCGAGGACTGGGCGATCCCCTTGGGCATCACCGACCACAACCCGTGGACGCACGGCCGGAAGCCCCTGAAGTCGAAGAAGGCGGGAACCTGAGAACCGGGGGCGGACATGGACCTTTCGAGATACCCCCTGACCGTTCCGGGCAAGCGCGGCCTCCTCATGAGGCCGCTGTCGTTCCGCCCGGACCCGCCCCCGGCCACCGGGGAAAGCCTGTTGGGGCTCATGGCGCGGGCCGTCGAGCGCAATCGATTGAGCGCGCTGACGCGGCTCCTCCGCCTTGCCGACGTCGATGGCGGGACATCCATGCGGTCGTCGAGCCTGACCGTCGACGAGGCGACGCGCCTCGCCTTCGTCATGAAGGTCGGCGTGGCCGAGGTCCTGGGACGGCTTCACCGCGAACCGGATGTCCGGGTCTCCAAGGGCGACTGGATCGACTTCTTCGGCGTGACGATGCGGGCCCGATACAGGGAGACGTCACGCCGGCGGGTCTCCCCGCGGGCCCTCCGGCTGTCCCCGCATCACCGTGCGATCCACGACCTGAAGCCGTTCTCCTTCTGCCCCGAGACCATGGAGACGCTCATCGACGCCTGCCCGGTCTGTCGTAGGCCCCTCGGCTGGTCCATCACCCGCGGCATCCAGTTCTGCGAGCGCTGCCTCGACAACGACGAGCCGACCGTCGACCTGCGGGACCACCCCCAGCCCCTCGTCGAGGTCTCGGACGACGCCGCCCTCCGATTCGTCGCCGACCTGGTCAATCCGGAACCCGGCATCCGAGCCAAGGCCGTCTCGAACGCCGATCCGCTCCTTCGCCAGTCAGATCCGGGCGAGCTTTTCGAACTCGCCATCGTCCTCGCCAGGGCATCGTCGACCGATCCGGCAGCCAATGCCCAGAGCATCAGGGCGCTCAGGAAGCGGGAGGATTACGACTACCTGACCCCGGAACTCCTCTCGGCGATGGGCCGGACCCTGATGGACTGGCAGAGGGGTGTGGGTGCGTTGTGCGATCAGGCCCGGCAATCGGCCGGCCTGCGCCAGGGCGTGCTCGGAACCTTCAAGGAAATCGGCCACCTCGCCAACGTCGCCAACAAGAACCGCATCGCGCCGACTCTGGCCGAGGCGTTCCGACAGGCCGTCGACGTCGACATGAGGCGCACCGCATTCTCGAACGTCGTCGTGCGTCAGCGAAGCACGCGCCACAGGTCGGACCTTCTCGATACCGCCGAGGCCGCGGCCGTGCTCGGCGTGAAGCATGCGCTGCTGCCGAGGCTCGCGGCGACCGGGGCCGTCACGGCCATGCGCGGTCCCGGCCGGAAGAAGTCGCTGATGCTCTATCGCCGCGACGAGATCGAGGCGGTCGCCGTCGTCAAGCGCGACATGGTCGAATCGACGAGGGCCGCCCGCGCCGTCGGCCTGCCCCTCGAAGCGATGGAGGCACTCGCGGACGCCGGGCTGATCGTCCGTGCCGAAGGCCCGGCGCTCCTCCTCGGAGCGTACACCACCTACTACCGCCAAGGCTCCGTCGACACCCTGGTACGGGACGTGTTCGACCGCGTGCGGCCCTTGCCGCGGTCCTCGTCGCTCCCCCGCATGACAACCGCCATGAACAGGATGCCGCCCGGATCGAAGCCGTGGCTGGACATCGTGCTGGCGTTGGCCTCCGGCGAGCTCCCGGCGTTCGCGGACAAGCGGACCCGGTTGGTGTCCGGCCTGTTCGTCGACGAGGCCGCATTGGGCGAGGTGGCGCTCCGCAAGGGGAAGGCCGCGGCCGTGGAGGGGGACGACGTCACGCTGTCGTACCGCGAGGTCGCGCCGTTGATCGGCATGCCGGCGCCGAACGTCACCTGGCTGGTGGCCGCCGGCCTGCTGGGCGCGGGCGGGACCGGGAACAGGCGCATCACGCGTCGTGACGTGAAGGCGTTCAACGAGGGCTACGCCAGCACCGCTGAGGTGGCGCGCGGACTGGGTATCCATGCCAGGAGCGTGAAGCCGACCCTGGCCTCGAAGGGCGTCGAACCGGCCGCGGCCCTTCACAACGGCAATCGCTACGTCTGGCGCCGGGCCGAGGTCTTCGGCTCGTAGGCCGACCCCGACACCATCTCCCAGATCACGGAGGCCCAGGCCAGCGTCGGGAAACGACAAGGGCCTGGGCCTTTCCATGTCGGGTGTCGGCGTCCGTCCGTCCGCCGCCGTCGGTCCGCGGACGATGGACGGCACCACCTGACCATCCCGGACGCTGCGGACGCGAAGCGCGCCCCATCCGGTCATCGGGTTTGGCTTCGCTCTTATCCTGTACCCACTGGGGGACCGCTTCGTTCTTATCCTGCAATCCCTGACGAACGAGCTTCGTCCTTATCAAGGACGAAGCATCGGCCCGGGGCATGCCGCGACGCACCGCCAGGGGGGTGTTTTCGTCGGCTTCGCCCTTATGCTGGAAATGCGGGTCCAGCTTCGCTTCTATGATGGAAACGCTTCAGGCTAAGCCGGTAGCCCTAGGGCGAAACGCTTCGCCTTTTCCCTGGACCGATATGAGAGTTGCCGGCGATCGGTCCGGCGGCCCTTAGGCCGGCGGAATGTTGCCGGCGGCCTCGAGCGCCCCGGCGAGGGCCTTCTCGCGAGCTTCCGGACCGAGGGCGATGCCCTCCGCGATCACGAATTCGGGGTTCGTCACGCCGATGAAACCGAGGACGACGCGCAAATAGGTCTCGGCATGCTCGGCCTTTGCGCTGGGAGAGCCCTCACCGTAGAGCCCACCGCGCGCCACGGCGACGATGACGCGCTTCTCCGGCACGAGGCCGACCGCGCCCTTCTCCGTATACTTGAAGGTCTGGCCCGCCACGAGGATCCGGTCGATCCAGGCCTTGAGCTGAGACGAAATCGTGAAGTTGTAGAGGGGTGCGCCGATCACCACGATGTCGGCGGCCAGGAACTCGGACAGGACCGTGCGGCCGAGCTCCACGTCGTGCTGGATGTCGGAGGTATTGGTGGCGTTGGGCTGCTGGCCTGCCAGAAAGGCGCCCGAGAGATGCGGGATCGGCTGTGCGGCGACATCCCGGTAGGTCACCGCGAGATCCGGCGCTCCGGCCTTCAGATGCGCGACGATCGCGGCCGAGACGGCGCGGCTGACGGACTGATCGCCCAGGATGCTGCCGTCGACGTGCAGGAGCTTCATGTTGGGTCCCCGGTATCAGAAGTGTACCGAGTGGCTATAGATGACCGCATCGGCAGCGGCGCAAGGAGGCACATTCGTGGAACCGGGGCACAGCGATGACACTGCGGCGGACCACGTACACCGCCCTAGCGATTGCCGGGTAGTCGGCACTGTGCTGGCGCGGATCGGCGACAAGTGGAGCATCCTCGTGGTGATGACGCTGACGGACGGACCGCGGCGCTTCAACGAACTGAAGCGTCTGATCGGCGGCATCTCGCAGCGAATGCTCACCTTCACCCTCCGGGGCCTGGAGCGCGACGGCCTCGTCACGCGGACCGTCACTCCGACGATTCCGCCGCGGGTGGATTATGAACTGACCGCCCTCGGCCGTTCCCTGCAGGCCCCCGTCCAGGCACTCGGCGCCTGGGCCTTCGCGAATCTGCCGGCGATCCAGCATGCCCGCGCCCGCTTCGATGGCGTCGATGCCGCACCGGAAACGGGCGAAGCTCAGGTCCAGTAGAGCAGGCGGGCGCCGGGAAGCTCGCGCGCGACCGCCGCGCTGATCGTCTCCCGCATGGCCTGCATGAGGTCACGCGGATAGACGTACTTCACCGAGCCGAACTTGGTGAGCTTACGGGTGCGCTCGGCCTCGCGCATCGGCAGGTCGGAGCCGGGATACCAGCCCTGTAGAACCTCCTTCGAGCCCGGCGTGAAGCGGTGGGTGATGAGTTCGACCGTCAGGTCGAGGTCGTGCACGCCCTCGAGCACGCGGGAAGCCGCGCGCAGGAGGTCCGTGTAGGCCTGCGGCCAGTCCGGCACGGGCATGATCGGCGCGATGGTGAGCCCGACCGGGTAGCCGGCCCGCGCCAGGGCGCCGAGGGCATCGAGGCGCGCGTCGAGGCTGGCGGTTCCGCCCTCGTAGCGAGCGGCCGCCCGGGCATTCACCGAGACGCGCACCCGCGTGCGTCCGCGATGGGGCAGGGCGAGGAGCGGCGCGACGGCGGCGAACTTCGTCGTGAAGCGCAGCTGTACGGGCGCGTCCCAGGCCCCGAAATGCCTGATGGCCGCCGAGAGTGAGCCGGTCAGGTGCTCGATGCCCAGCGGATCGGTGTAGCAGGAGGCCTCGAAGGTCGTGCCCTCCCGCGCCCGCGCACCTTGAGCCGAGGTGACGTTGCCATTCCCGAGATAGCCGTCGAGATTGCCCAGGATCGCGTCGAGGTTGGCGTAGGCCCGTGTCACCGGCGGCCCCGACAGGGACCCGGCCAGGTAGCAGTACTGGCAATGGGCCGGGCAGCCCTCCGCCAGATCGAAGCGCCAGTCCGCGCTCGGCGGGATCGGCTGCAATTTCAGCTTGGTCGGCGGCGCCACCACGATAGCGAGAGTCGCCTTGGCCTCGCGGTAGGCCTGGCGCGGGTCGGCGTCCCGCGTGGCGGTGATCCGATTGCTCTTGAGGCGCTCGACGGCAAGTCCGAGGCCTTCGGCTCGCGCCACCATCGCGCGACCGTGGGCCTGCTCCAGGGCGGCCGGCGTCACCACCACGCGGCGCGGCCGCCAGAGGCGTGTTTCGCGCGGGGCATCGATTGGGGTGGCATCGACCGGGGCAGCTTGGGCCGGCGCGGCGGCGTGGGGATCCGTGAGGGCGTCTTCGAGGACCATGCCGGGGGAACGCGGCGGGACGGCCCGGGGGTCCCCGCCGCGCGCAGCTTTCGCGGCGCTCAGGCGCCGTAGCGCGCGTAGGCCAGGGCGGTGTCGCCGTAGACCCGGCGCTCCAGCGCCGTGAAGCCCGTCGGCAGGGCGACCTGGACGCTGGCCGCTTCCTCGACCAGCACCAGGGCGCCGGGGGCGAGCCAGCCGCCTTCCGCCGCGCTTGTCAACGCGGCCGGCGCGAGGTCTCGGTTGTAGGGCGGATCGCAGAACACGAGGGTGAAGGTGCCGCTGGTGCCGACGGGACCGAGGCGGGTGGCGTCGCGCCGGAACAGCCGGGTCGCGCCCTCCGCACCGAAGGCCTCGATGTTCTCGCGGATCAGCGCGCGCGCCTCCGCGCCCTCGTCGACGAGGAGGGCGTAGGCCGCGCCCCGCGACAGCGCCTCGAAGCTGAGCGCGCCGGTGCCGGCGAACAGGTCGAGCACCCGTGCGCCGACGACCGCGTCGTCATAGGCATGCGCCAGGACGTTGAAGATCGCCTCGCGCAGGCGATCCGAGGTCGGACGGATCGCGTCGGTCTTCGGGGCGGCGAGGCGGCGACCACGATGATCGCCGCCGACGATCCTCACCGGCTGCCGCCGCGCGGCGGACGGCCCGCACCACCGCCGGGCTTGTTGAAGCCGCCGGGCTTGCCCGCCCCACCGGGCTTGCCTGCACCGCCTGACCTGCCGGCCCCGCCGGGCTTACCGCTATCCTTGAATCCACCTGCCTTAAAGCCACCGGCCTTGAAGCCACCCGGCTTGCCGGCGCCCTTGAAGCCGCCGCGATCGCCCTCCGGCCGGGCTCCGCCGGCCTTGAAGCCGCCGGTCCGTTCGCCGCCGCGGAAGCCGCTCGGCTTGTCACCACGAAATCCACTGGGCTTTTCGCCGCGCGCTGCGTCGGGTCGGTCGCCACGGGGGGCCGAACTCCGACCGCCGCGCTCCTCGCCCGCGAAGCGGCTGGCCTGGCTCCGGAACGGGCCGCGGGGACGATCCTCGCTGCCGGGCGGCGGGCCGCGGCGTTCGGCGCCGTCCTCGCGGGAGCGGTTCGGCCGGGGACCATCCTGGCGGAAGCCCTCGCGCGGGCGGTCCTCGTCGCGGCGCGGGGGCCGCCCCTCGTTGCCGAAGCTCCGGGGCGGACGCCCCGCATCGGCGAAACTGCGGGGCGGGCGCCCCGCCTCGGGACCACGCCGCGCCGGACGGTCGTCGGCCTGCCGAACCGTGCGGGCCGGGGCCTCCGCGCGGACCGCGCTGTCGCGGCGGTGCGGCGCGGGCGCCGGCTCCTGCGGGCTGGACTTCAGGCGCTCCACCAGCACGCGGCGCTCGCCCGTGCTGATCGCGCCGACGCGCTCGCGGCCACGGGAGGCCGCGGCCTCGCGCTCGGCCTTCGGGTCGGCGCCCCGGCGCGGGATCTTCACCCGGCGCGGCGCATCCTCCGGACGGGCCTCGTCCTCGGCGCGCCAGACGGAGCGGCGCGGACCGGCGCTGTTGCCGCCGGTGGGCACCCTGGCGGGCTTGGCCGGTGCCATCGGGCGGCTTCCGCCGCGCGACCCCTCGTCGTCATAGCCGCGCGGCTCGCGGCGCTGGGCGGCCGAGGCGCTGCGGGCAGGCTGCTTGGCCTGCTGCTTGGGCGAACCGAAGGGCGCGATCGGCTCGCGCACCGGGCTCTCGAAATCCACGCCGGCCTGCTCCGAGAGGGCTGGGCCGAGCTGTTCCTTGAGGACCTTGGTGCGGATCTCCTCGGCGAGGCCCGCCTCGAGGTCGCCGAGCTGGAACGGTCCGAACGACAGGCGGATCAGCCGGTTCACCGCCAGTCCGAGATGCTCGAGGATAACCTTGACCTCGCGGTTCTTGCCCTCGCGCAGGCCGAGCGTCAGCCAGAGGTTGTCGCCGGACGCGCGGTCCAGGGTCGCCTCGACCGGGCCGTAATCCATACCGTCGACGGTCACACCACGACGCAGCTTGTCGAGCTCTGCCTGGCTGGTGTCGCCGTGGGCGCGCACGCGGTAGCGGCGCAGCCACCCGGTATCCGGGTGGGCGATGACCTTGGCGAGGCCGCCGTCGTTGGTGAGGAGGAGCAAGCCCTCGGTGTTGATGTCGAGGCGCCCGATGGCGACGACGCGGGGCAGGTCCTCGGGCAGGTTGTCGAAGACGGTCTGGCGGCCTTCGGGGTCGCGGGCCGTGGTCACGAGGCCGCGCGGCTTGTGGTAGATCCACAGGCGGGTGCGCTCGCGGGCGGGCAGCGGCTCGCCGTCGACGGTGATCCGGTCGTCCGGGGTGACGTTGATGGCGGGCGAAGTCAGCACCCGGCCGTTCAGGGTCACGCGGCCCTGCTCGATCATCGCCTCGGCGTCGCGGCGCGAGGCGATGCCGGCGCGGGCGATCGCCTTGGCGATGCGGTCGCCCTCGGGCGTCGCGCCGTCCGCCGGGGAGGCCCCGGCAGGGGCGCTCCCGACCGATTCCGCCGCCGGCTCGACCTTCGCGGCGGGCTTGCGGCGCAGGGGCGCATCGCCCCCACGGGGCAGGGCGGCGCGCGGCATGGCGGCGTGGCGGACCTTCGGCTTTTCCTCGGCCGAGTTGCCGGGGATGCCCGCATCCGTGGCCGGAGCCCAGGGCTCGGACGGCTCGGACTTCGCCGCCGGCGCCTCGGGAACCTGTGATTCGGGCGCAACCTTGGCCCGGGCACGCTTCGCGACGGGCGCCTTCGGCTCGGGCACCGCGGGTTCGGGGGCCTGAGCCTCCACGGCCTCGACCGGTGCCGGGTCGGACGCGACGTCGTCGGCCTCCGACTTGGGCGCCTCAACCTTGGGCGCCTCAACCTTGGGTGCCTTGGATTTGGCCGTCTTGGGCTTGGCCACTTCGGACTTGTCAGCGGTGGACTTCGCCACCTCGGACTTGGCTGTGATCGACTTGGCCGATCCGGCCTTCGTCTTCGTCGCGGCCTTGGCGGGCTTCGCCGTCTCGTCTTCGAGTGCAGCCGGCTCCACGGTCTCGGCCGCGGCAGCCACCGGCGCTGCGGCCGGAATCTTCGGAGGCGCCTTGGTCTTCGAACGGGATTTCTTGGCAGGTGCGTCCGCGGCCCCGCCCATCGTGTCGTCAGTCTTGTCGGTCATGCCTGCCCCATAACAGAGCGCAGGCCGTGTTGCGAGTGATCCCGGGCGAATGCGTCGCGGCACCCCCTCGGTTTCTCTCAAAAACGCGGAAAGGCGGCTCGCGCCGCCTTTCTCACTCGCCGTTTCGAGAGCTCAAGCTCCGGAGATCGCGCTCAGAGCTTGCTCTTCACCGTGTCGGCGGCGTTCTTCACGCCGTCCTTGGCATCGCCCACGGTCTTCTGCGTCTCGCCCTTCAGCTCCTGGGCCTTGCCCTCGGCCTTGAGCTTGTCATTGTCGGTGACGTTGCCGATGCCCTGCTTGACGTTGCCGACAGCCTCGTTGGCGAGACCTTTGATCTTGTCGGTGGTGCTGCTCATCGTGCGCTCCTCGTCCATGGTTGGCGGCGTCGACGTCGTTCGACTTGGCCGCATTGCCCTTCCCAACGGCCACGTCGATGCGATGTTCCGGCCTGTAACATACAGACACCAAGTGCCGTCGGTTTCCGGCGTTCGCGCGCCGGGCTAGAACGCGGGTATGTCCGCGCCGGCCTCGCCCCCTCCCGTCTCGCCCGTGGCGACCGACGATCCGTTGAGCCTCGCCTTCGCGGCGGCGCGCCGCGCGGCGGCGGAGGGGGAGGTGCCTGTCGGGGCCGTGGTGGTGAAGGACGGCAAGGTCGTCGCGGTGGCGCACAACCGCCCGCGCGCCCTGCGCGACCCGACGGCCCATGCGGAAATCCTGGCGATTCGGGCGGCCTGCACCGCCCTCGACGACGAGCGCCTGAGCGGCTGCGACCTCTACGTGACCCTCGAACCCTGTCCGATGTGCGCGGGCGCGATCGCATTCGCGCGCATCCGCCGCCTGTACTTCGCCGCCTCCGACCCGAAGGGCGGGGCGGTGGAGCACGGGTCCCGGGTGTTCAACCAGCCGACCTGCCATCACAGGCCGGAGGTCTATGGCGGCTTCCGGGAGGCGGAAGCCGCTGGCCTCCTGCGCGCGTTCTTCGCGGCACGCCGCGAAGACTGACGCCTCAGCTTCCGCCGCCGCCCCCGCCGCC
>NZ_BPQL01000193.1 GCF_022179225.1 Methylobacterium goesingense
CAGGTGCTGACGTCGGACAATGCGCACCGGGAGCACCGGCACGGGCATTGGAATTTTGGGATGCCATTTCGGTCACCTGATCGGTGCCGTTGGCGCAGGACATCACCCCGGTGGCGCTTGCCATCGGCTGCAAAACATGCGGTGACTGTCGCCTGCGCTTACGGCGACGTACGTGCGGTCCGCCGCGAGGCGGGATTGATCGACGGCTGTTTGCTGCCAAGCCTGAGAGCCGTCGACGGTTTACGAGCGCTTTGAGCCTAGGCTTGAAGCGCTCGTTTCGTTTGGTGCCGCGGTTTCGTTAGCATCGGTCTCGCTCCGGTGTCGGGGTCGGCTTTGCGGTATCGATTGCACCGCAGACGATGACTTTGAAGCGCCTCCGTTTCGGCGGCCCGTCTTCGTCGACTGGTTGTAACTATTTGGCCAGAACTAGCAAATCTCAAAAAACGAACAGCTAAGCTTGCTCAAAAGCCTAGCGATTCCAAATGGGGAATCGGCCAGGCGCCCACCACGTCGAGGTCGCGTCGCGGCACATCCGCGACAACTTTTTTCGCCTCGGATGCATTTTTTTTATCTGCATGGCGTGCCGCACGGCGTTGGGACAGCCGTTCCGGCTCGACGGTCCGCCGACATCTCGGTCGGATCGCCTCATGTCACCGATTCCCCTTGGATGGATCCCCGACGCTGCCGACGCGTGCGTCCCTGGCAGGCCCAGGAAAAGGAATGACGTTGGGCAGCGACCCACTTTCGGCACTCCGACGCACTGACCTCGCGCGGTCTTCGGCCTTGCGCATGGCGGCGGCCCCCATCGAGAACAGGATCTCGCCGGCGAGGAAGTCGAATTCCTCCTCGTCAAGGATAAGGCGGGTACGGAGAAGCCTCCTGACGATTTCCGCCACGAGTTCGGTGTGATCGGCCTCACCCATCATGACCTCCCAGGGTGGCGAGGATGTCAGGGCGCGAGCCGGCTTGGGCGATCACGCGCCGGACTTCGTCGCCGGGCATGATGCGGGCTTCCACGAGCCGCCGGGCCAGGGTCTCGATGGTGTCCCGCCGGGCCTCGACGAAGGTGACGGCGACCTCGAAAAGCCGGTTCAGGTCGCTCTCCACCCGCCGCCTGAGGTCGAGGTCGTTCCGGAGGAAGTCCCGGGCCTCGTTTTCCGCTGCGAGATGGAGGAGCGTTCCGCCCAGGCCGAGGGAGCAGTGCATCGCGGCCAGCATGGTCGTCGCCATGCCGAGGTCGCTGGCATAGGCGCCGCCGCTGCCGGAATTCACCTCGCCGAAGACCTTGTCCCCGGCCCGGCCCGCGAGGACGGAGACGACGTAGGTTTCGACGAAGGCCTTCGTCATGGTGGTGCCTTGGTTGAGCTTGGTCCTGGTCAGACCGCCTTGGCCGGAGATGAGAACGTTGGACAGGGAGACGATCTCTCCGACCCCGAGCCCCAAAACCGCAACGGCGTGCGATGCCTCGTGGTATGAGGCGGCGAGGATCTCCGTGTCGGAACGCGGATCGGGCGGTGCGATCTGGCGGATGAGGTCGTCGAGCGTCATGGCGCGCCCCGCATCCCGTGCCCGTCGCTGGGCCCCTGCCACCCAGGCGGTGGCCTGCGCGCCTGTCGCCCCGACGCCCAGGGTCGCCGGAACGGTCAGGTCGACGCCGTCGAGGGCGTCGGGACCGAGGTGCTGGCGGATGATGCCGGCCAGGCCGTCGGCATCGGGCGGCTCGACGGTGATGACCCGGCCGAGGCGACCCGGCCTCAGCAGCGCGGGATCGATCAGCTCCGGAAAATTGGTCGCGCCGATCAGGATGATCTGACCGCGATTTCCGGAAACGGCTGCCTCGAACGTCGTTAGGCAGTGATTGATCAGAGGCATCCAGTAGTCGCGGTTACGAGATCCTAGGCCTAGACGGGACGGGAGGGCGTCGCACTCATCTACGAAGAGCACCACCGGGGAATTTTGGGACGCTGCCAGGAAAACGCGGTCGATTTCCTTGATGATCTCGTTGAGATAGCCGTTCGTCGACGCGAACCAGGCTGCGACCGACGTATTGATTAGGGGGATATTCAGTGTCTTTGCGATACTCCTCACCAGCGTTGTCTTGCCAGTTCCGGGGTTGCCAGCCAGCAGGCATGAAACCTCCAGCGAGTTCCAGGCGCGTCGACCTGCCTTCCACTCGGAAAAATCTTCGGCGAGCGTTCGGGCGTACTCGCCTGCACGCCCGTAGCCATGGATGTCCTTCAGCAGCGGGACGCCGGCGAGGGTAGGATCGATGGTGGAGTTGGCCTTCGAGGCCGCGACGAGGCGGCGGACGCACGCCCCAGCGGACGTTCCCTTCCTTAGGCATGCGGCGAGGACGTCGAAGGAGAGGCCCTGGGCGATGTTCTTGGGCATGCGACCGGCTCTGTTGCCGGTGATGCTGAGGATGGCCCTGCGGATGACCGAGTTCGAGGGCGCGCCGATCTTGATCCGGACGTCCGCGGCGGAAATCAGGGCCGACGGCAGGTACTGGTCGGGTGACTGTGAGATGCCGAGGACGCGGCCCGAGGCCCCGAGGAAGTCGGCCACCTCGGAATTTCCCTGGTCCGGCTTGTCGGAACTGCGCTGATTGCCGGTCCTGGCGCAGACGTGATTGAAGCGTGTCAGCTTCTCCGCTGCCATACGCATCGCCGGCACCCAGTCCGCGCTTGGCACCTGGATCACGACCCCTGCCCCACCGAAGCGCAGCATGCGCATCCGGTCCTGGTTCGAGACGGCTTCGTTCAGCGAATGCAGGGCGAGGTAGAAGCGCGAAGACCGGATCTCATGCTCCATCTGGTCGATGGGAGCCCGGTTGTCCGGGAGGTCGTTGAGGAAATCTTCGAGGCTGTCGGCCGAGGGCTTAAGCATCCCTGGAGCGAGCCTCGCCTTCAGGCCCGCCTTCGCCTGCGGGGCAGGCTTGCCCTTGGTGGCGGTGGCCTTGGCGGCGGTGGCCTTGGCGGCGGACTTGGTGGGGGGCTTTGGGAAGTTCGTCATGGCTGCCTCCGGTGAGGCAGCCGGGCTCAATCGAGCGCGCCGGTCAGGCCTCGTGGGGGTGGTCGGGAAGGGTGTGGGCTGGCTGGTTTTCGCGGTTTCATCGGGAGTCCTGGATTGGGGGGGCGTCGTGGTGGGGATGGTTTTCCCGGTCGTCAGCGCGACGGCTTGCCGGCCGCGGTCATGCGGTGATCCAGCGTCGCCAGGACGGCATGCAGGGCGCCGGCGAGGCCATCCTCGTGGCGTGCGCCGACCTCGAACAGCCGACGGATCACCCTGCCGAGCAGGGCGTCGGTGCAGGCCGCACGTGGAGGCGGGTCCTCGAACGAGGGGTAGGGACGAACGGGTGGGGTCGGGATGTCGGACATGACGGTCGCCTCGGGATGGAGGCGAGCAGGCGCAGGTGCGCCGGTCAGGCCTCGTCGACGGAGAGGGGAAGCGGGTGGCTGCCTGGGGCGGGCAAGCGCGTCATGGCTATGAGGCGACGGTCGGCATGCATGAACTCGTCCTCCTCTCGTGTGTCCAACGGGCTTGCGACCGATCTCCATCGGGGATCGAGAACGACATAGGAACATCCAAGTGTTCGAGCAAGCTTAATTCGATACGCGAGTTCGATCATGTTCGAGAGCTGTGGATCCCGCGCACAACCGCCCCGCGGGGCCTTAGGGACACCCGCACCGGGTTCCGAATGCGACCTCGACGAGGCCACGTAGCGCGTAGCGTTCCCCGTACATGTTACAATCGGGCACCAAGCCTCCGGTGTGTTCCTCCTCACCAAAGAAGCTCGACATCGCAATCAGGAGCACCCCTAAGGTAGCGCTGGGGCTGGATGGATTGCACCGAATCTGACTGTATCCATCGAGCGAGATCGATCCTCAAAAGGCATACCGATGAGCGATGAGAACTACGATCAACGACCCTTCGGCAGCGTCGAGTTCGCCGAAAACCCCGAGAACCGGTGCCCGGTGATCCTTCTGCTCGACAACTCCGGTTCGATGGGAGGAAGGCCGATCCAGGAGCTAAACGCCGGCCTGCAAGTCTTTCGGGATGAGCTTTTCGCGGACTCACTCGCAGCCAAGCGTGTCGACGTGGCGATCGTCACCTTCGGCCCGGTCAAGGTCGAGATGGATTTCGTCGGCGTCCAACACTTCCATGCGCCGACGCTGTCGGTCGTCGGAGACACCCCGATGGGTGCCGCCATCGAGCAATCCCTGTCCCTGCTCCGTTCCCGCAAGGATGCCTACAAGAGCAATGGCATCGGGTATTACCGCCCATGGGTTTTCCTCATCACGGATGGTGGCCCGACCGACTCGGTGTCGCGAGCCTCGCAACTCATCCGCGAGGGAGAGGATGCAAAGGCATTCATGTTTTTTGCGGTGGGGGTGAAAGGGGCCAACTTCGAGGTCCTGAAGCAGATCAGCGTGCGCGAGCCACTGCAACTGGACGGCCTTCGCTTCCGGGATCTGTTCAAGTGGCTATCCGCCTCCCTGTCGGCGGTCTCGAAGTCTCGCATCGATGACACCCCCGCCCTTTCGAACCCGACCGGGCCCAGCGGCTGGGCAGTCGCCGGATGACATCGAAGGCTCAGTGGAGTTGGATCGGTGCCTGCGCCATCGGGACCTCCCATGCCAGGGAGGAGGCCCCGTGCGACGATGCCGGCGCATGCATCGAGGTTCGGACCCCGACCGGCTCCGCGTTGGTCGCTGTGGTTTCCGACGGGGCCGGCAGCGCGAAGCTATCGCGGTACGGTTCGGCCATGGTCGCCCGAGGTTTCTGCCAGGCCGTTACGACTTTCCTGCGGGCAGGTGGCAGCGTGTCTGCCGTCGACGAGGCCAGGGCACGGGATTGGCTCGACGAGATCCGCGACCGCATCAACCGTCGTGCCAATGTCCTCGGTGACATGCCTCGATCTTTCGCCGCGACGATGGTGGGTGCCATCATCGCGGACGATGCCGCTGTGGTCGTTCATGTGGGCGATGGGGCCTGCGCGTGCCGTATCGAGGGTGAAACGGAATGGCGCGTACCAAGCTGGCCGGCACAGGGAGAATATGCGGCTACGACCTACTTCGTGACCGATGATCCGGAACCGCGGGTCAACGTCGTCGCGCTCGACGGACGCATCGAGGAAGTCGCCGTCTTCACCGATGGCATGGAGCGCCTCGCCCTGGATTTCGGTGCGAGGGTCGCGTTCGACCGCTTCTTCGAGAGCATGTTTCCAGTCCTTCGCCGGACGTCCGAGGGACGGCAGCGCCGCCTATCCATGGACCTCAGGAACTTCCTCGATAGCGCGCAGGTCACGGATCGCACCGAGGACGACAAGACCCTGGTGCTGGCTCGCCGTATCCCGCGCGGCATCGCCGCCTCATTGGCCACGGCCAGGATCGATTGAGCCCATCCCGGCATGAGCGTCCTGCAGTATCGAACGAGATCCGGAGCAACCGTAAGGCTGAGCGCCCCTCTGGGTCAGGGCGGCGAGGGAACCGTCAGTTCCGTCGAGGGACCAGGCGAACTCGCGGCCAAGATCTACAAGGCGGGCCTTGCAGCCGGGCGCGAGAACAAGGTGCTCGCCATGGTGGATGCGCGCCTGCACGCGACCAACCAGTTCGTGGCCTACCCATTGGATGCCCTCTTCGACATGCGGTCGGGCACGTTCGCCGGCTTCACGATGCGGAAGGCCAGCAACCGGAAAGAGGTCCACGAGCTCTACTCGCCCAGCAGCCGGAAGACAGCGTTCCCTTCGGCGACGTTCCCACTGCTGGTGCGCGCCATGGCGAACGTCGCACGGGCCATGGCAAGCGTTCATGCATCGGGATGCGTGGTCGGTGACGTAAACCACTCGGTGGTCATGGTCGCCTCTGACGCCACCATCACGCTGATCGACAGCGACTCGTTTCAGTTCAAGGCGGCCGGGAAGGTTTTCCCGTGCAAGGTCGGCACTCCCGATTTCACGCCCCCCGAGCTTCAGGGCCAATCCTTCGAGGGTGTCCTACGAACGGCGAACCATGATGCGTTCGGGTTGGCGACGCTCGTCTTCATGACGCTCTTCATGGGCCGGTTCCCGTTCGTTGGACGGTTCAAGGGGGCCGGCGACATGCCGGATATCGAGCGCTCGATCAGGGAGTACCGTTTCGCCTACTCGAACCGTCGTGCGGCGACGCAGATGGAACCCCCGCCGCACGTGCCGACGTTGGTGGACCTGCCGCTACCGCTTGCGGATGCCTTCGAGCGAGCCTTCGGACCCCTCGGGGTCAGCCCATCCGGTAGGCCGACCGCCTCCGACTGGGTCGGGCTCCTCGACCGAGCCGAGGCCGACTTGGTCAAGTGCAATCAAAGCGCCAGCCACCATCACTTCCGCCAGGCAACCGGCTGCCCCTGGTGTCGAATGGAGCGGGGTTTTCCTGGCTTCGTTGCCTTCGTCCCGATGGTATCGGCGAGCACTCCCGGCGGCGCGCCTATCGACCTGGGCCAACTCATCGCCGCCATTCGCGGCATTCCGGATCCTGGGCCTGCCCCAGATCTGGCCAAGCTCATGCCTGCCTTACCCAATCTCGTACCGAGTCCGGCGACGAAAGGCGCCGGGCGTTCGCGGGTAGGCCGGAGGTTTGCCGGAGTGGTGAGCGGCTTCGCGGGCGTCGGGCTGTTCAGTTTGGGCGGCGGAGGGGCGCTTTTCGGGATCATCGCCCTGATCGTGGCTTTCGGCTTGATGTTCAGCCCTCCGGAGATCGTGGGGACCTTGAGCAAGGCCGCGAAAGCATCGCAGGCAGAATGGGAGACGGCCAAGCGGCAGTTCGAACTGTCGGCCGGCAATGCTACCTTCCTGAAGGCAAGGCAGGACGCAGAAACGCTTATCCAGCAGGTGCAGAACCTCCCTGGTGAGGAAGCCCGTCGCGTCGAGGCCTTGGATGCAAAGCGACGCGATCTGCAGATGCAGAGGCATCTAGAGCGGTTCAAGATCGCTCAAGCAAAGGTCTCAGGGGTTGGGGAGGCTCGCAAGCTAACTCTTCGTTCCTATGGCATCGAGACGGCAGCCGACGCCGACTACAACAAGATCGTGGCGATACGCGGTTTCGGACCAGCAACAGCAAACAACATAATCAAGTGGCGAGGTACAGTCGAAGCAAAGTTCGCCTTCGATCCCAGCAAGCCGGTAGATCCACAAGACGTAGCGGCCATAAAAGCTGACGTCATGAAAAGTAGGACGGATCTCGTTCAGAGGTTGCGCCAGACGACTGCCGATCTGCAAAAGTTAGCTTCAGATGTGAAATCCTCGCGTACGTCACCCGCTCCACAATACATCGCAGCTTGGACCGCACACCGTCAGGCCGAGGTTGACATGAAAGCATTAAACGTCTTTTAATTGTAAAGTTCCGCTTTCCATACCATATTGCCTGCAATCACAACGACCTATTACGCTAAATATTTAGTTGATTGATTAGGCTTTTGCAGCTTGAGAATTGCGTTTTCGCGTACGTGCTCGTGGGGGTATTCAGCCTTGATCGAACAAATTCAACTTCTGCGAAATACCGGACATTTCGATAGCGTTTCGACAAGCGCATTAAAATTTAAAAAACTGACATTGCTTTACGCCGAGAATGGCAGGGGCAAGACGACACTCGCTGCAATACTGCGTTCTGCCGGCTCGGGTGATGCCTCTCCGATAACCGACCGTCACCGGCTCGGGGCACAGACAAAATGAGTCCAACACTCAACCCTCTAAAAAATATCATTTAGAGTGATTTAATGAAAGAAATAATTACATTGACAAAATTGTCAAATACTGAATTTGGCTCAAGCTGGCTCGATAGCCGATTTAACGCAGCAGACCGTAGAATAGCGGCATCTCTAATTGATGAAATATTGCTTATAAGCAGCAGCATGTTCGCTCAGAACATAAACGAGAAAATCTCTTGCATATTAGAGGAACAAACAGATCCGGGGCGTTCAGTTGCTCTTTACGCAGAACGAGAAGTTAGTATTATCAGCCTTCCTGACGGAACGAAGAAAATAGAAGCCTTTTGGCCTGGTACTGCTCGCGGGCGGGCCACGGGCCATGGAGCGCCGCCTATTATAGTTGACCCTACCAAACAGGACGTCGGCAGCGAAGGATCAATTGCTAATTTGATTACCAATTTTATGCGCTCAACAGAAGGGCGTATTCTATCGCATCCTGGCCCCGATGAGCTTCGCAACGGCCGCACGGGAGCTATCGTTATAGTCACCGACTTGATAGGGTCGGGTCAAAGAATATTCCAGATGCTCGAAGCTTTTAGGGCAGTTGCCACTCTACGCAGTTGGGGGTCTTACCCCAAGATAAAATACTACGTGGTAGCTTACTCAAGCACGCATGCGGGTCTTAGAGCGGTCAATAAAAGTCCGTTGCATCCAGATGTCCGTTTTGTTGTAGGGTGCCCAACAGTGCGAACAGTTTTTCGCGGAAAGATTTTCGATGACATTGTTGCTCTTTGCAAAAAGTTCCCTGGAAAACATAGTTCTCCATTAGGACATAGAAATACAGGTGCCCTCATCGCCTTTGAGCACGGAGCGCCAAATAATAGCCCGCGTATTTTGCATTCCACCGCCAGGGGATGGATACCTTTATTCAAAGGCAGAAGCACAGTCTTGGTAGGTAGAAATTTTCCGTCAAGCGAGTCAGATATGATAGCGAGACGTATTGGTAGATTGCTCGGAGTTCGCGATGCTCAGAATTATCTTGGTAACATAAAAAGTCGTCAATGGATCACAACAATGGTCGTTTTAAAATCCATAGCTGGAGGTTTGCATTCTTCGCAAGATATATCATCTTATTCGGGACTTAGGCTTGATGAAGTCGAGGACGTGCTCACCCGTGGAGTAGATGCACATTGGGTCTCGACACGTGGGGCTCTAACTCCACTAGGAAGGCGTGAATTAAGCCGTCTAAGAGACCGTCGACGCCGTAGCCCCGAGCTTCCCTTTTCTTTTCGCCCATACTATTATCCGACGCAGCTGAGGGATCGGTGATTCTATCTAGGAATGCGTCGCGGAAGCGACGACGGTTCTTGAAGGAACTGGAGCGCCGGATTTCAGGTGCTCGGAAAGCGGAGCGTCCCTATTACGCTGCGCGTTACAGCAAGCATCACCTCGCGCCGTCTTGGGCGATGCTCGCTGTTTCACCCACCCAAGTGGGCCAAAGTAGATGAACTTACCGAACCCTCAGCGATACCGATCAGAAGGGCGCAGCCTCGGCGTTGACGAAATCACGCTTGACAATGCAATTGCGACAATCAAGCGTCTACAAGCAAGTAGTCCTAGTTTGCCCGCAGTTTTTACATTGCGTCATTTAGCTCATCTAACTCAAGTCAAATATGGTTATTTGCGTTATATTGTAAGACGTAAAGTCAATTATAGACATTTCCGGATCTCTAAAAAATTGCCAGGAAGAAATCGTTATCGGCTTATAAGCATTCCTCCTGCAAATCTTTCTAAGTTGCAGCGATGGATATCAAACAATATTCTCCGTCACTTATCACCGTCTAGTGCTAGTTATGCCTATCATCCAGGCAGCAATCCTCGGTTCGCCGCAGAGCAGCATTGTGGCTGTGAATGGTTGATAAAAATTGACGTACAAGATTTTTTTCATGCCATCTCCGAGGGAAGGATCGCTGAAATATTCTATAAGGCTGGCTATCCACGATTATTATCGTTCGAATTAGCTAGAATTGTGACTTGTGTTTTGCCGGGAACAATTAAACGAGCTGCATCGTATTCGGCGCGTTGGCCGGTCATTTCGCAATATCAGCATGACCGCGAAGGGGTTTTGCCTCAGGGAGCGCCTACAAGTCCAATGCTTTCCAATCTTGCCATGCGTGCGCTGGACGAGCGTTTAATTGCGCTCGCCGCCAAGAACGGTATGATATATACTCGATACGCTGACGATCTTGTTTTCTCATGTAAAAATAGAACCAAACCAACGATCGATAAAGTCAAACGCAGCATTCTCCGCGAGTTATCAAGAGAGGGATTTCAACCAAATTTGCGGAAAACAGCTGTTCGGGGGCCTGGTTCTAGGCGCATAGTTTTGGGCGTGTTAGTCAACGGCAAGGAGCCACGATTAACACGGGATTTCAAAGAAAATCTACGCATGCACTTTCATTTTTTAACATCCGAAAAGCATGGCCCTCATAATCATGCGAATAATCGGGGAACTTCAATATCGGGTATTTACCATCATGTTCGTGGCCTAATTGCTTGGGCAAAAGTCATCGAGCCTGCCTATGGAGCAAATCTGATGGTCAGATTCCATAGCATTAATTGGCCATCCCTCCAGCCACATTCTATATTCGAGGACATGGAAAAATAGAATTAATTTGAAAATCAAATCCTAGTGCGCGATTGGGCAGCAGTATCCGATGGAGGCGATGTATCAAAGGAGGGACTAAACAATCATTTTTACTGGCATCGTGCTAGACTTCAAGGGCAGTGATTTGAGGAATTCGTGACTATGTCAACCACACTATCGTCATGCGTCCTTACAAGAAGCATCCAGCATCGTACGCGGGATTAGGTAGCAGGCGACTCTCACGGTGGATTCCGTCCGACTGGCCTTGCAGAGGAACATAAGCGGTGCGATCGATAATTCGCAACAGGAGCACTTGTCCGATGAAATCCAGGGACGTCCACCCTTCTCGCTAATCGCGGAGCGCTACGTCCCGTACGAGGCCTCCGCTTTTTCGGAGGCTGAGAATGCCTAGAACATTTTTCTGTGCGGATACCCATTTCGGTCATCGAGGCTTGCTAAGTCCGCGCATGCCTCGACCGCGGCCGTTTGAAAGCATTGAGGTCCATGATGAGGCCCTGGTCGCCGCCTGGAACAGGGCTGTCAGACCGGACGACATCGTTTGGCACCTCGGCGACTTTGCCTACAAGTGCACCCTGGAATACGCCGTATCCATCCAATCGCGCCTGCACGGCCGCATCCACCTGATCCGAGGCAACCACGACCACGGCCTGGGCGAACGTCTCGAATGGGCCGGACCCGTCGTCGACGTCCAAAGGATCTTCGTCCAGGATCCGGGCATGCCCGAGCGGGTCGCGCTTTGGGCCAGCCACTACGCGCACGTGACGTGGCCCCATGCCTGGCACGGTGACCTTCACGTGTATGGCCATTCCCACGGCGGCATCCCGGCCACCCGGACGAGCCTCGACGTCGGGGTTGATTGCTGGGATTGGCGGCCTGTCACGATGGGGGAGATCATGGCGAGGATGGCGGCATCACCCGTTGCTGACCGGCTAGGCTGATGCCGCTCCGACCACGCGCGGCCGAGCCCGTCGTAGCCAATGGCCGCCTCCCTTCGAGGCAGTCACTTCGCCAAGCCAAGCAGTACGTAGGTTGAATAACTTTCTGCATATTGGCTTCTCGCGGCAAATAATTTAAGCCATTCGATGTTGGACGAAGTGATGTGCAATGATTAAAAATATTCCTGCCGCTGATGCTATGGAAGAAAGCGCTTTACAGCTTTATTTTTTGGCATGGCATCAAATAATGCAGGTCTTAGATGATTTGCGCAGCTCTGAATTATTTCAATTTGAAATCAAGGATGGTCAGACCATCTCAAGCGGACCGATGTCAGACGAGTTCAATGAGTTTATAGAAAGATCACAGCCCGAATTACGACTAGGCTATACCCTCGTTCAACAAAGTCAAGAAATTGGTCTAAAATCGAAAATATGTGCCATATCGCCATTTTTGCTGCTCAGTGGCACAGATGTTCGACATTGGGCACGCGAGGACGCTGATTTCACCGATTTGAGAACATTGGATGCGTCAGATCTTGTTCGCGTTTATAACGCCATTCAGCCGAAACCGTTAAAGCTCGAATTCACGACAATGTATGAATTTATTCGAGGTAACAGAAATAAGATATATCACCTGGGTAGTTTTGATGATAAACTAGATCCTGCCGCACTTATATCTGTACTTATAAATCAATACCGTGAGCTCTATCCTCATCGGAGGTGGATTAAAGACAAACTTAGCTATCAATCAAATCATCGGATGCAGATATTTTATGATGATTTTAACGAGTATACCGAGGTGTTGCTTGATCTAAAGCATCTGACGCCATATCTGACCAAAGCGCAACATAAAGTGATATATGGTTTTGAGAAAAGCAAACGCAAATACATTTGCTGGAAATGCTGCGATATTGCATGTTTACGGGAAATCGGCGGCGAAGAACAGAGTTGTAAGACAGCGATTCTTGCAAATAAAAATAATATAACTTGCTCAGTGTGCGAAGCCGATTACGCTGTAGAACGCATTAAGTGCGAAGCCGGTGATTGCTTAGGGAATGTTATTGGCACAAACGAAGACGAAGAAAAGATTTGCCTTACCTGCTATCATAACCAGGCGGACGGCGCATGACCACGGAAGGTGCTCAATACCCCGTGTCGACAGTCTGGTGGGCCGAATAAGGTCCGCTTTGGGAAACCGCCACAGACAGCTCGGGCGGCCGGTTTAGGTCGGGAGCTGACCCAGTGCATGGGTTCCAGGCGGCAGATATCCACTACTAGGATATGCGGGAGTGAGCATCTTATTAGCCTATACGGCTGAAGTAGCCCGTCCGGTCCCGTGTATTGAGCTTCTCTGAGAAATCGTTAGCGGACGTCATCCATGGAGCTAATCGCTCTGGCGGCACCCGGGGCATGCGTCAGCGGGCCAATCGCGTTCCAGGGTGCAGCCCCCCTGTATGTACGCTGGGTATTCGGCCACGAAATCGTCGCTCCACCGACCTCTCACATCCTCCAGCAAAGTTCGCCGCGTTACGTACATGCGATGCTGTGAGGCAGTGATCCTACCTAAAAGGGCGTCGAGCGCCGTCTGACCAGTCAGGGCGGTGACGAACCCGAGCTCTATGGGGCCATAGGCTTGATAGTGGGCTCCGCAGGCAGGTTCCTCCAAGGCGCCTGATCCACCGTCCGGCCAACTCGTAACTTGAAATGCCGGCACGCCAGTCCTTCCGATGCCGCATCGCAAGCAGCCGCCACGACCTGCAACGACCACCGCATGGCCAGCGGCGGCGTTGGACTCCGTCCAGGTATAGATTGCCGGCATGGGTCGACCGTGTAGACAATGTAGGTCATTCAATTGTGCCTCCGCGAGCCAGGACCCCATGGCGGAGATGATGAGGTCGCTCCCGAGCCAGTTCCCTTCGACGTCGTTCAGGAAGGCAGCGGCGTGAACGGGGAATGCCTCGTAGTTCCCGTGCGGGTAATCCGACTGCAGCTTTGCGGCGAGGGACACCGCCTTGTTCCTGCCGACGGCGGTTGCGCCGAGAGGATGTCGCCCGACATTGGCCCAGGCGAGTTCGTCGTGGTCCACGAGCTTGATGCGACCGACCCCTGCTTGCGCCAGCGCCACCGCAATCGGCGCGCCGACCGAACCACAGCCCAGCAGTGTGACGGTGGCCCTCTTGAGCCGAGCGGACCGGGAATCCTGTCCGCGCCCATGTATCCATGCCGCGTCGGCACGGGCCGGTTCCGAGCGATAGACGGGTTCGATGCCGAAGGTGCGATTGATCAGCAAACCCAGCGGCAGGTGCGACGGTCTGAACCCTCGGTCGACCGGTTCCGAACACACGCCATGTCGAAGCTTCCCACGTCCGGGTGACGGAACCGTCACCGTGACCAACCCCGGGCCGAACCGGCCCACGGCCCCGATGACCGTCGTCAGGTTTTCCTGCCGGGCCAGGGCGATGTCTGAGAGGAGGGCCGAGACATCCGGCCCAGCGGACTCGGCCAGCATCAACAGGTCCCGTGCGGTCCTCGGGTACTCGTAGGGCAGCATCGGTTCATCGAGCCAGATCATCATCGCCCTTTGGGCGTAGGGACGTCTCAACGCCTGCGGCCCGAAACGATTGCCAAGCCATCGCCTGACCTCGCCCTCGGTCTCGCCGATCAGCCGGATGTTCGGCGCCTGCCAGATGCATACCTCCCTGGAAGGGCCCTGCGCAGCTAGAATGCTGGTCAACCGGCTATCGTTGATGTTTTTGTCGTAGCGCCAGTAGGTCAGGAACTCATCACGGAAGTCTCGCTCGACCATGGCCCCGGCGATCAGGTCTCGGACGAGCCTGCAGGCCCTGCCGACGAGGTCGACGACGACCCCGGCAGGATCGCCCGGATCCACCTCCGTCCTGTTCGACAACAAACAGAGGGTGCCGTCGCGCTCGACGTGAGGCCATGTCAGAAATCGTGGCCGGTCGACGAGAGCGATCCTCGGCCAGGCAAACGGAAATCCCTGAGGTATGAGGATGTCCATCCTGCGAGGCGTCGGCTCGCCGAAGTCGACGGTCATCCTCCAACCCGCGGCAACCCGCCATTGGTGGTGGTATCCGGAAAGGACCGTCCTTCCCAGCGCCAAGGGTTGGACGCCGTGCAGTTTCATCAATCGGCCCCGGACCGTGTCGACCGCCGACTGCCAACGCCCGGATGACGGATCAGGCATGGCGCTCGCCACCCTCCTTCCGTACCGCGCCGGAGGCCGCGGTTCCCTGGCCGATCAGCAAGGTCGACGAAAGCACCGAAGGGGACGAAAGGCCTGTGGATGAAGACGGCTTCGTCTCCGAAGTCTCCTGATATCGACCGATGAAGTAAGCCGTGCCGAAAACCTTGTCCCAGCACTGCAGGGCCTCCTTTCGCGTGCAATCGGGGGCGAAAAGGCGTTCCATTTTCGTCAGAGCATCCGTCAGCTTGTCCCTGAGGAACGCTGACTTCGGATCGTTCCAATAGGAACCCTCCGGATGGCTGGTGATTGTCTCGTTCGGCGTCGTCGGGTGATCAACTCGTTCCGAGGCGTTCAGGCGGTCGCGGATCGACTGCATCGTGTAGTACAGTGCCTTGTCATGCCTCTCGGAGTGGCATTGATACTTTTCGGTCACGAGCTTCGTTATCCCGAAGCCGCTCAGGATCTGACTGCCCCAGCTTTCGCGGCTCCTAGCGAACTTCTTGACGAGTCTCACGATCCGACGGACTTGAACCGCATCTCCGGACTTTCTGCGTTCGTCGTCGAACCACTTCGTGACGTTCCGGGCATCCGACCGCTTCCAGCCGGCACTCGCCGCCAACTCGTAGTGCTGCTCTTCCTTGCCGGTCCAATCCTTCGTGATCACCCGGCGGTAGACCGGCATATCCACGTGGTAGCCGGCGGCGTAGATGATGCGGACGCAGTTTTTGCGGACCTCCGGCTTGGTGGCGAAGAAGCCGTGATCTACTGCGTCGCGGACCATTTCTTTGGCTTCGCGGGGGCTCATCTCGCCGCCGCGAGACCCGACCAAAAGCCCCTTCGAGAAGTAAGCACCATCGTCGATGTCGTAGTCGTTCGTCGGATGGCGCAGCATGGTGCGCATGGCGTAGCTTCCCTGGGCGGCGAATTCCTCGACGGCGGGTTTTTCATCCCGCGCGAGGCCATCCCGCAGACGCTGCCTGTTGGTGTCCCGGCGCTGGCGCATGGTCTTGCGCTCCGTGTCGGGAAGCGTGACTTCGGCGCCGTGGTAGCCAAGAACGTCGTCTGAGCAGTCGTACATCGCGGATCCTTTCCGGGGGCCTCAGGATTCGGTCACGGGCCTGCCTGCCGCTCGGAGGGGAGCGGTTTCGAAAAGGCGGCAGATGAGTTCGGCTTCGGTATCCGTGGCCCGGTACGCGCACTTGCTGTTGGTCATGTCGGCGTCGGTCCGCGCCTGATCCATCAAGGCGTCCATCGCCTCGGCGCGCGTATCGTCGAGCTCCAGGAAAGGCAGCAGGGTCGCCGGTACTTTCTGGCTCGGGAAACGAATGATGGAACAGCGACGGCCCACATGACGTGCGATCTTCATCGCCATGTGATCGTAGGCGAATTGCTGAGCGTCGATGGATAGTTCGGCCGCCTTGCCACCGAAGCGCCATTCGAGCAGGCCTCGGTCAAGCTCGTTCGAGCCGATCCGCTCACCTGCCGGCGTCGGACATGTTCCAAGACAGAAGACCTCGATCTCCTGGCCGGGCCGCGTCATGTCGAGCGCGTCGATGAGACCGACCAGAACCGGGTTGTTCGCCCAAAGGCCGCCGTCGACGAAGACGCGGCGACCCTTGCCTGCGTCGTCCTCGTACTCGACCTCGGACATTGAGCGGAAAACCGGCGCGGCGGTGGTCGCCATGCAGACGTCTACGAGGGACGTTGCATCGTCCCTGTGGTTGGAGTCCGGCAGATGGGGTGTCTTGAAGACCCAGGCACGGTGCTGGCTCATCTCGACGGCCGGGATGGACAGGGCGATGCGTCGCTCGGCCCAGATCTGTCCGACCGTCGTGGCCTCCAGCTGCTTCGCGAGGGCCCCCCTCAGAACCTCGGCACCTGAGGCGATGGCCGCCGGACGCCTCAACAGATCTCCCGGCAGTCGGGGCAGCCCGTCGGGCAGACGGCGCGGGAAGATGCCGGCACCATGGTCCCGGTACAGTTGGATGACGTCGCCGAGGGGTACGCCCTTCGCGAGGGCACAGGCAATGATCCCGCCGGTGCTGGTGCCCGTGATGAGATCGAATGCCGCTCCGAGATCGAGGGCTCCGCCACCCCGGCGCTTGCCATAGGTCTCGCATAGCTTCGCAAGGTAGGTGGCCGTGTACGTGCCGCGCATGCCGCCGCCATCGAGGCTCAGCACACGGTAAGGCCGGTCCTCTGCTGTCGGAGCGAAAATGTTCGTCTCGGACATGGCACCCTCCTTTCCCCGACGGTGATACCTGCTCGGGCTACTTCTGAAGCCGACATGAACTTTGCTTTGTAAGCATGACCATATTCACGTTTTGTTCGCCGGGTGAGGATGGCGGCTCGAATTCG
>NZ_BPQL01000194.1 GCF_022179225.1 Methylobacterium goesingense
CTGGGCACCGGCACCACCACCCGCGTCTCCACCGACAGCACGGGCGCGCAGGCCACCGGCGGCGGCGGCAGCACCGGCGCCTCGATCTCGGCCGACGGCACCCGCGTCGCCTTCCAGAGCACCGCCACCAACCTCGTGGCTGGCGACACGAACAATACGACCGACGCCTTCGTCAAGGATCTGAGCACCGGCACCACCACCCGCGTCTCCACCGACAGCACGGGCGCGCAGGTTGGCAGTTCCAGCAACACCCCCTCGATCTCGGGCGACGGCACCCGCGTCGCCTTCCAGAGCAACGCCACCAACATCGTCACGGGTGACACGAACGGCTTCACCGACGTCTTCCTGGCCGACGTGGCCTGCTACGTCACCGGCACGCGGATCCGCACGGAGCACGGCGAGGTCGCGGTCGAGGATCTGCGCGTGGGCGATCGCGTGCTCACCGGCGCCGGCCAGCACCGGCCGATCCGCTGGATCGGCAGCCGCGCCCTGGCACCCCGCCGCCATCCCCGGCCCGGCCAGGCCCAGCCCGTGCGCATCCGCGCCGGCGCGCTGGGCGAGAACAAGCCCGCGCGCGACCTGCGCGTCTCGCCCGGCCACGCCCTCTGCCTCGACCTGCTCGGCGAGGTGCTGGTGCCGGCCATCGCCCTGGTCAACGGATCGACCATCGTCCAGGAGGACGTGGAGCACGTCACCTACTGGCACGTCGAACTCGACGGCCACGACATCCTGCTCGCCGAGGGCCTGCCCGCCGAGAGCTACCTCGATTGCGGCAACCGGGGCTTCTTCGGCGCGGGCGCGGTCGTCGATCTCGCTTCCAGCCCCGATGCCGGGGCGGCCACGACCGCCGATTATTGCCGGCCCTTCCACCGCGACGGCCCCGTCGTCGCGGCGGCCCGGGCGCGCCTGCGCAGCCGGGCCGAGGCGGCCGGCTGGACCTTGCGCCAGCCCGAGACCTGGGCCGGCGTTCACCTGGAGGTGGACGGCGCCCGCCTCCTGCCCGAGACGCGCGGGCTCTCCGCCTGCTTCGTCCTGCCGGCCGACGCCCGCGAGATCTGGCTCTGCGCGCCCACGAGCGTGCCGGCCCAGATCTCCGACAGCGCGGAC
>NZ_BPQL01000195.1 GCF_022179225.1 Methylobacterium goesingense
ATGGCCAAAGAGAAATTCGCGCGTACGAAGCCGCACTGCAACATTGGCACGATTGGTCACGTTGATCACGGCAAGACGTCGTTGACGGCGGCGATCACGAAGGTGCTGGCGGAGTCGGGCGGTGCGACGTTCACGGCCTACGACCAGATCGACAAGGCGCCGGAGGAGAAGGCGCGCGGGATCACGATCTCGACGGCGCACGTGGAGTACGAGACGGCCAACCGTCACTACGCGCACGTGGATTGCCCGGGCCACGCCGACTACGTGAAGAACATGATCACGGGCGCGGCGCAGATGGACGGCGCGATCCTGGTGGTGTCGGCGGCCGACGGCCCGATGCCGCAGACCCGCGAGCACATCCTGCTGGCCCGTCAGGTCGGCGTGCCGGCGCTGGTGGTGTTCCTGAACAAGGTCGACCTGGTCGACGACGCCGAGCTCCTCGAGCTCGTCGAGATGGAGGTGCGCGAGCTCCTCTCGAAGTACGACTTCCCCGGCGACGACATCCCGATCACCAAGGGCTCGGCCAAGGTGGCGCTGGACAACGGCGACAAGGCCGTCGGCCACGATGCCGTGCTGGCGCTGATGGCGTCGGTGGACGCCTACATCCCGCAGCCGGAGCGTCCGATCGACAAGCCGTTCCTGATGCCCATCGAGGACGTGTTCTCGATCTCGGGCCGCGGCACGGTGGTGACGGGTCGCGTCGAGCGCGGCATCGTCAAGGTCGGCGAGACGGTGGAGATCGTGGGCATCCGCGACACCCAGACCACCACGGTCACGGGCGTCGAGATGTTCCGCAAGCTGCTCGACCAGGGTCAGGCAGGCGACAACGTCGGCGTGCTGCTGCGCGGCACCAAGCGCGAGGACGTCGAGCGCGGCCAGGTCGTGTGCAAGCCCGGCTCGGTCAAGCCCCACACCAAGTTCAAGGCCGAGGCCTACATCCTCACCAAGGAGGAGGGCGGCCGCCACACGCCGTTCTTCACCAACTACCGCCCGCAGTTCTACTTCCGCACCACGGACGTGACCGGCGTGTGCGTGCTGCCCGAGGGCACCGAGATGGTGATGCCCGGCGACAGCGTGACCATGGACGTCACCCTGATCGTCCCCGTCGCCATGGAAGAGAAGCTGCGCTTCGCCATCCGTGAAGGCGGACGCACCGTCGGCGCCGGCGTCGTCGCCGCCATCAACGAGTA
>NZ_BPQL01000196.1 GCF_022179225.1 Methylobacterium goesingense
CGCGGTGAACTCACCGCAGGCGGAACGCCAACCGCGCCGCGCCGCGGCCTGACGTCCGTCGGGGGCTGACCCGGCGAGCGAGCGGGCGAGCGGGCGAGCGGCTGGTCGATCCGCCGGCTTTCGCCCGGAATCGATTCGTCGCGAATTCACCCACCCCGGACGGATGCGACAGGAGCCGTCCGTCATAAGGCGACCTGTCGCTGTCGCGCGTGCGAATCTCTGCGAAGGGACACGCTGCGCATGGTGGGGCGGTGTGCCCTCGGCCCCTGCAGAAGACCGCGCGGCCGAATGACCGGCGGGATGCGAGGGTTCGGCCCGGTGATGGTACCGTCCAAGTCGATACGAAGCATCCTCCCGGCTTTGGCCCGATGAGAATCCGTATCGGTGACGTCGCGATCGCACCGTGCGGACACAATGCCTGCGATCCTCAAGATCTCGGCGCGGGTTCGATCCGTCCCGCCGCCATGGAACATGCCGGCACCGCCACGGACCGCACGGGGGACCTGCCGCCGCCGGACCTGGGCGACGTTCTCGCGATCAGCCTGTCGGAACGCCAGCGCATCTCCCGGTGCGGGAATCTTTGGAAGCACCTTTTCCACGCGTTCGCGTAGGTTTGCCGAGGTCGGAGCACCCGCACCGACGAGCGCGATATCCCCCATGCCCATGCCGTTTCCGAAAGACACCCGGCCGCCCTGCTGTCGTCGCCCGCGCGAGGACGACGCCAATCGTGAAGACACCCCCGCACGGGGGGACACCCCCGCACGGGGGCAGGCACGGAGCCAGGACGCCGATGGGATACCACACCGCACAGTTTGAGGGGCGCCAACCCGCCCCCGCCGCGCTCTTCGCAGCGCACCGCCTCCGGCGCAGCTATGGCCGGGCCGCTGCCACCGCGGCCATCGCCAACGGGATGCTGCCGAGCGAACTCTCCGAAGTCCTGGCCGGCCGCAGCGTCGTCGAGGCTTTTCCCATCGCGCGGCGTGAGAGCGTGGACGACTACGCCGACCGGGCCGTCGCCGAGATGATGGTGGCGTACCTGAGCCAGCCGCCGGCCTGACCCATCAGCCGGATAGGTCGAGAGCCCGATATCTCGAGTCTCGCGGTTTGGACGTGCGCGTGTTTCGGACCCAACGCCCGACCCGTCGCGCACCGTGCATCAAAAGCGCATCGTTCGTCCCGACCCACACCCGATGAAGCAGCACAGCCTGTCGCACCCGCGTGTATCGTGAGCGCTGCAGTCTCCCGGTGCGTGTGCCGATGGGCCGTGTCGATTCGCACACCGATGGGGAACCCGACCGGGCTTGGCGCCTTGTCCTCGCATCGCAGGATTCCCAGATTACCACCATCGCACTATGGCCGGTCCGCATCCGGGTTGCCCACGTGTCGTTCGTCAGGACTGCCCAGCAGACCGTCGAGGCGGACGTGGCATCGATCCCATCCCATTCCGACGACCCTGCGCCACGGATGGCCACGCGTTTCGACGCGGGCCACGGGCATGCGGTGACTGGTGAGACGACACTTCGAGGAGGATACCACCATGAGCACGGGCACCGTGAAATGGTTCAACGAAACCAAGGGCTACGGCTTCATTCAGCCGGATGACGGCGGCAAGGACGTGTTTGTCCACATCTCCGCGGTCGAGCGCGCCGGCCTGCGCAACCTCATCGAGGGTCAGAAGGTCTCCTACGAGATCGAGAATGACCGCCGCACCGGCAAGCAGTCGGCCGGCAACCTCCAGGCCGCCTGATCACGGTTCCGCGATGCCCGAACGCTGAGGCATCGTTTCAACAATCTCCGGGAAGCCGCTCGCCGAAGGGCGGCTTCTGTTGATTCCCGGCAGGCAGTCAGGCATTGGGCTGCTGCGATAAAAAGACCAGCCGAAAAACTGATTCCTCCCACGGCCCCATGCCGCGCGTGCTCAACGCCGGATGCGGGCGACACACCACATGAGAAAGGTCAGATGGGCGCCTTCGACTACAGGAATTTCGACGACCGCCGTAAGAACTCCCTCAGCGCCAAGCAGATGCTGCTGGAAAAATTCAAGGCCCGTCCTCCGGCCGATGACCCGGAGATGATCGCCAAGGCGCAGGCCCGCGCCGAGGTCGCCCGCGCCCGCGAAGAGCGTGCCCGCGAGCGGGAGGCCGCCCGGATCGCCGCCGAGAAGGCCGCAGCCGAGGAGAAGCGCGCGCGCGAAGAGGCGGAACTCGCCGCCCAGATCGCCCGCGAGGAGGCCGAGGCCCTGGCCGCCGCCGAGCGGAAGGCCGCAGAACTTGCCGAGAAGAAAGCCGCTCGCGATGCGCGCTACGCGGCCCGGAAAGCCAAGGCCCGTCGCTAAAAGGTCCGGGGCGCCCTGGAGCGGGGCCCTGAAATCATGCGAGAGTGAGAGCAGGGCCGACGATATTCGTCGGCCCTTTCTCGTTGCGCATACGCCGATCAGGCTTCGGTGCGGTTCTCGGACGCTGCGTCCTCACCTTCGCCCTCGGCGGTCTCGTGCCCCTCGGTCTGAGCCTCGACCGGCTCGGCGGTCTCGCTCTCGGGGCGGGGACCCGACTTGAAGGTCCGGCGCGGCGCGTTCCCGCGCTTCATCTGGATCGGCTTCTCGATCGCACCGAGCCGCTCGGAAAGCTGCTTGGCGCGCTCGTTGAAATCGTTGGTTGAGCGCGACTGGGACGCACCGCTCTTGAACGCGTTTGCCACTGGGGCCTCTTGGAGTTGCCCAAGGCACGGGTTCGTGCGGGGTTGTGTTCTTCTAGCACGCTTGGCGCTCGGCGTCGGCTTTTATCTTCTCGCACCTAAGGTGAGCCGGCCGCACTTCAGAAACGTGCCGTGAGGAAGAGGCGCACGTTGCGTCCGGGCAGGAGGATCTCGTCCTTCTTGAACGAGGCCGAGTTGCGGATGCGGTCATCGAGCAGGTTGCGGCCCTGGAGACCGAGTGTGACCTCGCTCATGCCGTAGACACCCGGATCGAGGGGCTTGGTGTAGCTCACCTCCGCGCGCAGGTCGTCGAAGCCCGGTGTCACCGTCTCGATCGGTGCGATCTCCGTATGGGCAAAGGCGTGGAGCAGGTTTACCCGGGCGTACCACCCGTCGGCGCGGACGAAGACGCCGCCACCGAGGCGATGGGGCGGGATGCGCGGCACGAAAGTGCCGTCATCGAATTGGGCGCGCACGAAATCGTACTGCGCGTCGAGGCCGGCAAAACCGTTGCCCACCGGGATCAGATCGAGCTGCGCGCCGATCTCGGCGCCGTAGAAGGTCGCGTTGCGCTGCGAATAGACGATCTGCTGCAACTCGTCGCCATTGCCGCAGGACGCGAAGTCGTCGCCGCAGCGGATGCCGGTGTCGCGCTTGTAGATGAACCCGGTGTAGCGCGTGTAGTAGCCCGTCGCATCGAGGCGCAGCGGCCCCTCCGCGCGGCGGATGCTGGCCTCCACGGTCCGCGCACGCTCCTTCTTCAGGTTGGCATCGCCGATCTCGAAGGTCTCCGTCGCGTCGTGCGCGCCGCGCGAGTACAGCTCGAAGGCGGTGGGCGCACGCTCGACGAAGGAGCCGTTCAGGCTGGCCACGAAGCCGTAGGGCAGGTCCTGCAGGGCGCCGAAGCTGACGCTCTTCGGAGCGAACTTACGGCGGCGCCCGAACGCGAGGGGCTCCTCGCCCTCCACGGGCAGGTAGTCACCCGGGAAAGCCGTGGCGGTGCCCGTCGAACGGTCACCCTCGATGCGACCCGCTGCCTGCAGGCGCAGGCCGCCGCCCAGGCCCAGCTCCTCGAACAGGTAGACGGCGTTGCTGCGCGAATCGGTCGGCGCCAGCAAGCCGCCGGCCTCGCCCGCGGTGCCGAGGGTACGCCGCCCTGCCTGGACACCGAGGGCGCCGGTGAGGGTGCCGAAGGGGAGGGCGACGGGCACGTGCTGGAGCTCGATCCGCCCCTCCGCCTCGCGGTTCTTGAAGGTGGCGCGGATCCCGTCGACCCCGTCCTCTCCGAGGCCGGTCTCGTCGTGGCGGTAGACCGAGCCGCCGAGCCAGAAGCGCACGGCCGCGATCGGGCCGTCGAGGGGGCGGTACTCGCCCCGGGCCAAGAGGCGATCCTGGCGGGGGTCGAGGCGGGTGCGGCTCTCGGCGGCCTCGCCGCCCGGAATTTGGTAGAGGGCGTCGTAATGGCTGTAGGACAGGCCGACGAAGCCGCGATCGCCGATAAACGACATGCCCACCGCGCCGCCCTGGCTCTCGTTGGCGGAGTTGCGCTGAATGCCGCCGGGAATGGCATAGCTGTCGGCCGCGGTCCGGAAGCCGTCGGCATGGACCGCGACGTTGCCGGAGCCGCCATCCACCGTCACGGCGCCGAGGCGTCCATTGTCCACCGACGAGAACCCGGTGGTGGCCGAGCCCGAGACGCCGTTGGCGGGGATGTAGGTCGGCACCCGGTTATTCTCGGCGCTGACCACGCCACCGATCGCCTGCGAGCCGAAGCGGAGCGAAGCCGGGCCCCGGATCACCTCGATGCGGTTGGCCACCAGCGGGTTGATCGGGACGCCGTGATCCTCCCCCAACTCCGACACGTCCTGGATGCCGACGCCGTTCTCCTGGATGCGGACCCGGTTGTTGTCGAGACCGCGGATGATCGGGCGGCTCGCCGCGCCCGGCGCGTAGGTCGAGGCCGAGATGCCGGGCCGATCGGACAAGGCGTCGCCCAGTGTGCGCGGCTGGTCACGGGCGATCTGATCGGCGGTGACCACCGTCACGGGCGAGAAAGTGTTCGTCACCACCGGCAGCACGCCCAGCGGCGGCCCCGACCCCGGCCCCGATGCCGTCATGGGAACGATCGGGCTCGGAGAGGTGACGCTGAGTTCCTCCAGAGTGGCTTTCGCCTGCTGCGCGCCTGCGGGCGTTGCGGCGAGACCGACCCCCGCCAGCGCAGCCCCGGCCCAGATCCCCTTCGTTCGCAGAACCCGCATCACGCCTCGCACAAACACGTTATAATGTTTCTTTGCGCAGACGTTATATTATTACAACGACGTTCACCGGTCCGCTGGCCGATACCGCGAGGCTGTTGCGGCAGCGCACCACCTTCGGCGCCTGCGACGGTTGCGCCGCTTGCCGTGCGCCCGCCACCCACCGACATCCGAAGAGCATGTCGGCCCTGCTGCTCCCCTTCCTCTCTGCTCTGCGAGTGCTCCTCCTCGTCGTCCTGGTCCTCTTCCTGCTGCCACTCGGCACGCATGCCCTGTGGTGGTTTGCGCGCGATGGACGTTCCCCCGACTGGTCGGCGGCAGACTGGTCGAGCACCGGGATCCTGAAGACACCAATGGCCGGCGATCCAGCCCTGGTCCGGGTCTACGCAGCCCGGGTCGGACGCTGGCGTGGAATCTTCGCGCATCACAGCTGGATCGTGATCAAGGCCGCGGGTGCCCTGCGATACACCCGCTACGACGTCGTCGGCTGGGGTCTGCCGGTGCGCACGGACGGCTGGGCCGCCGATGGACGCTGGTTCGGGAACCGGCCCGAGACGGTACTCGCCCTCGATGGCGAAGCGGCGGCCCAGGTCATCCCCGGCATCCGCGCGGCCGTGGCCGCCTATCCGCACCGGAAGCTCGGTTCCTACACTGTCTGGCCGGGACCAAACTCCAACACGTTCGCGGCCCATGTCCTCGCCAGCATCCCGGACGCCGCAGCGACGCTGCCCCCGACCGCCCTCGGCAAGGACTGGACGCCGCCCGGACGTCTCTTCGAACGGACGCCGAGCGGCACGGGCCTGCGCATCGGTTTCGGCGGGTATGCGGGCCTCACCCTCGGCTGGGTCGAAGGGGTCGAGGTCAATATCCTGGGGCTGGTGGCGGGGCTCGACCTGCGCAGGCCCGCTTTGAAGCTGCCCGGCTGGGGGCGGATCGGGCCGGATTGGGAGCCGGCGGACGGTCGGCAAAGCATATGACCTTGCAGGCGAAATCCTTACGCCGCCCGTGACCTTCCGCCCCGGAGCGGAACCTTGGGCGGAGCGCCGACATTGCGCTTGGCATGTCCGATAATTCTGTACCACCCGGGCCGGGCCCGACGCGCGCCGCTGGCTTGAGGGTCACCGTCGACCTCAACCTCTGCCAGGCCTACGCCCAGTGCTGCTATGCGGCGCCGGACCACTTCGTCCTGAAGGGGCACGAAGCGCTCCACTACGATCCCGCACCCTCGGCGGACGCTCGCGCCGACATCGAACGGGCTCGCATCGCCTGCCCGGTCCAGGCGATCAGCGTCGAGGATGCGGGGGCCCCGCGCCGATGATCGATCCTGAATCGCGCGTCGTGATCGTGGGCGCCTCGCTCGCGGGCCTGCGTGGCGCCGAGAGTCTGCGCCGATCGGGCTTCGCGGGCTCCCTGACCATCGTGGGGGCCGAGCCGCACCGCCCC
>NZ_BPQL01000197.1 GCF_022179225.1 Methylobacterium goesingense
CGCGTTGGCCACGATGGCGTCGGCCTTGGCCCCGTCGGTGACTACGTCGGCCCGCTTCTTCATCGCCATCGGGGTGACCGAGGTCATGGGCTCGACCCCCGTCACGTCGACGGCACCGAGTTGCTCGACGAAGGCCAGGATCGCGTTGAGTTCACCCTGCAGGGGGGCGACCTCGTCCTCGCTCACCGCGATGCGCGCCAGGTGCGCGATGCGCCTCACCGTCGTTGCGTCGACCGACATGCTGTCTTCAGTTCCTCGGGCACCCATCCGGAGCCCAGCGGGGTTGGCGGGCGATGGGGCGATGCGCCGGGCTATAGCACCCGCCCTCGCGCGCTCGCAACGCCGGTCGGCCTTTCGGGCGGGCCGGCGAAACTCAGGCGATGCGGTGGTGCGCGACGGCAGGCACCTCGATGAGGATCCCGGTCTGCCGCGACCGCAGGTCCGCCTGCTGGAAGCCGACGAACAGGATCTCGCAGGCCAGCGCCAGCATCAGCTTGTGCCGCAGCGGCATCTTGCGGCGCGGGGGGCGGGAATCGGGCGGGCTCATGCGGACGACATCCGAGACGTTAACGAACGATTAACGATGCTCTGGCCGATGGGGTCCGCGCAAGGGTAAGGATACGCTTCGTTAGCGTTAACGGCCCGGAGGGAGCGATTCAGATGTGGGAGACGGTCTTCGAGCCCTGCGCGCCGGGCCCCCTCGCGGGGACGGCCGACCTCGAGCGCGCCGAGACCGAGCTCGGCTTCGCGCTGCCGGAAAGCTACCGCGCCTTCTGCCGGACCCTCGGGGCCGGGCTCGCGAACGGGCATTTCCGCGTGGCGATCCCGGGCGCGGATCCGGAAACCGACCTCGTGGGACGCTCGGAGTTGATCGCCCACAGCATCGCGGCGGTGCTGGAGGGGCGCGAGGGACACCGCTTCGAGGTGGAGGGCGACGACCCGAGCGTGATCGAGCGCGCCTGCTTCTTCGGCCAGACGGAGGCCGGCGAGTTCCTGTTCTGGGACGTGGTGCCGGGGCGCGACGAGTACGAGATCTGGGTGCTGGGCGCCGACCTCGAATCGATCCGCTTCGGGGGCGCCGACCTCGTCGACCTCATGCGGCGCAGCCGAGGCCCGGCGGTGCGCGGCATCCTCGGCATGGGTGCCGAGCCCCTGCCCGCTTCCTTCGTGGGTGACGGTACCGCGGGCTCGGCCGGGCTGCACTGACGGGACGCGGCCCGTCCTCGGCCCCTTGGTCAGCCCCTTGCCGGCGCCCCTTGCCGGCTCGGTGCGGATCGCGCAGGAGGAGCGCCTTCAGGGGACGGACCACGGGAGCGGGGTGGACATGGACGAGGCCGAGATGCGGGCCTTCGCGGAGGTGTCGCGGGGCGGCCCCCGCCTGATCGGGATCGATCTCGGCACGAAGACGATCGGTCTCGCCCTGTCGGATGTCGGCCGCCAGATCGCTTCGCCCCTGGAGACGATCCGGCGGGTCAAGTTCACCCCCGACGTGGCGCGTCTGCGGACCCTGTGCGAGATGCACGGTGTCGGCGGCCTCGTCATCGGCCTGCCCCTGAACATGGACGGCAGCGAGGGCGTGCGGGTCCAGTCGACCCGCTCCTTCGTGCGCAACATGAAGCCGCTGCTGCCCCTGCCCGTCCTCTACTGCGACGAGCGCCTTTCCACCGCCGCCGTCACCCGCGCGCTGATCGCGGCGGACGCCTCGCGCGCCAAGCGCGGCGAGGTGGTGGACATGCTGGCCGCCGCCTACATCCTCCAGGGCTGCCTGGACCAGATGCGGCGCGCCCTCGGCGAGGCGGCGGAGGACGACGAGGGCGAAGACTGATCCGCGATCCCGTTCAGCGGAACAGCGAGAGGACGCCCGCCGAGGCGCCGTTGGCGATGCCGAGGGCCTGGACGGCCAGCTGCTGCTGGGTCTGGAGGGCCTTCAGCTTGGTCGACTCCTCCTCCACGTCGGCGTCCACCAGGATGCCGATGGTCCGGTCGTTGGCCTTCATCAGCGTGTCGACGAAGGCCTTCTGGCCGTCGATCTGGGTCTTGTTGGCGCCGAGCTTCGTGCCGGCGTTGGTGACGCTGGCGATGGCCTTGTCCACCTGCGTGATCAGGGCCGACAGGGTCGCGTCGCCGGCGGTGCCGGCGAGGTTCGCGATATTGATCGTGCCGATGGACACGCCCGCGGGGTTGGTGGTGTCGAGGATGCCCTTGGTCATGGTCGTCACCGCATCGCTGCCGTAGACCGAGATGCGTGCGCTGCCGTTGAGCCCCGTGGCGCCGAGGCCGGTCTGACCGTTGGTGAAGCCGAAGGCTGCCGTGTCGGGGCCCGTGATCGTCGCGCTGCCTGTGGGGCCGCCGCTCGCCCCGAGGAGAATGAGGCGGTCGGGTGCGTTCTCCGGGCCGGAGAGGCTGAACGCGAGGGGGCTGCCCTGCGCCGCCAGGCTGGCATTGAGAAGGTTGCGGATCTCCGTGATGCTGACAGCCGCTGGGTTCGCCGGGGCCGGCAGGCTGGCAGCGGTCAGGGTGACCGTCTGGCTCGTGGCGCCGTCGCTCACCGTGATCGATTTCGTCGCGGCGCCCGACAGGTCGATGGGCACGTAGGGCGCCGCCGCGACCGCCGGCCGGTAGAGGGCGGTGCCGCCGTTCGCTCCCAGACCGAGGTCGAGCCAGGTGCCGCCCGCGGTCCCCGACAGGATGTTCAGGGCGGAGCCGGCGCCGGTCGCCGTCGTCTCGAAGCGGAGCCTGCCCCCGTCGTCGAGGGATGCGGTCACGTTGCCTCGCAGGGAGGACGAGGCCGCGATCTGATTGTTGAGGGCGCTCACCACCTCGTCGGTCGTCACCTTGGCGAGGTCCTTGACGGCGGCGGCGAGGTTCGACCGGTTCAGCACCAGTGTGCCGATGCCGGCCGAACCGGTGAGCCGGATCGCGACCTCGTTGGTCCCGCTGAAATCCGCCGTGCCGCCGGGGGCGAAGCCGGGCGAGCCGGCCAGGGCCATCTGCGCCGTCTGACGCGCGCCGGAGGCCGGCCGGGTCACGCTGGCGCCGCCGGAATCGTAGAGCCGGATCGCCGCGACGTCGATGTCGACCCGCGAGAACGTCACCGCTCCGGTCCTGTCGCGGGAGAACCCGGCGACCACGCTCTGCGTCGACCGATAGGCCGTGTTGGTGGGCGAGGAATCCGTGGCGAGCCAGTTCTGTCCGCTCGCCGTGGAAGAGCTGGCGGTGGCCTTCATCTTGTCCTGGATCGCGGCGATCTCGGTCTGCACCTTGGCCCGGTCGACGCCCGGCTGGAGGGCGGTCTGGAGCTTGGCACGCAGGTTCTGGAGATCCGACAGGACGCTGGTGAGACCGTTATAGGCGGTGTCCACCGCCGAGGCCCCGAGGCCGAGGGAATCCTTGATCGACCCGAGCGCGGCGTTGTCCGTGCGAACGCTGGTGGCGATCGACCAATAGGCCGCGTTGTCGGCGCTGTCCGTGACGCGCTGGCCGGTGGACACACGCTTGCTCGTGACGTCCAGCTGCTGGTTGATCGCCTTCAGCGTCGTCAGCGCCGTCAGGGCGGCGTTGTTGGTCAGCAGGCTGGTCACGGAGCGCGCATCCTCTGGGGCGGCTTGTCGGCCACCGTCCCGTCTTGGTTAACGCCCGGGTCTCAAGACACCGTTAAGGATGACGAGACCTTGCCTCGGCCGTCAGCCGAGCAGGGACACCGTCCCGCTGCCGTGCCGCTCGATGCGGCCGTCGAGTTCGAGTTCGAGCAGCGTGGTCTGGACGACGCGGACGCTGAGGCCGGCGGCCCGCGCGAGCTCGTCGGTCCCGATCGGCGTCGGGCTGAGAAAGCCGATCAGGCGGGCCCGGTCGTCCGCCGGTTCGGCCGTCTCCGGAGCCTCGGGCAAGAGGGGCGGCACGGGGCCGTCGACGTCGAGTTCGTCTCAGAAGATCGATCCCTCCGCGAGGTCCGGACGATCGAGGGCCAGGGTGTCCGCCCCCTGTTCGAAGCCGCCCCCTTGCTTCCGGGTGCCCTCCTCCAACAGCGGCGCGATCGCCTTCGTGACGTGAGCCACCTCCGCAACCAGGGTCGCGCCCTGGCGGATCAGGTCGTTGGTGCCCTCCGCGCGCGGGTCGAGGGGGGAGCCCGGCACGGCGAAGACCTCGCGCCCTTGCTCCAGGGCGAAGCGGGCGGTGATGAGCGAGCCCGAGCGGCGGGCGGCCTCCACCACCACGGTCCCGTAGGCCAACCCCGAGATGATGCGGTTGCGCCGGGGAAAGTCGCGCCCGCGCGGTTCCCAGCCCATCGGCATCTCGGCGAGGACGGCGCCGCCGGCCTCCAGGATCGCCTCCACCAGGGCGGCGTGATTGGCCGGGTAGATCCGGTCCTGTCCCCCCGCCAGCACCGCCGCCGTGCCGGGCTCCAGGGCGGCCCGGTGGGCGCGGGCATCGATGCCGCGTGCCAGCCCCGAGACCACGACGAGGCCCGCCTCCCCGAGCCCACGGGCGAGGCGCTCGGTGAAGGCGAGTCCGGCGGCGGAGGCGTTGCGCGAGCCGACGATGGCGATGGCGGGCCGGTTTAGGATCGCGGCCTCGCCCCGGATGGCGATGAGCGGCGGCGCCGAATCGGCGGCCTGCAGCAGTTTCGGGTAGTCCCCCTCCCCGAGCGCGACGAGGCGGGCGCCGAGGCGGGCGGCGGCGGCGATCTCGTCTTCCGCCTCCGCCCGGCTCGGCGGGGTGATGCGCCGGCCGCTGCGGCCGGTGAGCGTCGGCAGGGCCTCCAGGGCGGCGCCGGCCCCGCCGAAGCGGTTGATGAGGGTTCGAAACGTACGCGGGCCGACCCCCTCGCTGCGGATCAGACGCAGCCAGTCGAGGCGCTGGCCATCGGTGAGCTGCATTCGCCCTCCCCCCTCTGGAGCGGGCGCCCGGGCCTCAGCCCTTCTGCCCGATGCGCCCCTCGGTCCCGTCGATGAGCCGACGGATGTTGGGCGCGTGCTTCCACCATAGCAGGGCGGCGAGCAGGAGAAACAAAATTGCAACCGAAGGCTGTCCCAGCGCCCAAAGGACCAGGGGCGTCAGGGCCGAGGCCGCCAGGGCTGCGAGGGAGGAGTATTTCAGCGTGAAGGCGAGGCCGAGCCAGATGGCCGCGAAGGCCAGAAGGCCGGGCGGGCTCAGAGCGAGCAGCACGCCCAGGAAGGTCGCCACCCCCTTGCCACCCTTGAACCCGAGCCAGACCGGAAACAGGTGCCCGAGGAAGGCGCCGAGGCCGGCCACGAGGGCGGTCTCGGTTCCGAAACGGCCGGCGATCAGAACCGCGAACGTGCCCTTCAGCGCGTCGCCCAGCAGGGTGGCGACCGCGAGGCCCTTGCGGCCGGTGCGCAGCACGTTGGTGGCGCCGATGTTGCCCGAGCCGATCGCCCGCACGTCGCCGAGGCCGGCGAAGCGGGTCAGGATCAGCCCGAACGGGATCGAGCCGAGGAGGTAGCCCCCCGCCAGCGACGCCAGCAGGAGGGGCCAGGGCAGTGCGTCGAGGGCGATCACGCGGCGGCCTCGCTCTCGGCAGGCGCGCGGAACACGATGCGTCCCGCCACCATCGTGAGGATCGCAGCCCCCTGCAGGCGGGCTTCGTCGAAGGGCGAATTCTTCGAACGGGACTTCAAGGCGCGCTTGTCGAGGACGTAGGGCAGGTCGGGATCGATCAGCACGAGGTCGGCGGCGGCTCCGGCCGCGAGGCGACCGGCCCGGCGCCCGAGAAGATCCGCCGGGCTGGCGGTGAGGGCCGCGAGCAGGCGCGGCAGGCTGATATCGCCGGTATGGACCAGCCGGAGGGCGGCGCCCAGCAGCGTCTCGATGCCCAGCGCCCCGTCGGCGGCCTCGGCGAAGGGCAGGCGCTTGGTCTCGACGTCCTGCGGGTTGTGGTCGGAGACGATGACGTCGATCACGCCTTCGTTGAGGGCCGCCACCAGGGCGAGCCGGTCGGTCTCGTGGCGCAGCGGCGGCGAGAGCCGGCAGAAGGTGCGGTAATGGCCGATGTCGCCCTCGTTGAGCACCAGGTTGTTCACCGAGGCGCCGCAGGTGACGGGCAGGCCATCCGCCTTGGCGCGGCGCACGATCTCGACCGAATCGGCGCAGGAGATCATCGCCGCGTGGTAGCGGGCGCCGGTGAGGCGCACGAGGCGGATGTCGCGCTCCAGCATCACGGTCTCGGCCTCGCGCGGGATGCCGAGGAGGCCGAGGCGGGAGGCCATCTCGCCCTCGTTCATCACGCCGTCGCCGACGAGATCCGGCTCCTCCACGTGCTGCATCAGCAGGGCGCCGAAGTCGCGGGCATAGGTCATCGCCCGCCGCATCACCTGGGCGTTGCGCACCGCCTTGAGGCCATCCGTGAAGGCGACCGCCCCGGCTTCCTGAAGCAGGCCGAACTCGGTCATTTCGTGACCTGCCAGTCCCTTGGTGATGGCGGCGGCCGGAAGGACGTTGACGCACGCGGTGTCCCGCGCCCGGCGCAGGACGAAATCGACGATGGCCGGCCCGTCGATGACCGGGTTGGTGTCCGGCATGCAGACCAGGGTGGTGACGCCCCCGGCGGCGGCGGCGGCGCTGGCGCTGGCCAGGGTCTCACGATGCTCGGCCCCGGGCTCGCCCACGAAGGCGCGCAGATCGATGAGGCCGGGGCTGAGGACGTGGCCGCCGCAATCGATGGTCTCGGCCTCGTCCGGCACCCCGGCGAGCGGGCTCCAGCCGACATCATGAATGAGCCCGTCGCGCACGAGGACGTGGCCGGGTGCCTGCCGGCCCGTGGCCGGATCGCAGAGCGTGGCGTTGGTCAGGAGGATGGGGCGCATGCTCATCGCCCTGTTCCCACAGAGGGGAAAGGGTTCAGACGCGGCGCGGCCGGGACGCGGTCAATGGAGAAGCGAGTCACCTGAGAACCCTTGCACGGTCGCGGTTTCGGGCATTGCCCCGCGTTTCCACCGGGTGCGGCTTGGCGTCAAGCGTACACGCCGGAACGAGAAAGGCCCCGCCCTTTCGGGCGAGGCCTGTTCCACGATCGGGTGAGACGGGCGCGTTACGCCGCCAGCGAGCGCAGGACGTAGGGCAGGATGCCGCCGTTGCGGAAGTACTCGAGCTCGTCGAGGGTATCGATGCGGCAGGTCAGCGGGACCTCCCGCTTGGTACCGTCCGCGGAGGTGATCTCGGCGATCATGGTCTGGCGCGGCTTCAGGTCGCCCGACAGGCCCCGGATCGAGACCGTCTCGTCACCCTTGAGACCCAGCGAGGCCCACGAGGTCTCGCCCTGGAAGACCAGGGGCACGATGCCCATGCCGACGAGGTTCGAGCGGTGGATGCGCTCGAAGCTCTCGGCCACCACGGCGCGGATGCCGAGGAGCTTGGTGCCCTTGGCCGCCCAGTCGCGCGACGAGCCGGTGCCGTACTCCTTGCCGGCGAAGACCACGAGCGGCGTGCCCTCGGCCTGATACTTCTGCGCGGCGTCATAGATGAACATCCGCTCGCCCGAGGGCTGGAACAGGGTCCAGCCGCCCTCGACCACGTTGCCGGACTCGTCGCGGACCATCTGGTTCTTGATGCGGATGTTGGCGAAGGTGCCGCGCATCATGACTTCGTGGTTGCCGCGCCGGGTGCCGTACTGGTTGAAGTCCTGCACCCGGACCTGGTGCTCCTGCAGGTAGGCGCCTGCCGGAGAGTTCGCCCGGATGTTGCCCGCCGGCGAGATGTGGTCGGTGGTGATCGAGTCGAGGAACAGGCCGAGGATACGGGCATCGACCACGTCCTCCACCGGGGCGGGGGTCTTCTGCATGCCCTCGAAGTAGGGCGGGTTCTGCACGTAGGTGGAGGTCGAATCCCACTTGAAGGTCTCGGCCTCGGTGACCTCGACGGCCTTCCAGTAATCGTCGCCGCCGAACACGTCGGCGTAGCGGGACTTGAACAGGGTCGAGGTGATGTTGGCCTCGATGAACTCCTGGACCTCGGCGGACGACGGCCAGATGTCCTTCAGGTAGACGGGCTGGCCGTCCGAGCCGGTGCCCAGCGGCTCGGTGGTGATGTCGATCTGCATCGAGCCGGCGAGCGCGTAGGCGACCACCAGCGGCGGCGAAGCAAGGTAGTTCGCCCGGACATCCGGGTTCACGCGGCCCTCGAAGTTGCGGTTGCCCGAGAGCACGGCGGCGGCCACGACGTCGTTGTCGTTGATCGCCTTCGAGATCGGGGCCGGCAGCGGACCGGAATTGCCGATGCAGGTGGTGCAGCCGAAGCCGACGAGATTGAAGCCGAGCGCGTCGAGGGGCGCCTGCAGGCCGGCGCTCTCGAGGTACTCGGCCACCACCTGGGAGCCGGGCGCGAGCGAGGTCTTCACCCAGGGCTTGGAGCGCAGACCCTTGGCGACCGCGTTGCGGGCGAGGAGCCCGGCGCCGATCATCACGCTCGGATTCGAGGTGTTGGTGCAGCTCGTGATGGCGGCGATCACCACGTCGCCGTGGCCGATGTCGAAGTTCGCGCCCTCCACGGGATAGCGCTTGGCGATGTCGGCGGCCTTCTTGAACTCGGTCTCCATGGACTGCGCGAAGCCGGGCTTGGCGCCGTCGAGAAGCACCCGGTCCTGCGGGCGCTTGGGGCCGGCGAGCGAGGGGCGCACGTCGCCCATGTCGAGTTCGAGCGTGTCGGTGAAGACGGGATCGGGGGTCTGGGCATCGCGCCACATGCCCTGCGCCTTGGCGTAGGCCTCGACCAGGGCGATCCGGTCGTCGGCGCGGCCGGTGACGGTGAGGAAGTCGATGGTCTTCTGGTCGATGGGGAAGAAGCCGCAGGTGGCGCCGTATTCGGGAGCCATGTTGGAGATCGTGGCGCGGTCGGCCACCGCCATGTCGTCGAGGCCGGGGCCGTAGAACTCCACGAACTTGCCGACCACGCCCTTCTTGCGCAGCATCTGGGTGACGGTGAGCACGAGGTCGGTGGCCGTGGTGCCCTCGGGCAGCTTGCCCGACAGCTTGAAACCGACGACCTCGGGGATCAGCATCGAGAGCGGCTGGCCGAGCATCGCGGCCTCGGCCTCGATGCCGCCGACGCCCCAGCCGAGCACGGCCAAGCCGTTGACCATGGTGGTGTGCGAATCGGTGCCGACGAGGCTGTCCGGATAGGCGAGCTCGGTGCCGTCTTCCGACTTCGTCCAGACCGTCTGCGACAGGTATTCCAGGTTCACCTGGTGGCAGATGCCGGTGCCGGGCGGCACGACGGAGAAGTTATCGAAGGCCGACTGGCCCCACTTCAGGAAGGTGTAGCGCTCGCCGTTGCGCGAGTATTCCAGCGCGACGTTGTCGGCCAGCGCCTTCGGGGTGCCGAACTCGTCGACGATGACCGAGTGGTCGATCACGAGGTCGACCGGCACCAGCGGGTTGATCTTCTGCGGGTCGCCGCCCAGCGCCACCATGGCGTCGCGCATCGCGGCGAGGTCGACGACGGCGGGCACGCCCGTGAAATCCTGCATCAGCACGCGGGAAGGGCGGAAGGCGATCTCGGTCTCGGTCTTGCCCTTGTTGCCGAGCCAGGCGACGGTGGCCGAGATTTCGTCCTTCTTGACCGAGCGGTCGTCCTCGAAGCGCAGCAGATTCTCGAGCAGCACCTTCATGGAGAAGGGCAGCGCGGTGGCGTCGGCGAGGCCCGCCTTCTCGGCATGTGGGATCGAGTAGTAGGTGTAGGACTTGTCTCCGACGGTGAGGGTCTGGCGAGACTGGAAGCTGTCGATCGATGCCACGGCGTTATAATTCCTCGCGAGCGGTTGGTCGAACACGCGCAGGCATAACCTGCGCCACGAAAACACGTGTTCGGCTGGGAGCGCTATGAAGCGCGCGCCGCCCCGGGGGTGCCCGGATGAGGATGATGCGCGAAGGGCGATTTGGACGCCCTGAAACTCGCGCGGCGCAGCCTGGGCGCGTTATAGAACACTTCGAAACTGGCCGCTACCGGTGGCCTGACAGCGCGTGGGATCTGTTCGGTCGGACCGTCGTAAGCGGGGGGACGCGCCGGGCTCAGGCCGCACG